>JANWJK010000124.1 GCA_025452005.1 Acetobacteraceae bacterium | reverse complement strand
CGCGCAATTCGAGCGCGCGGCGCGGGCCAACGCCCAGGCGGGAGCCGAGGTGGTGATCGCTGCCGGTGGCGTGGTGATGGCACTGCTTGCGCATACGGAGATCCACGAGGCGGCCGGCATGCCGATCCTGAACGGCATCACGAACCTGGTGAAGCTGGGCGAGATGGCGGTGAAGACCAACCGGCTGATGGGCGGACGCTTCACATCGAAGCGCTGCACCTATGCACCGCCGCCCGCCGACCAGATCGCCGAGTTCCGCAGGCATTATGGAGCGGACATCTATCCGACGGTGAAAACCCCATGAGCTTCCCGTGTCATCGCGAGCGCAGCGAAGCAATCTCGAACCAAGAGCGCAATCCCATGGGGATTGCTTCGCGGCGCTGGCAATGACACGGGAACTCGTCCTCCGCACGGCGCTTGGCAAATCGCCGCTGGCGCGCGCGCTGAAGGAAGGCGCCGTAGCCTCGAACCGCGTGGGCTTCGACTTCGTCGAGGTCGATCCGGTCACGCGCGCCTTCCGCCGCATGACGCGGGCGATGGAATTCGACCTGTGCGAGATCGCACTGACGACGCATGCGCAGGCGCGTGCCTACGGCAAGCCGATTACCGCGCTGCCGGTCGTGCTGTTGAGCGGCCTGCATCACGGCGCTCTGACCTGCCGGCACGATTCTCCGTTGCGCGGACCGGCCGATCTGGTGGGCAAACGTATCGGCGTGCGCGCCTGGTCGCAGACCACCGGTGTCTGGGTACGCGGCATTCTGCGCGACGAGTACGGCATCGCGCCTGACTCGATGACCTGGGTCACCGAGGAGGATGCGCATGTGCAGGAGTTTGTCGATCCGCCATTCGTGCAGCGCATAGGGCCTGGACACTCCCTGCCCGCGATGTTCCTGTCCGGCGAGATCGATGCCGCAGTGGCGCTGGCCGGCGTCGATCCCACCAAGGTCCGCAGCGTGATTCCGGACGCCGATGCCGTCGCCGCCGAGTGGTCCCGCAAGACCGGCGTCTACCCGATCAACCACGTCGTCGTGGTGAAGGATGCGGTGCTGGCCGAGTATCCGTGGCTGGCCGACGAACTGATGCGGCTGTTCGCAGAGTCGAAGCGGCTGGCCGACGACGCAGTGCCATACGGCATCGGTGCCAACCGCCCTGCCATCGAGCTGCTGATGCGCTATGCTGCCGAGCAGGGATTGATCCCGCGTGCCTACAGCGTCGAAGAACTGTTCGTGACATAAGGAGAAGACGATGGCCGACATTCCCCGCCTCAATGGCGCTATCAAGGCGCTGGAATCCGGCAAGCCGGCGTTCGTTCCCTTCACCAGCGGCGAGATCAGCAATGCATTGACCATCTCCGGCGCGCCGTATGACGGCGTGGTGTTCGAGATGGAGCACAATCCGTACGACATCAAGGCGCTGCGCGACTGCCTGCAATACATGCTGAATCGCCGCCAGATCGCCGCATCCGGCTCGATCGCGCCGGCCGTGACGCCGTTCGTGCGCATCCCGCCGAACGGCGGCGAGAACAGTCAGTGGATCGCCAAGCAGGTGCTGGACATCGGCGTCTATGGCATCGTATGGCCGCACGTATCCACGGTTGAGGACGCACGCAACGCCGTTCAGGCGTGTCGCTATCCGCGCCCCCGCGAGGCGAAATACTCCGATCCACCCGGCCAGCGCGGCGACGCGCCGCGCACGGCCGCGCGCTACTGGGGCCTGACCGACCAGGAATACTACCCGCGCGCCGACACCTGGCCGCTCAATCCGGCCGGCGAGGTCCTGGTGGTGATCATGTGCGAGGAGAAGCGTGCGATCGCCAACCTGCCCAAGATGCTCGAACAGGTGCCAGGGATCGGCGTGGTGCTGATCGGCGAGGGCGATCTGTCGCAGGACCTTGGCTATCCGCGGCAATATGAGCATCCGACGGTGGCCTCGGCGATCAACGAGGTACTGGCAATCTGCAAGCAGTACAATGTGCCGTGCGGTCACCCCCACGTGGATGCGAAGAACGTCGAAAGCCTGATCGAACAGGGTTTCCGCTGGCTGATGCCGGGGCCGGTGCCTTCGTTCGCCGCCCTGGAGATCGGTCGGCGGGTGTCGGGAAGGGCGTAGATTCCGCAGCGATCCGTCAATCCGCCGCCAACGCCGCCGCCGGTACCATCGCGTCCGTCACCAGCCGGACATCCGCCACCGTATCTACGCGGCGCAGCGCCGCGAGCAGCCGCTCCGCGGAGTCCATGGTCAGTGCGCGCGTCGCGCAGTTGAGGAACTTCGCCTCCAGCAGCTCCATCGGCAACGGATTGCCCGGTCCGCGGCCAAGCGGGCGCGCCACCTTCGCTGACACCACTCGCCCATCCATCAGCGTCACCCGCACTTCGGCGCCGAAATGCTCGGTGCTCGCCATCGACATCTCGGGATGCGGCGCCGCGTGGATGCGCGGCAGCAGCGCGCGGATCGCGGGATCGCGGACGCTATCATCCTCGAAATGTTCGAGCGACACGCGGCGATCCACCAGCGCACGCGCCAGGCAGTATTGTACGCTGAATTTGGCATCGAGTTCGCTCTGCGGATCGGGCCGGTTGGTGTGCGCCAGCCGGCGCGGATGCGTCCAAGAGTCGACGCGTTCCACCATCGCCGGCGTCAGCCCATGCTCGCGCACCAGCGACAGGATCGCGTCCACCGCGGGGTGCGTGCTGCCGCAGCAGGGATACTGCTTGATCGCCACGCCCGGCCGCACGATGTCCCACGGCTGACCCCACTCACGCAGGATCGGCTCCACATCGAAATTCCCTTCGCCGTTGAACACATGCAGAAAGCCCTGCCTGTGCTCCAGCGCGCCGGCGTTCGCGGTGAACCCGTCCGCCGCCAGAAGCGCGGCGAGCATCCCATTGCGCGACGAATGCCCTACGTGCAGCGGCTTCGTCATCGTGCCGAAGTTCGCCTTCACGCCCGATGCGAACGACGCGGCCAGCCCCAAAGCCTTTGCCGTCACCTCCGGCCCCAATCCCAGCAGATGGCAGCACGCAGCCGTCGCGCCGAACACGCCGATCGTCGCGGTCGGATGCCAGCCCTTCTCGTAGTGGTAGAAATTGATGCCGCGCGCGATGCGCGTCTCGGTTTCCCAACCCGCCACGTAGGCGGCGACGAACGCCTGCCCATCGGCCGGCCGCGTCTCGGCCAGCGCAAACAGCGCCGGCAGGATCGGCGCCGATGGATGCCCGCCGAGCGTGTCGCTGCAATCGTCGAAATCGAGTGCGTGCGAGGCGGTGCCGTTGATCAACGCGGCATCCAGCGGTGCTGTGCGTTGCGCGGTACCGAACACCAGGCACGGGCCGTACGAGGCGGTTACGCGCGCCACGATGCGTGCGCATGGCTCGCTCGCGCCGGCCAGCGTGCATCCGACCGTGTCGAGGATTGCCACGCGCGCCCAGTGCAGCGCCTCCGCCGGCAGCGCGTCGTGGCGCACGCCGGCGATCCGCTCAGCCAGGGTCTCGGCGATGGTCATGATTGTCCTCCTGAACAGGCGAGGGTGAGCGTGCGGCGGATGCCTTCGGCTCGCCACCCCGACGACGCGATGCTAACCATACGCGAAGCCCGAACGCGAGCGAGAGGACGCCCGCTGGCGCGACATGACACCGTGGCAATAAGGAGGACGGCCTGATGAGTGCCGACCAACGCTTGGCCGATCTCGGCCTCACGCTTCCATCCCCGCCGAAGCCGATCGGCAATTATGTTCCGTTCCGGCTGGCGGGCAATCTGCTGTTCCTGTCCGGTGTCGGTCCACGCCGCGCCGACGAGACGATGATCACCGGGAAGGTCGGCGCCGACCTTACGGTGGAGCAGGGTTACGCGGCGGCGAAGCTGTGCGGCATCAATCTGCTGGTCAACATGATCGCCGCCGTCGGCACGCTGGAGCGTGTGGACACGATCCTGAAGGTGCTCGGCATGGTCAACGCCGTGCCGGACTTCACGCAGCATCCCGAGGTGATCAACGACTGCACCGATCTGTTCGTGCAGGTGCTGGGCGAGGGTGGTCGGCCGGCGCGGTCCGCGGTCGGAATGGCAAGCCTGCCGCGCAACATCTCGGTGGAAGTGGAAGCGGTGGTATTGGTGAAGACCGTTTAACCGTATCTTTACGGTAACCGATGCAGGATGGCCGCGTCCCGGGCGCCAGAACGGTGCAGCGTTCAGCGGTCAATGCCGCCATGTCCAGTGACTTCTCCGTCCAAGCCGTTGCAGTGCCCCGTGCGGGCAGCGACGGTGCCAGCGAGCCGAAGACCGCGACCGCAAGTGAGGCGCCGTCACAGGCGGGGTCTGCCGTTCCTCCCAAGCCGATCATCAATCCGACCTTGCGGCTCGAGCCATCGCTCGGGCTGGTGGTGATCGAGTTCCACAACGACACCGGGTCGATCACCACGTCGATCCCGAGTCAGCGGCAGATCGAGGCCTATCAGCGCTGGGACGTCACGCATTTCGGTCCGACGCCACTGGGTCGACACGAGCGTGTCGCAACGGCTCCCGCGCGGCAGATCGTGCAGCCTTCCGCGGAGGCACACTCGCCGGCGAAGGGCGGTCCAACTGCTGCCGGCATCAGCGCTGATCGAACTGACGGCGCAGCAGCACCGACATCACCTGGCTGCAAGGAACATCGGGTTTGATCCTCATCACGCGCAGCGTGTTGACCGATTCAACGATATCAAAGAACCGGAATACCTCGTCGTAAAACGACCGATCCGGGCCCACGTCGTGCAGCACCAGCCGGAGGTTCCGAGTCAGCTCCGGGTCCGCTGCGGCCAGCAGGATGACCGACAGGCAACAGGCGACGCGGAAGCGTCCATCGACGAATACAAGATCCGGCATCTCGTTGCGCTGCGACCACGCGTCCCAAGCGGTGGCTATATAGGTCGGCCAATTCTCCACATGTTCCGATCCGCCTGAGTATCCCCATTGTGTCACCGGTCCGATATCGGCATGCCGGATATCCGCGCGACCAACCCTGACCGCCGCATCGATCTCCGGGTTCCTGAGCGTTGCAGCCACCCAGTCCGGGTCCGAGTCAACCGCCACGACGCTTTCAAGACCGCTCCGTATCGCGAGCAATGTGCTGCCGCCGACGCCGAACTCCAGGTATCGACGATGGCCGCTGTCCATGATGCGCTCCATCACGTCGAGCTCCCGGCCGAACAGATGCGGGGCGCCGATATCGGGCGTGGCGCAGGCCGGCAACGCCACCCGAGCGCTCGCCGTCGTATCCCCAGGCAACTCTACATGGTTCGTTGCCGCGACCTTCTGGAACAGGCGGTTCTTGATGATCTCGCGGTAATTGCCACGCCTGCGGACCAGCAGCTCCACGATCGCCCGCACCTGGAAGTCGTCGATCTGCGCATCGGTGTACAGCTCGGCGGTGTCCGTCACACGGCTTGGATCGAGTGACGACCCCCGCAGCCGCCATCCGTAGTCATCGAAGTCGATGTAGCCTCCTACGTTGAGCAATGGATCGCAAAGGAGAAACGTCAGCGCGTCGATTGCCCAGGTATGCGCGCCATCCAGAAAGATGTAGTCGTATCTGAGATCGCTGTGATGCTCCAGGATGTACCGAAGGCTCCAATTGTAGGAGTCGAGATAGCGGTAAGAGTTACCCCATCCTATGACGTTGCTGAATCCCGCCTTTTGCAGTTTCTTCTTCAGATCGGATACCGTGTCACTGTAGTCGAACAGGTGAAGCTGACCTTGATTGTTCAGGAACCTGGCCAGTTGCCCGGTCGTGGCTCCCTTCCAAACGCCGAATTCGGCAAAGATCAGGCGGCTCCGATCCTTGTTGGGAAAGAGCTGACCAAGGATCTGGATCAGGGAACTGTCATAAGCCGGATCAGCCAGACACGACAGATAGTCGTCGATATTGCCGGCCACTATCCTGTCCGGGTACCAGCGTTCCATCCGGCGTCCTCCGCTATTAGGCCCGGCCAACAGATCGGCGACCGGCGCACCAGTCACGCCACGCATATCTGAGCACGGCGCCCAGGATGCGGCCGAAGCGTGGCGCATCGCACAACGGGCTCGCCTTCACCCGGGCACGCAGCCCGGAACGCAGCGTCGCGAGAGCGTCGATGTCGGATACCTTCGCGACGGCCAGATCGGCATAGCCTGCGATATCGGCGGCCACCCAATCGCCCAGGCCGGCATTGCTGAGATGGCTGACCGAATGGCGCGACGCGAATGTTTCACCGGGCATCGTCACTGTGGGCACCCCCATCCAGAGTGCCTCGCATGTCGTCAACCCGCCGGAATAGGGAAACGGGTCCAACACGATATCGATGTCGTTGTACTGGCCAATGAACGTCCTGTGGCCCGACGGGCCGCGCAGCTCCAGGCGTGCCGGATGGACGCCATGGGTCGCAAACTCTGCGAGGACGCGCCTTGCGGTGTCGGCATCGGCGAACTGATGCGCCTTCAGTACCAGTCGCGAATCCGGCAGACGCCGTAGGATCCCGGACCAGGTCGCGATCACGCGCGGCGTGATCTTCGCAAGATTGTTGAAGCAGCCAAAGGTGATGTACCCTTGGGACGATGCCGGCAACGGCGCGCCATCAGGCGCATAAGGCGGCGGACTGTAGCAGACATAGCCATCCGGCAGGGACAGCAGCCGCTCGGAATAGAGGTGCGCCAGCGCGGGCGGGGTTTCCCAGCGATCGGTCAGAATCCAGTCCATCTCGGCGAGGCCGGAGCTGTGGTTCTGCATGCCGACCCACTTCACCTGCACCGGCGCCATGCGGTAGGCGCAGGCCGGCATGCGCGCTGACTCGCCATAGCCGCCGAGGTCAATCAGGACGTCGATGCCGAGCGCGTGCGCCTTTGCCGCCAGCGCCGCATCGCCCAGGGTGTCCACGTCGTGCCACTCGCGCGCCAGTGACCGGAACCGTCGTGCGATCCAGTCATCGGCCGCGCTCTGTGCCAGGCAGATGACCGAGAACATGGCAGGGTCCAGCGTCTCGAAGCCGGCGACGGTCAGCCAGCCCACCGGATGTACCCGCAGCGAACCGGACAGCAGCCCGAGAACAAGCGGGCGCTCAGGGTCCGGCCGATTGGCAAAGGCTGCCGGATGCTCTCGCGGCAGCCGATCGGAGGAGTCGCGCAGCGCGGCGAGCAACTCGGCGCCTGTGGTGCCGTCGCGATAGCTTAGCGTGCTGCACAGCGCACGTCGCGGCAACACTGCGTCGGGAGCAAGTTCGATGGCGCGCCGCGCAAGCGCCACGCCCTCGTCCTGCAACCCAAGACACGCGGTGACATTGGCGAGATTGCACAGCTCGTTCGTCCGCTCGCCGTTGCGCTCCAGCGATGTCAGCAGCTCGCTGCGAGCCTCCGCGTGGCGATGCATGCGGAACAGCACCGTGGCGAGCGTGTTGCGAAGCTCCGCGTTGTCGGGTGCGAGCTCGATGCCGCGGCGCAGTGCGACCTCGGCTGCTTTCAGCCGATTTGAGCGCGCGAGCACCTCACCGAGCAGGCATGCAGGGAGACACGCCTCGGGGGCGAGTGCTGTGGCAGCTTCCAGGGCATCGGCTGCTTCGGCCGGGCGGCCAAGATGTTCGAGCACGATACCCCGCGCCGCGCTCAGAACCGGATTCAGCGGGTCGGCCTGAACGGCAACATCGAGCCAGGCCAGCAGGCCCTCTTCGTTGCCCGAGGCATGCGCGGCCTCAACGCGATGAAGCGCGTACTGGAGAACATGCGGCGCCAGTTCATGCGCCCTGGCAAACGCGGACTCGGCCAGCGACACGTCGCCGGTGGCGCGCAGCGCAAAGCCAAGCGTGTCCCAGGCGTCGGCACGGTGGGGCGCGATGCCGCAACAGCGCAACAGCAACTCCCGCGCCGTCTCATGTTCGCCCCGCATGAGCAGCAACCCGGCCAGTCCGAGCAATGCCGATTCGCGCTGGGGGTTGATGTCCAGGACGCGACCGTATGCCCTCTCGGCTTCCTGCATCCGTTCTGCTGCGCGAAACGCTTCGGCAAGGCGCAACGGCGTCTCTTCCCATTCGGGAAGATGCAGCTCCAGCGACTCCATAAGTTGGAACGCGCGAGCCGCGTCACCTGCCTGCAGTTCGGCCAGCGCAAGATTGAGCAATGTGGTGGGTGCGGTTTCCCCGAGCGCGACCGCGGAGCGCAAAGCCGGGAGCGCCCTTTCGGGGCAACGATTGGCAAGCTGGACGATACCGGTTGCAACGAGCAATGCCGGATCGAGCGTGTCCGTGGCAGCGGCGGCATCCAGCATGGCAAGCGCGCTGGCCGGATCGCCGGCGTACAGCCTCTCGAGCGCTGCGTCGGCGATCATGTGGCAGGCCTCTCCAGCACCGCAAGGAACCCGGCAACCGGCGCATCCGCCTCGTGCCGCAGGGTCTGGCGTTGCAGCCCGCGAATTACGAAACCCGCGTGGCACGCTGCCCCGGTCACATAGTCGATGCCGTGCGCGTAGCGGCCTTGCCGTTGCAGTGCCCACTCGCCGCCGCCCGGCACCACACCTTGGTGGTCCGGCAGCAATTCCTCGAGCGAGAATATGAACCAGCCTCCCGGCTCGAGGCTGCCATGCACGGCGGCCAGCACATCGGCCAGCGCGCCGAAGTAGGGCAGCACATCGGCCGCCACGATGAGTCGCCAGGGCCGTGTGTCCTCCTTCAGGAAGCTCATCAGGTCCGCCTGGTGCAGCTCTGCATAAAGCTGCTTCGCCGCCGCGACCTCCAGCATGCGGGACGACACATCGAGGCCGACCAACGGGGCCACGGGCAGATCGGAGAGCACCACGGCGACAAATCCGGTGCCGCAGCCAAGATCGAGCGCCGGACCGAGGCGTTCTCCCTGGGTGATGCATGGATGCTGGGCGAGCGCTGCACGCACCAGGCCGGGGACCCGATAGCCCAGAGCTATGAGGTGGGTCTCGAAGCGCTCAGCATAGCCGTCGAACACCGCCCGCAGATAATCGACCGGCGCACGCGGTTCGCTGGGCAGGATGCCCGCGGCCGCCACGAGATGGCGAACGTACGGATCCTCCGGTCCAAGCTTGAGCGCCTCGGCGTAGGCGTTCGCGGCATCGGTGTGGTGTCCGAGGCTGGAGAGAGCGTGGCCCATCAGACCGAACGTGCATGCGTCGGCCACACCGGCGACGCGAGCCTCCTCGGCAAGGCGACATGCGCCGACGAAGTCGCTGTGTCGGATCGCAAGCAGGATCGCCGCGTTGCGCAGGTCCACGCGCGTCGGAGCCGATGCAGTACCAGTCGCGAGCGTCGCGCGGGCGGCGTCGATGTCGCCATCGGCCTCCTGCGCAGCTGCCAGGTACTGGCAATAGGCGGGATTGGCCGGATCGGCCGCCGCGGCCTCGTTCAGGCAGGCAAGTGCATCTTTGGTCCGGCGGTGTTCCAGCAGCAGGACGCCCAGCAAGGCCTTTGCCGCGGGATCGTTGCGATCGAGAACGACTGCCTCCGCCGCATCCGCCAGCGCTCCAATCCTGTCGTCCATCCCCAGACGAATTTCGGCACGAGATCTGCGCAGGGCGGCACAGTCGGGAAATTGCGAAATGCCGGCATCAAGTTCCTCAAGTGCCTGCTCGGGACGTCCTTCGCCGACAGCGACGCGAACCGCAAGTTCCGAAATGACCGGCGAAGGCGGTGCGAGGCGCTGCATGGCCGACAGCAGTTGCCTTGCGACGGCGGGTCGGTTGGCATCGAGCAGGGCCGAGATCCGAGCGCTCAGGGCGTCGGCATCCGCCGTTGCATGCAGTTGCTCCATGGGGGCTCCTTTTGAGCCTGTTGCCGCGGGCGATTCGCTCGCGTGAGAGACTGGTTAGGTGAGCGGAACGATAGCCTTAAACCTACCCAGCCAGGCCGGCGGCGATGTTCTCATTTATACCGATCAGAAACTCGAGGTCGGGCATGTCGCGTTCCATCTCGCGCTGGACGGTGATGCCGACTGAGACAATCGATGCCCGCAGATTCTGCGGCAGTTGATTCAGCGGGTCACGCATCAGGTCAGCCAGCGTTATCCAAAGGCGGCGGTTGTCGGCGATCGCCTGCACACGCTGGGTCGGTCCCGCATCCCGTGCGGCCTTCAGTGCACCGCTGATGCGGCGGAACACGTCGGCTTCCTGCTCGCGCTGGCTGCGATAGCTGGCAGCCGCCTGATAGGCCTGGGCTGCCTGACTCACATTTTGCATGGCTGTAGCTGGTCCTTCTCATGCGGGATGGGATGCCCGATCGCCGGATTGACAGCGACCGGTGTGTGCCCCAGGACCGCATCCTCATGGCGAATGATACGCCGTGCGAGCTTCAGGGCCTGGTAGCAATCGTCCGCCTCGGCCGCGCTCAGCGCTCTATCGAGGATCTCGCACGCAAGCGCCGACGTCGTTGCCTGCTTGAACTCGGCGATGAGAGCGCGCGCTGCGACGAGACCGTTGCTCCGCTCGTCCTCGGAGCCGATATAGGCCGACTGCAATGCGAAGTAGATACGGCGGGCCGGGCTGTCGGCCTGGTCCGGCGGCATGATCTGCTTGCCGAACAGGAAGCGGGCCTTCGCGGTCAGTTCGATGCGAGACTTGGTACGAAACCGAATGGGTGCGCCGTTGACGATCATCATCTCGCCCTGGCGCAACTCCAATACAAGATTGGACATGTGGCGTCCCCTGCTGCGCATCGTGCCGGTCGGAACGAAGCGCTGCCTGTCGACAGCGAGGCCGAGAGCCGCGTCCGGGCGGGCGTTCTGCCAACCCGGAGAGCGGTCTCGAACACATTACTTGAACAGGCTCAGCAGCGTCTGCGGCGCCTGGTTCGCCAGCGACAGGGCTTGCGTGCCCAACTGCTGACGGATCTGCAGCGACTGCAACTGCGCCGATTCTTTGGCCAGATCGGCATCCACCAGCGCACCGAGGCCCTGGTTCAAGGCGTCGATCCTGTTGCTGTTGAACTTGATCTGATTGGAGACGTAGGTGATCTCCGAGCCAACGGTGTTCAGTTGGGTGCCGACCGTGTCCGAATGACTGATGAAATTCCCTCCCTTGGTAAGCGCGGCTATTGCCACGGCGGTCGAGGCTGCCGACAGAAGGGCAAGCGAGGCGTAAAGCCCTGAACCATTGTAGGAGACGATTCCGTATGTAGCGCCTGCCTCGTTGCGCACCACGTTGACTGCCGTGGCCTTGTACGGATCGGTGGCAAAGTTCCCGATCAGGCTTTTCCCACCGTAGTTCGAATCCTGGAGGAACGTCTTGATGTTGGCCAGAAGCGACTTGTACTGCGTCTGATACTGCGCCCTTGTGGTGGTCGACGCGTTGCCATCACTCAGACTGACCAGCACGTCGCGCATGCTCGCCATCGTGTTGGAGATGTCGTTCAGACCCGACTGCGTCGTGGACAACAGTCCCTGCACGTTGCCGAGCTGCTGGTTGGCAGTGGTCAGACCACCGACGACGGAACGGACCGATTGGGCCACGGCATACGCCGCGCCGTCATCGGTGGAATCGGCAACGCGATAGCCGGTCGAAACCCGCTTCTGTGTCGCAGCCAGATCCGAATTGGTTCGATTGAGCGATTCGAGCGCGATCATCGCGCCCACGTTGGTATTCACAGAGTTGAGGGACATGGTATCTTACCCTTCTTGTCCATAGTGTTACACATGCCCCCGCCTTTTGCGGGCATGCAGCCATCCTGACGTCATCGAGTTAACTTCCGATGAAGCACGCTGCGTTTTGATCATCCGACGGGCAGGAACTTCACGAGCGACAGGCCATTCAGCGTGGCGATGAGCTGGTAGGAGGCCTGCATCTGCGTCTGCACCACAGAAAGCCGCGATAGCGTCGCCGCCATATCGACGTCCTCGGCCGAGGACACCAGCCCGGTCAGCGCCGTCTCGGTATCCGCGAGGCGGCTCTGCGTGGCGGTGAGCGACGACTGCACGTTGCCCAGCACGCCGGCGTCCTGCGCCATGGCACCGATCGCTCCCGACAGACTGATGCGAGTGTCCTGCACAAGGTCCTGGAAGCCGGGGGTATTCACCTGCGCCGTGCTGAGCGAGCCGATCGTCGCCAACGCACGCAGTATGTCGCGCATGTAAGACCCGGTGGTGGAGTTCGGCCCGCCGGGGATTACCGGACCGCCCACCGAAAGCGGGATCAGTCCGTTGTGGCTGGCGGACAGTCCCGTGGTCTCTGTGGAGTTCTGTCCCACCTGCACCGTAGGCAGGTCCGGCGGATCCGTCGTGGACAGGTAATCGGAAAACGGGGAGGGCGGGCCGGCGATGCCGGTGTAGCTTGCGACGCCGAACGTGGCCTGCGCCACCCAGGCTGCCGTCTGTACGCCAAGCTGGCCGACATCGGCCTGGATCTCGCCGAAGAAAGTGCCGGGGGTCCCGTCGGCGATATGGTCAGGATCGGGGACCGGCGCATTGGCGGTATCCTGACCGGCGAACACATAGACGCCGCCATCCTGCGTATCCAGCAGACCCGCCACCTGGCGAAGCGCATCGCGCGCGGAGGCCGCTATGGTGTCCACGGCGCTCGCGTTCACGCCCTGGACGTTGTTGAGTTGCGTATAGAAATCAGCGGCGACCGACTGGATCTGGGTCAGCGCCGACTGCGCCACCGTCATGCGTCCCGTCGCGGCATCCACATTGTTCTGCCAGGTCCGCAGATTGGCGATCTGCGGCCGCAGATCGAGCGACACCGAGGCGCCGTTGCCAAGTCCCGCGTAGTTGTCGGCGACGAGACCGGTGCTCACCTGGTTGGTAAGGTTGTCGAGCCGGCGATGCGTCGCCTCGCTGTCCTGGATCAGCCTGGCGAGCGTGGCGTAGCCGGTGACGCCGGTCATGGTGATGCTGCCGCTCATGCCCTGCTCCTCATCGCACCGCATCAAGCATCGCCGTCCACATCGCCTGTATCGCGACGATGATCTTGGCGTTGGCGCCGTAGGCGTTCTGCAACTGGATCATGTGCGACATCTCGGTATCCATATTGACGCCGCTCTGGGCCGACAGCCTGCTCGCCAGTGTGGTCTGCACTGCCTGTTCGGTGTCAGCCTGCGTGGTGATGGCGGCGCTCTCCTGCGCCTGTGACGCAAGCATCGTGGCGGCGAGTTGACCCAGCGAGGGCGGCGACACGTAGGGGGCGCGCAAATTGCCCGCCTGACCCAGGCCTGCGACGTTGGACGCAAGCGGAGGATTGCTGCCCAGTACAGTATTCAGTACCGCGTTAATGATGTCGGTGTAGCCGGCGCGCGCCGGCACCGGCGGGACGTCGCCATCGCGCACGATCGATGGATCGGACTGCACCGCCGGATTGACCTGGATGCTGCCGGCAAAGCCAACATAGCCGCTCTGCACCGGCGGCGGCACATTCGTCGGCAGCGTTCCGCCGGGCTGGGTGAACAGCGTCAGGCCGTAGTCGTTGAACCGGACGGCAAGGTTCTGCGCGAATTCGTCCAGTTCCGCCTGGTCGGTCGGCAGGGTGGTATCGCGTAGTGCGATATTGGCACCAATCTGCCCACCGCGGAGCGCAGCGGTCACATCGGCGCCGCCCAGCATGATGCCTTTGATACCGCCACCCGGATAAAACGCGTTCGGCTGCACGTTGGCACCGTCGGCCGTGAAGGGATTGGTGGCGCCATGGATCGGCAGGACGAGGCCGGCGGTGGTGGCGATCAGCAGGTCGCCGTTCGGCTGTCCCAGCACCTTGATGTCGAGAAGTTGCGAGAGACGTGCCAGCGCCGCGTCGCGCTGGTTCTCGAGATCGGCGGTGCTGTGGTCCCCCACCTTCAGCGTGACGATCTTGTTGCTGAGTTCGCCGACGGTGCCCAGCGTCGCGTTCAGCGTCGCGACCTCGGTGACGATATTGTCCTCCGCGGTCTGCCGCTGCGCGACATACGCATTGCCGAGCGTGTTGATCCCCTGTGCCCGCGTGACCGCGGACTGCACGACCTGGCTCTGCTGCGGCGCGTTGTCGGGGTTGTTGAGCAGCGTCGAGAACTGGTCCTGCATATTGCCGAGCAGGCTGGCGATGTCATTGCCTTGCCCGGGCACGCCCTGCACCGCATCGATCGACTGCAATGCGGTCTGTTGCGTCTGCAGACCAGCCACCGCCGCATTCTGGCGGAACACCTCGGCCTGCAGCATCGCATCGAGGTTGCGGATCGCCGGGCCGCTGCGCACGCCGAGGCCTTCGCCATCGGCGGTGACGCTGGTCTGCGTGGCAACCTCTGACGCATATCCTGGCGTGCTGGCATTGGCCACGTTTTGCGACACGATCGCCATCTGGCGATTGACGTTGGCCAGACCGCCGGTAGCGATCGACAATGCGCCGTCAAGTCGCATGGGTCAGACCCTAACCCCTGCTCCTTAACGTTTCATGTCGATCGTCTGCTGCAGCATGTCGTCGGCTGTCGTGATCATCTTGGTATTTGCGGTATAGGCGCGCTGCGCGACGATCAGTTTGGAGAATTCGGTGGCGATATCGACGTTGGAGCTCTCGATCGATTGAGTAAGGAGGTCGCCGGCGCCGTTGGTGCTGGCCGTCTCGGCGAGCGGTGCGCCGGAATTCGGTGAGACAGTGAACGCCTGCCCGTCCTGGCGCTGCAACCCGTTTGGATCGTTGAAGGTGATCAGCGGCACGCGAGCAATCACGCGGGACTGGCCGTTGTCGTAATTCACCGAGATGTTGCCGTTGGTCGCGGTGCTGACCGAGGAGAAGGCACCCGGTGGGACGCCGTCCTGGATCAGGCCGCGCAGATTGTACTCGGTCCCGGCATATTGTGTGAGGCCGTCAGCCTGGCCGTAGGTCCCGACGTTCAACGTGATCGGCTGTGCGCCCACGCCGAAGTCGGGACTGAACTGCAAAGTCGCCGGCGCGCCTGCCGCGTAGTTTCCCGAGCCGACGATGTTGTTTGAAGTCGAGCTGTTCACCGTATCGATGGTGCCCGCCTGCGCACCGCCCAAAGCGCCCGTACCAAACGAGATCGTCGTCGAGTCCGCAAAAGGCGTGCCGTCCTTGGTCGAGATATCGACCTGCCATGTGTTTGCCCCGATGGGTGGCGCCGCGGCCGGATTGGCGGCAAGAAGCTGCCACTTCAAGGTCACCGTGTGCGCCGTGCCCATGGCATCGTAGACGTCGATGTCCGACTGGATGGGGTTCCCGGCGGTTGCCGTACCGGGTGCCGGTGTGGCCGGCAGGTTGGCGGAGATCGAGACGTTGCCGGTGGCGATCGGATTGAAGACGGTCTGCGAGACCCGGATCGGCGTCAGGGTATTCTGGTTGACCACGCCGGTGGCGAGGTCGACCTGCCAGCCGTTGAGGAACAGGCCGGCCGAGTTCACCAGGTAGCCATTCTTGTCCATCTGGAAGTCGCCGGCGCGGGTATACTCCTGCTGCGTCTCGAATGTCGGAAGGCTGTTGACGGTTCCCGCCTGCTTCGAGACCGCGAAGAACCCCTGGCCGGTAATCGCGAGGCCGAGCGTATTGTCGGTCTGCGTGATGGTGCCCTCGACGTTGTTCACATAGTCGGGCCGCGCCGCCACGGCACCGGGGATATTGGCCGAGGCGGTACTCGTTGTCAGGTAATCGATGAACGCTGTGTCGACACGCTTGTAGCCCACCGTCTGGCTGTTGGCGACGTTGTCGCTAATGTTGCCGAAGGCACTGGACTGCGCCGACATGCCGCTGATCGCAGTGTTCATTGCACCGAACAAGGACATTGGATCGCTCCTGCGAAGACCTTCGGCGGTGGTGGTACGCCCGCTCGATGGTTCGCAGGAACCGTGCCAGCGATCATGGCGGCCGATTGCCCATGATTCACGCGCACGGCTGTCGCTATTGGTCCTGCCCGGGCACAACCGGCCGGGCAATTGTTGCCGACCGCCGTCCGGTTTTACGGCCCCGGCCGTTGCTCGGCGATCGTCGCTCCGTGGCATGCCGCTTGCTGACTGGCAGGACCAAGGAGTGACTCGGATGCAGGCCGGCCTTCTCGTTGGGCCTCAGGCGCCAGCCGCAACGCAACCGCACCAGGCAGCCCAGTCAATGGAGGTTGCCGCGGCGCAATTCGATGTGGCGATCGCACATGCGATGGCAGACATGAAGGCTGCGGTTGAGACGCCTGCTTTCGTCGCATGCCGACCAGACGTGCCGATGGTGGCGGCATGTGCCGTTGCCGGTCTCGGAAAACCGGACGACGACGAACCTCAAGCGGAAGCAAGCCTCGCTGAGTCCGAAACAGTCCCGACCGTCAATCGCCAACGCCCACCCGAGTCGGCACCGCCATATGTGGAAGCGTTTGTGCCGCCGTCGACCATCGTGTCCGGGCCCGACGAACTTACCCCTCAGCACCCCAGCGCTCCTGGACCGGCCGGACCGGAGGCGCCCGATGCGGCCGCCAGCGGCATGGCCTTGGCTTTCGATACTGCGACGAGCGCGCCATCTGTTCTAGGCACGACAAGGACTTCCCCGGACCCTGAAAGGGCGGCAATCGTGCGAGGCGTGCCGCGGCCAGCCGGCGCGATGTCGCTGGCCCGACCGGCGCGGGCGGAGCACTCAAGGTCGTCAGAGCAGCATTGGCCTACCGCTTCACACTCGCCTCCAGCTTCTGGGCTCTCAGGACCTGAGCCTGAACAACCGAACCGGCCGGTGGAGTCGCGATCGGTTTACCCCGTCATGCCGACGGAGGTCGGCATCCAGGTCTTTCCTCGCTGTGATCAGCAAGACGTGGATGGCGGGCCTTCGCCTGCCATCACGGGGTGGGTATCGACCGCGCAACACGCGAAGGAGCTACCCCACGACAAGGTTCCCTGGAATTCGTTGCCGGTGCTCGCACAAGCAGAACACGCTGCGCCGCCGGCCTCCGCAGCGCCAGGGCAGCCGGCGGCGGAACCACTGAGTGAAACCACGACAGTTTCCTCGCCAGTTGCCCGAGAGGTCGAAGCCCGCGCTCGTCCACGGACCCCACAGGCCGCCCCGTCCGAACCCGGCGCGAGCGACACGCGCATGCAGCAGACCTGGTCGCAGCCGCCCCTCGAACAGGCGTCTGTCACTCCGCGGACCGCGGCTGCGCCGCCTGGCGATGCCCGTACGCCGCCCATGCTCGACCCTACCGAAGCGCACGAGCCACCAGTCGAGGTTGCACGGGACGCGACGAAGGCACCGGCCGGGCATGCCCAGCTAAGGGTCGCGGCGCCAACACAGGCTGACGCACCGCCTACCAGTTCCGAAAGCCCCGTAACGCCCGCACAGGCTGGCAACGGCACTGTCGATGGCGAAGCGATCTCGCCGCCGACGCAAGCTCCGGCGTCGCCCGCACTCGAGCCTACGCCGACCGTGCTGGCGCCCGTAGCGTTACCGCCCGCAGCAATCCTGCCGGCGGACAAAACCGCTTCGCGCCTCCCGCCGCTTGCCGCGCCGGTTTCGCAATTGGCGCCTGCGCTGGTATCGCTGCGCCACAGCCCGGACGGCACACAGCGCCTGACGATGCGGCTCGACCCGCCGGAACTGGGCCATCTCCAGCTCCGGATCGACCGGCCGCTCGACGCACCGGCTCGCGTCGAGATCACCGTCGAGAAGGCCGAGACCCTGACACTGCTGCTGCGCGATCAGCCGCAGTTGCAGCGCGCACTGGACCAGGCCGGTGTGCCGCCTGAAGGCCGCAGCATCACTTTCCACGTGGCGTCGCCCGATCCGGTGCCGCGCAACGATCCCGGGACGGTACCCACGCCAGGTGTGGCGACAGGCGGGCCGAGCGGCGACGGTTCGCATGGCGCACACCGGCAGGCCGGCCACCCAAGGCAGGAGCAGGCGAGCATGCAGGACGGCGGCGGCCCGCTGTTCTCGCCGACCGCGTGGATGGGTTGGGTGCGCGGCGGCCTCGACATCACCGCATGACGCGAAGGGAAACCACCACATGAGCCTCGCATCCGTTACCGCACAGCAGAACACCGCGAGCACCGCCGCGACGCCACCGGCCGGCAGCACGGCGCTGAATTCTCTGTCGGCGAACTTCGGCGACTTCCTCAAGCTGCTGATGACGCAGTTGCAGAACCAGGATCCGACCAGCCCGCTGGATACCAACCAGTTCACCAGCGAGCTCGTGCAGTTCTCCGGCGTCGAGCAGCAGATCAACACCAACACCAGCCTGACCCAGCTCATCCAGCTCACCCAGGCTGGCGAGGTCATGCAGGCCTCCGCGATGACCGGCAAGCGCGTGACGGTCAGTTCCGATCACGTGCCGCTGCAGAACGGCAAGGGGACGATCCAGTTCGACGCGCCGGCGGCGGAGCCCGTGGCGATAGCAATCTACAGCGACACCGGTGCCAAGCTGCGCGATGCCACATTGATGGCCACGAAAGGCAGCAACGCCTGGACCTGGGACGGCAACGACGGTTCCGGCCACACGCTGCCGGACGGCAGCTACAAGGTCGCCGTCGCCGGCATGAGCTCCGACGGCACGACGAGCGCACTGCCGTTCAGCGTGGTCGGCATGGCGACCGGTGTGCAGAATCAGTCGAACAGCATCAAGCTGCAGTTGGGAGCCCTGTCGGTCGATTTCTCCAAGGTGCAGTCGGTGGGGAACTGATCACGGCCCCATGCGCATCGAGGCGGGATGGCCGCCCGACTGGAGCCGCTTGCCGGTGTTGGTGACGTTGCCGCCGTCCACCTTCAAGATGGAAAAATCCTGGTCGGCATAGTTGCCCACATACAGGTAGCGTCCGTCCGGCGAGAACGCGATCGACTCGGGGAAGGCACCCACCTCCACCGTCGCGACCGGCGTCACCGTCTTGCCCTGGATGCGCAGGATCGTGACGCTGCCGTTCGGGTGATAGAACCACGCCTGCTTCAAGTTCGAGCCATCGACGTTGAGCGCCGCGGCGAGGTCGCCTTTCGGGCTCATCGCCAGGCCCTCTGGCGCATCGCCCACCGTGACATGCGAGATCGCGTGCGGATTCGCGCCTTCCAGGTCGATGACGGTCACCGCGTCCGCATTGCCGTCGGATAACCCGCCGCTGCCGTTGTCGGCAGTGAGGGCCAGTTTGGCATCAGGCGACACCACGACGTTGTAGGGGAACGGATAGGTAGGGATATCGACCTTGTTGTAGCTCACCTTGTCGCCATCGATGTCGAGCAGCGCCACCTTGTTGTCAGGTGATTTCAATGCAAGCGCCCGCTTGCCGTCGGGTGTGATCACCACGTGCGACACGCCGGGGCTGACCGGCACGGTGCCCGTCTGCGTCACGTTGGTGCCGTCGATCTTCAGAACGCTGATGGTGCCATCCGCGCGGTTGGCGACCAGCGCCATGTCGCCCTTCGGGCTGAACGACAGGCCCGACGGCTGCTTGCCGACGGTGACCGTCTGAGCGAGCTTCGGTGGGTTCGCCTTGAGGTCGATGACGAACACCTTGTCGGTCGGCACAAACTTGCGCGTGCCATTCTCCTCGGCGACGGTCATCGAATCGGCGACCAGCGCGATGCTGTTGTCGGGAGCGATGGCGAGGTTGGTCGGCGGTCCGACGATGGAGTTCTCCAGCTTCAGCGTCGCGGCGACGGTCAGCGCTTCGGGATTCGCCAGGTCGAAGATCACCACGGTGTCGCTGCCGGAAGGGTTGACGATGGACTTGCCCTGCGCGTCGGTGCCGGGCTTCTCGTCGTTGCCGACGATCATGAAGGGCGCGGCGGTGGCCGGCATGGCGGCGGTGGCGAACAGCGTGAGGCTCGCCACTGCGGCGTATTTCAGCATCGTTTCTCTCCCTGGCGTGCTTCTTGGTGCCGCGGGGAGTGTGGGAAGGAACGCGCAGAGGGGCAAGCCCGGCGCCTGGCGCCTAACACTTCAGCGATCAGGTGCGGTCATGCTGCCACGGCATCGGTCCGCGAGACGGACGCGGGCGCGGATGCGCCGGCCAGGGTGCGCGGAAACTGGTCGGTGCGCTTGAACAACTGCAAGCCGCGCGCGGCAAACCGTTGTGCGACCGCTCTGGCGCTGCGAGCCGTGTTGCGGGTAACGACGGTGAACAGGCCCGGGGCATATTCGACCGGTAGCGCGGCGAGGCCATCGCAGTCGCCGCCCCAATACCCGATGCTGACGACAACGCCGCTGATCCGGACGATCTCGTACTGCCGCAGCGGCAGATCGGCGAAGTAAGGACTGGCCTCGGCCAGCGGCTCAGGGATTTCGATGCAGCCTTCCAAAATTTCGCCTCGAGCGAGCCGGCGCGCCAACGGAATGACCGGCACGGCGATCCTTCGGTCGGTCGGCAGCGGTGGAAGCATCCGCCCGATCGTCGCATCGTTTTCCGGTCCTCCCACCACCACAGCCCATTGCGTGATCGGCCTTGCCGTTCGGGACGCGGGATCGACGCTCGCCAGAGCGTCCATGATGTAGGCGTCGGATGGTCCTTGATTGGTCACACTGTACGTGAAGACCAATCGGTTGCCTTGCCTGCCAGGCTGGCAGCTCAGCCGCAGATCGACCGCACCGGATGAAGTCCCGCTCACGGTCCCTCACCGACGGCCGGTTCGGGTGCGACAGTCCGTTCGCGCAGATAGGCAGCCATAGCCGGCGAGACTGCTTCGTCTGCGTCCACGAGGTTCGGCGCACCGACAGCAATCGCCAACGCGTGCTGTAGCCGGCCGAACAGGATCATGTCGCTTGGCAGGCCGCCAAGCTCGCTTGGACCCGGCCAGTCTGCCGGGTCGTAGACCACGACGATCGGCACATCCCTGTCTCCGCCGGCGGCCGGCCTCAGGGTCCAGGCATTGGGCGGATCGGTCGGCGGACTCGGCTTTACGACGTTCACCGTGCACCCTGCCTCGGCAAGGCCACGAAACAACGCGCGCCCGGCCGTGGTCCGCCTGATGCGGTTCAGATCAGCCACCACCGCACCCGCGAATGCGGAATCTTCGAGACCCACGCACAGCCGACCTTTGGAGCCTGTGTCGACGCCTCCAGCAGCAGCGGCCGGTTCCCGGAACTGACTCACGCTGCCATCCCTTCGGCAGCCAGCGCTGCGAAATCGAACGCCAGCATGCCGCCGGCATTGAGCGACCCGGTGATACCGACGGGCGGCAAGACGGTATGTTGGCCGCGCGGACCGCCCTTGCCGCCGGGCGCGGCCGCCCGCTGGTTCGCGTGATCACCAGGATCGGCCTTGGCCGCATCCGCTATGTCCTTGATGGTGACCGACAAGGCCGAATCGGGGGAGCCCATCTGCTGCAGGGGGACCAGCGGACCATCGAGCCACGGGCCACCGCTATCCACCACAATCGTGCTGCCACCCACCTTCAGGGTGATCTTCTGGGCAGCCTGGAGCACGATGGAATCCGCGCTCAGGCTCAGCACGCCCTGGACCACGGCGGCGCAGTCGTTCTGCAGATCGAGTTGGGTCTTGTCCTTGACACTGAGTTGGTACCCGCCGCCGACCTTTTCGTAGCGGTCCTTGCCGACGTGCAGATCGTATTCGCCACCCACAGTGGTGAACGACGAGCCGCCGCCGTGGCTCTTGCCTTTCGAGTCCTTGCCCGGCACCACCAGAACGTGGCGATTGCCTTCGGTGGTTTCATAACGCGAGCCCTTCGACGTATCGTCCATGCGCCCCTGGGAACGCAGTAGAAGCTGCTCGTCGCCGTAGGTATCGTCGAACCGCATCAGGTGATAGCGCTCGAGGCCATCCTTCCCTCTGGGTATGCTGTTGGTCTGCAATCCGTTGAAGCGGAAATCGCTCGACGGACGCGGCCGCATCCAATCGTTGGCATCGTAAATCGCAACATCGACCTGGCCCGCCGGGAACGGCAGGTTGGAAGCACCCTGATCGGCGTTGTAGACGCGCCCGGTGACAATCGGCTGATCCGGGTCGCCGCCGAGGAACTGCACGATCACCTCCTCGCGCACGCGCGGCAGGAACTGCCATCCGAAGCCTCGGCCGGCCCAGCCTTGCGACACCCTGACCCAACAGGTGCGACGATCCGACTTGAGCGGGTCGGTGTCCTGTCCCGGACTATCGGTGCCTGTCGCCGCGGTCTGCGGCGGCAGCGTTCGCTGCCAGGGAAACCGGATGCGGACCCGGCCGAGATCGTCGGCATAGATCGGTGGCGAACCGTCGGTATCGACACCCTTGGAGCCGATCACCGTCGCAAGGTGTGGGCCGGCAGCCAACGGCTTGGTGCCTTGCGGCAGCGGCAACTGGCGCGGCCAGTCCTTCTCCCAGTAAAGGGATTGAAAACTGTTCCCGTAGTCGTCCCCCTCGGACTTTATGACCTGCTCTATGCTGGACTCGACGGTAGGTATGAGGGAGGTGACCGTTGCCAGCAGTCCGCCCAATACAAACGTATCGAAATATGGCACGCTCTGGTTTGCACCGCTCGCCGGCATGTGCTGCGTTTCATTGCGCCACAGCATCTGCATATCGTAGGGAAATCGGTTCTGCAGCCAGTTGCTGAGACTCTGCGCCGCGGCGTTGGACGCGAGCTGGGCCGCGCCGGAGATGCTCGTGAGCGGGCGCACCAGGTTGCGGAACGCCAACCAGATATTGGTGGCTACATTGTACTCGTAACCAAACTCGTATGCAGCGATTTCGAGGTGATTGACCAAGCGTAGCCTGGGATGGCCATCGTTGTCGCCGTTCAATGTATTGAAGGTCAGTCCGGCAACCAGGGTCGGGTTCTTGCTGCTGCCGTTCAGCGTCCAGACACAGGCTTCCGCGCCACTCATCCGTGCCTGAGCCAGAACACCGGCGTGGCCGTTGTTCGATGCCGGCGTACCGAACAACTCGCTGCGATAGTGGGAGCTGTCTTCTGCCGGCAAGCTGCCGGGCTCGCTCAGCACATTCAGGACGGGCGCGATCTTGGCGGAACTGCTGATAGGCGAGGTCGGCTGAAGCGGGTTGAAACTGGCGGACCTGATCCATTGCGCCGTCGGATGCCCAGCCTGCATCAAATGGGCAACGGTCTCCTCGTCGTCAATCTCACCTTCCTCCTTGAGGTTCTCGACCTTGAGATCGGGCAGCGCGCAAGCCTCGGCCGGCGGCGTCGATTTCCCGAGCACCATTCGCCCGTTCCGCAGATCCGGCGGCTCGGGGCCCATTCGGATCTGGCCGTTGTGGAAATAGTACCAGATGCCGAACTGCGCCATCAGACGCGACGCGAAATTCAGCGTGCTCTCGCCGAACTGCACACAGTACGGCAGTACAGGGAATGGTTCTGCTTCGATGCCTTTGAAATCGACATACAAATAGGGGTAGCTGTTGTCCGCCAATATCTCTTTCAGGATCTGCCTTACATCCATGTTCTCGAAGACGCGAAACACGATCTCCCGCTCCAGCAACTTGAATGTGGGAACCACGTCGATGCTGTATTTCCAGACATTGGATTTCACTGTCTGGCTCAGAAATTTGACCTCGGCACTCTCGACGATGCCGGTCCGGTAGATATAGCGAGGGTATTTCTCGTTGCCATATGGCTTGCTGCGAATCCGGATTCCGAAGTGGACCGGAGTATTCACCAGTCTAGACGGGAGAATATACGGCCGGTTGGGGTCACGGTGCATATCCAATTGAAAGCTGAAAGGCTTGGAGATGTCCTCGCTTCCCTTCACGCTGGTGAGCAGGAACGGATCGCCCGGCCTGTCTTCTTCATGTAGACCGAGGTAGGTCAGCACACGCAGACGCTTGCCAAGCTGGCTGAGCGTGCCGACGATGCTATCCATTCACGGCGTCTCCACGGTTTGCTGACCGGGGTCGGCGACGTTGATCACCCCGCCCCACATGCAGTTGCAGACCGAGAGATTGTCCAACGCCACCTGATGGTCGATCTCGACCGTCACCGCTCCGGGCGCCCAGGGCGAGGCTGTCGCCGGAATGCATGGCTGCGGCGTCAGCACCCCCAGCGCCGCCGCGGTCGCTGCCGCCACCTGGGGATTGGATGGGCTCATGCACAGGCTGAACGGCATGATGTTGAGCATCGGAACGTGGTCCTGGATGGTAGCCTTCGGCTGTCGGGCGACCATCGTGCGATTGATCGGCAGCACCATCAGGCTCGATGGAGATGAGCCGAATGTGCACATCGTCTGTGCGCCGTTCACCACCTGCAGCGGCATCTTGCTGTGCTTGTTTCAATCAGGAGCAGAGACAGCCGTTACGCCAGGCGTGTCGAGGCATCTATGAATAAGATCATAGTTCTGCCGGCTCATATCGCGTGGTTCCTCCTCGATCGTAGCGGGGGCGCTACCTGAACCTGCTGGATTGCCGGTACATTCCCGTGGGAAGTTCACTTGTCCGTGAGCCTGCGTCTGCCCCCACGGCAGCACGCTCAGTCGGGCTGGCCGAGCGCGCGATATATCTCCGCCAGATAAGGGTTCATAGGCACACCGAGCCTTTCGCCGGTCGGCAGCCTGGCAAGCAACCATCGATCGTACAGTCGCCCGAGCGTTCCCTCGCTCGCCATCCGGGCAAAGGATTGCTTGACGAGATCGGCGAAGGCGGGGTCATCGCGCCGCAGCGTGATCGCGTACGGCTCGTACGACAGAAAGTCGCCGACGATGGCGAAGTTCCGGCCGTCGGGGCGTGTGGCGATGAAGCCGGCCAACAGAATGTCGTCCGATGCGAAGGCATCCGCCTTGCCCTCGGCAAGCATCGCATATGCAGCATCGAGACCGGGCGTTTCCACCACTATGATCGGCGGCGACACCTTGTCCGCCAGCCGCCGCAACGCCTCGGCGTTGGTCGTGCCCGCACCGACCGCAACCCTGCGGCCGGCGAGGTCGCGATACGAGGATACCTTGGCGCCCTTCAGCGGAACCATCAGCCGCGTCCCGGTCAGGAAGAACACCGGCGAGAACGCCACGGTCCTGGCGCGTTCGGCGTTGGCGGTCGTCGAGCCGCACTCGAGATCCAGCGCGCCGGATACGATCTTCGGCAGCCGCTCGTCCGCGGCGACCGGCACGTACACGATGCGTACGCCTCGCTGCCACGCCGGCGCATCGGGTTCCAGCAGGTCGCTGTTCAGCACACGTGCGACGTCCTCGGCGATGCCATGGCAGAGATCCAGCGAGAACCCGATCGGCTGGCCCGCTTTGTTGAGGAAGGAGAACGGCAGCGCGGTTTCCCGGTAGCCGATCAGGATCGTACCACGGTCGTGGATGGTCTTCAGCGTTCCGCTAAGCGGCGCCCCCTCCTCCGCGAGCGCGCTCCCGAACGTGCCCGCCAAGACGACAGCCAGGACCGCATGCGCACGCAGGCGCTTCATATGGGTTCGACCTCCATCTCCTCGATCATCTCCAGCGTGTCTTCGTCGCTGACCAGTTGTCCCTCCCATTTCGCGACCACCGCGGTTGCCAACGAATTGCCGATCACGTTGGTGGCCGACCGCCCCATGTCGAGGAAGGTGTCGATGCCGAGGATCAGCAGCAGTCCCTCCTCCGGCAGGCTGAACTGGCTGAGCGTTGCCGCGATCACCACAAGCGATGCCCGCGGCACGCCGGCAACGCCCTTGCTGGTCAGCATCAGGGTCAGCAGCATCGCGACCTGCGTGCCGAAGGACAGCGGAATGTCATACGCCTGCGCGATGAACACGCTGGCGAACGTACAGTACATCATCGTGCCGTCGAGATTGAACGAGTAGCCGAGAGGCAGGATGAAGCTCGACATGTTCCGCGAGATCGGGAACTTGGCCAGTTGCTCCAGCATTTTCGGGTATGCAGCTTCGGAACTGGCGGTGGAGAAGGCGAGCAGGAACGGCTCCCGCACCAGCAGGATGAGCCGCCTCACGCTCGGGCCGAGGAAGATGAAGCCCACCAAGATCAGCACCAGCCAGAGGCACACGAGGCCGAAGTAGAATGTGCCCATGAACTTGGCGTAGTTGACCAGGATACCCAGGCCATTCGTCGAGATCGTCGCCGCCATGGCGCAGAACACCGCGAGCGGAGCCAACAGCATCACGTAGCCGGTCACGCGAAGGATGATGTGGGACAGGCCCTCGATGCCTTCGAGCACCAGCCTGGCGCGCTCGCCCATGGCGGCGCAGGCGACGCCGAAGAAGATCGAGAAGACGACGATCTGCAAGATCTCGTTGTCCACCATCGGGCGGATCGCCGAATCCGGGAATACGTGCTTGACGAAGCCGTCCAGCGTCATGGCGTGCGCGTCGATGCCGGAACTCACGCCGCTGACGACCTTGTGGATCCCCACCCCGGGTTCGAACAGGTTCACCAGGACGAGACCGAGCGCCAGCGACACCAGCGAGGCGCTGACGAACCACAGCATCGCCTTGCCGCCCACCCGGCCGACCGCTCCCGCGTCGGACATGTGGCCGATGCCGACGACCAGGGTCGAAAACACCAGCGGCGCGATGATCATCTTGATCAGCCGCAGGAAGATCATGCTGCCGAACGAGATGTAGGTCGCGAACGTCTTTTGCGTGGCAGGGCTGGGGAACTGATCGTGGATCAACCCGCCGGCGGCGATCCCCAGCACCATCGCGAGGACGATGTAGGTCGTCATGCGGCTCGACTTCATCGGCGCAACCCCCTCCAGCACCATGTTGCCGTTATGTTGCAGTCGTTGCTCGCGGCCTTGCAATGGTGGCGGGCGACGCGCGATGCCACACCCGGCACAAACTGCCGCGGCATTAACGGCGCGGTAAGCGCAACGAGTCACTCTCCGTCCACGGAAGGCGCCCCGCCGTGGGCGCGAAGGTGACGTGATGAAGGCCCTCGTGGAAGGGCTGCGAGCCTTGGGTCCTGCCCGGCTCGCCGCGATGGGCGCGGTCACGCTGGGCATGCTCGGCATGCTGGCGCTGATGGTGCTGCGCGGCGGAACCGAGCCGATGGCCCTGCTCTACGGCGACCTCGACCTGCGCGACGCATCGCAGGTGGCAGAGCAACTCACTCGCCGCCACATCCCGTATCGCATAGGAGCCAACGGCAGCCAGATCCTGGTGCCGGCCGAACAGGTAGCCGAGGCACGCCTGGCGCTGGCACGGGAAGGCCTGCCCACCGGCGGCTCGGTGGGCTACGAGATCTTCGATCGCTCCGACGGTCTCGCCGCCACCGAGTTCCAACAGAAGATCAACGAAACACGGGCACTCGAGGGTGAAATCGCGCGTACGATCCGTGCCATGCACGGTATCCGTGGCGTGCGCGTGCACCTGGTCTTGCCCCATCGCGAGCCGTTCGCGCGCGACCGCCAGGATGCGCAGGCCAGTGTGATGCTGACCATGGCTGGCGTGGGCCGGCTGGACCGTGAAGGCATCCAGGCGGTTCTTCATCTCGTCGCCGCCGCGGTTCCCGGTCTGCGACCCCAGAACATCGCCATCGTCGATTCGCGCGGCGACCTGCTGGCGCGTGCCGGCGAACCGGTCGGGCCCACGGCGACCGCGCTCTCCACCGAGGAGGTGCGGCGCGCCACCGAGCTCCGGCTGGCACGCGCGGTGGAGGAGATGCTGGAGCGTAGTCTTGGCGCCGGCCACGTGCGCGCCGAGGCCGCGGTGCGCATGAGCTTCGACCGGCTGAACCAGACCGAGGAACGCTACGACCCCGACGGCCAGGTCACGCGCAGTTCGCAGAACGTCACCAGCAACTCGAAAAACACCGAACCCAATGGCGCCGTCACTGTGCAGAACAACCTGCCCAACGCCGATGCCGGCCGCGAGACCGCCGGCTCGCAGGAGCAACGGCAGGAGGAGACCACCAACTACGAAATCAGCAAGACGGTTCGCACGCTGATCCGCGAGCAGCCGCAGATCGATCGGGTCAGCATCGCGGTGATGGTGGACGGCGCCGACAGCGTGGCCGCGGATGGCAAGCACACGTGGCAGCCGCGCGCGGCCGAGGAGCTGGACCGCATCACGGGCCTGGTCAAAAGCGCGATCGGCTACGACGAGAAGCGCGGCGACCATGTCGAAGTGGTGAGCATGCGCTTTACCGTCGACGACGCCGCGCCGGTCGCGGACAGCGGCGGCATGTTCGGCCTCAACCTGGAAAAGGCCGATCTGCTGCACCTGGCGCAGACCGCGCTGTTCGGCGCGATCGGCGTGGCGGCGTTGCTGCTGGTGGGGCGGCCGATGACCGCGGACTACTCGGCATGCAGTTCGACAAGGCTGATCTGCTGCACCTGGCGCAGACCGCGCTGTTCGGCGCGATCGG
>JANWJK010000123.1 GCA_025452005.1 Acetobacteraceae bacterium | reverse complement strand
TCGACGATGACGGCGCCGATCGGGCGGCGACGCACCGCCTCGGCGATTTCCTCCTCGGTGGGCAGGCGTGCGAGGCGCGGGTCCTCGGGGGGGTCGGGGCGCTGGAGTTCAGGCCGAGCGGCGCCCGGCACGCGTATCGCGGGCAGGCGGATGGGTGCCACCGTCAGATCCCGGCCGCGCTCCGCGCGCTTGCAGAGTTTGGCTTCCAGCATTGCGGCACGCCGCAGGCCACAGGTGATGCGGGCGAGGATGACCGAAAGGTCGGCGGTGCCGAACGGTCTGGCGAGGAAGGCGAAGCCTGGGGTGCCGGCCCGCTGCTGGACCGTGACGGCGAGCTGCTTGCCGTAATCGATCAGCTTGCGGACCAGGTTGAGGACGCGGCCGAGGCGGCTGGGCATGTCCGCGCCGGCCCGAGGCGGATCGGGCTCCGTGGTTGGGGTGGGAAGTTGGAGCGCGGCGGACATGAACGGAACAAGAACACAAAGCAGAGGCGTTGTCAAGGAATAATTTCCGGCGACGGCGGCGCCGCGACAAAGCAAGCATTTAGCGCAGATGCGGGCAGATGCACGCCGAACACGCAGATGTTTCGGTGTGACATTGAGCCACAGGCCGCGCCACGGCACGGTCGCCATCCGCGTGCTTTGCGTGCATCCGCTTGCATCCGCGTCAAGAATCTTCCTTTGCGATGCCGCTGGTGGCCTGACGCCTTCCCACTGTCATTGTTAGCGAAGCGAAGCAATACCCATGGAGATTGCCGCGTCGCTGCGCTCCTCGCAATGACAGGACAACCCGATTGCTTCGCTTCGCTCGCAATGACAGCGTTGGCAACACTACGAGCCAGCAGGCAACATGTGCCCCAGCGCGGTCTCGATCGGCCGGCCCGATAGCTGCATCAGACCTCCGAACGGCCGGTCCGTCTCCAGTACTAGGAATATCGCGCTGCCGATGGCAATCGACAGCACGAAGAATACGCCGTACATCGTCGCGTGCTGCGGCGCATTGATGCCGAAGCTGATGAATATGGCCGCGATCCACAGCGTCAGAATCACGATGACGATGGGATGCACGCTGGATCCCTCGCGTTCGATCAGCAGCCAACGCTCGCAGCAGCGAATTCGCGACCTGTAGCGCGTCCGCGACAAGAGATTGCTCGCTACGCGTGGCCGCCGGCAGCGCCCTGATCGCTTCGCGCACATGCTCCAGAAGTTCACCGGCAACACGATTCTCGATCAGAAACGGATGGTCGTAGGGACGCCGCCAGACGTCATCCAGCAGGCGGGTCGTGTAGTCACGCAGCTCGCGTCGTGCCGCCAGGGCGCCGTCGCCATAGTCGCGCAGTGTCTCGTCCAGCACCGTGAGGTTGGCGGCGTAGACGCGCAAGGCGGAGTGCGTGTTGTCGTACGCGGTCTTCACGGTCGCGATCAGCAGGCCAAGCACAAGCGACGCCAGCACCGACAGCATCCCCGCGCCGAGCCGGATGACATCATGGGTTTCCTTGGACAGATGCTGCTCCGGCAGAACGCGGTGCAGATTGAATCCCACGATGGCGCTGGCGAGCACGGCGCCCGCCACCACGACGCTGATCGCCAATGGCTCCATTCGCCGTCCTCAGCCGAACATTGCGGCAGTGGCCGACGGGTCGACATCCTCGATGCGGGACGGCTTCCAGCGAGGCTTGCGGTCCTTGTCCACCACCATGGCGCGCACGCCCTCGGCAAAGTCGGGATGGCGCATCGTGTTCCGCGTCAGCGCCAGCTCGGCTGCCTGGCATTGCGGCAGCGTCAGGTCCGCGCCGCGGCGCAACGCCTCGAGCGTCCAGCACAGCGCCGACGGCGATACCGTCCGCAGCGCCGCCAGGGTCTGCGTCGCCCAAGCGTCGCCGATCGCCTCGAGACGGCGCACGATCTCGTTCACGCTGTCCACGCCGAAGCAGTGATCGATCGCCTTGCGCTGCGCTGCCAGCGAGAACGCCGGCGGCGACGCATTGCGGGCACCCAGCGCCCCGGGGCCATCCTCGGCCAGGGCAAGCGACAGCGCCGGCAGGTCGGCCTGCGAAGCAAAGTGTGTGGCCAGTCCCGCATGCACCGCGTCCGCTCCCTGCATGCGTGCACCAGTCAGCCCGAGATACGCACCGAGCCGGCCGGGCAGGCGTGGCAGAAAGAACGTCGCGCCGATATCGGGAAAGAAGCCGATCGCGGTCTCCGGCATGGCGAACGCCGCACGTTCGGTGGCGACGCGGTACGGCGCATGCACCGACAGCCCGATGCCGCCGCCCATGCAGATGCCGTCGATCAGGGCGATATAGGGCTTGGGATAGGTGGCGATCATGAGGTTGAGCACATATTCCTCGCGGAAGAACGTCTCGGCCTTGTGGTGCTCGCCATCCAGTTCGTACTGACGCAATGCGCGCACGTCGCCACCGGCACAGAACGCGCGGTCGCCGGCACCCTCGATCACGACGCCGTGCACATGCGGATCGTCACGCCACTGCCCGAGCGCCCGCGTGCAGGCGCGGATCATCGCCAGGTCGAGCGCGTTGAGCGCCTGCGGGCGGTTCAGCACGATGCGCCCCACGCGCCCGTCGCGTCGGGCGATCACGGTCTGTTCGTCTGGCATTCACCTCTCCGGGATGGAAGCTGCATCTAGCGCGACGCCGGCGACCTCGCCAAGCCAAGCGGAATGCGGCCGCCCCCGGCTTTCGTTTCCGGCCGATTTCGCGGATTGTAGGGTCCTCTCCACGGCAGGAACCCGGAGCCAAACCTAGATGCATGCCCGCTCGCTTGTGGCCGCCACGGCGATCCTCGTCTTGTCGTGCGGTGTCGCAGGGGCAAGGGACCTGACCGTGGTCGCACGCCTTCACACGGAAGACGCGATCAAGCAGGTGTTCGTCCGGCCGTTCATCGCCGCGACCGGCATACCGGCGCAGACGGAGGTCTGGGAGGGCGGCATCGATACGCTGCGGACTCAGGCGAAGGCTCCGGACAACACCTGGGACCTCGTCATGGTGGACGGCGACGAGCTTGCCACCGGTTGCTCGGAGAGCCTGTTCGAGAAGCTCGACTGGTCTGCGATCGGCGGCAAGGACCACTACCTGCCACAGGCGGTGAGCGATTGCGGCGTCGGCGGCGGCGTCGCGAGCCTCGTGCTGGCCTGGGACCGCGACAAGTTTCCGGCGACACCCCAATGGAGTGATTTCTGGGACGTCGCGAAGTATCCCGGCAAGCGCGGCCTGCATGAAGGCGTGCGCGGCAACCTGGAATTCGCCCTGATCGCCGATGGTGTCTCACCCGGCGATGTTTACAAGGTGCTCGCGACGTCAGAGGGCGTCGATCGCGCATTCCGCCGGCTCGATCAGCTCAAGCCATACATCGTGTGGTGGCACGACGACGCCGAGGCGGCGCGGATATTGGCATCGGGCGACGTGCTGATGACCAGCGCCTCCGCGCCGGCTCTCGCCGTGGCGAACCGGACCGCCCATCGCAGCTTCGGAGTGCAGTGGGCGGCGAGCCTCTACGAGGTACTGAGCTGGGCTGTCCTCAAGGGCAGTCCGAACCTGCGGACCGCCACACAGTTTCTTTACTTCGCGGGAACGCCGGCCATCGAGGCGCGGCTGGTGGCGCTATCCGGAGAGGGCGGCCTGGCGAAAGGTGCGAATGACGGCCTGCCGGCCGACCTTGCGCAGATCTCGCCGTCGACGCCGGCCAATCTGAGTGTGGCTGTGCGTGTTGACGGCGGGTTCTGGCACGACAACATCGCCAAGCTGCGCCAACGGTTTGAGAGCTGGTTGACTCATTGACGGAGCCTGCCCGCCTATCGGTCGAACAGCGCGACGGACGCGTGGTGATGGCCTTCTCAGGCCGGCTCGAGGCGGCCTCGATCGGCGCGCTGTGGCGCCGCGCCATACGGGCAGCCGAACACGCACATGGCCAGCCGCTGGTGTTCGACCTCGGCGCGGTCTCGTCCAGCGACGTCGGTGGCGCGTCCTTCCTTGCCGCCGTCGAAGCGGCGCACGGTGACGTGGCGCAACTGGTCGGGGCACAGGAACGCGTCACGGCGCTGCTGCTGCGTGCGCGCGCCGCGACGCGGACGCGGGTGCGCGGCGAGACCCTGCCGCGACTGACCGTACGGGACGTCGTCGCGGCGGCATTGGGACTGCTGGCCGCCAGCATCGCCTTCATCGGCGAGGCCGTCGTCGCGATTGTCCAGCTGCCTGCCCGGCGCCGCATGCTCCGCGTGCCCGATCTGCTGCGCTACATCGACCAGGCGGGCGTACGATCGCTGCCGCTGGTGCTGCTGCTCGGCTATCTGATCGGACTGATCCTGGCATTCCAGTCGGCGATACCGATGCAGCGGTTCGGCGCGGACATCTTCGTCGCGAATCTCGTGGCGATCAGCCTGCTGCGTGAGCTTGGCCCGCTGCTGGCGGCCGTGATCCTGGCAGGACGCACCGGCTCCGCATTCGCCGCCGAAATCGGCACCATGAAGGTGAACGAGGAAGTCGACGCCCTGATGACGATGGGGCTGGACCCGATGACGATGCTGGTGCTGCCGCGGATCATCGCGGCGATGCTGGTGATGCCGGTCATGACGTTGACCCTCGATATCGCCGGCATGCTCGGCATGGCAACGGTGATGCGCGGTTTCGGCTTCCCGTTGGTGACGATCGCCACTCAGGTGCAGAACTGGGTCGGTGCCAGCGACCTGTATGGCGGGCTGTTCAAGGCGGTGTGCTTCGGCATGGCGGTCGCGGCGATCGGCTGCCGCGCCGGGCTGGGCACCGGCGTTGGCCCACGTGCCGTCGGTCTGTCCACGACCGCCGCGGTGGTCGGCGGCATCGTTGCCACGATCGCGCTCGACGGCGTGTTCGCCCTGATCTTCTATCGGCTGAACCTGTGACCGCCGAACCCATCATCCGGGTGGACAAGGTGGCGCAGCACTTCGGCGCACGCACCATATTCCGCGACGTCTCGTTCGCGGTGAACAGCGGCGAGGTGTTCGTCATTCTCGGCGGTTCGGGTTCCGGCAAATCGACGCTGATGAAGCAGTTGATCGGACTGCTCACGCCGAGTACGGGACGTATCGAGATCTTCGGCCGCGCCATCACCGGGCCTGACGGCGAAGCGTCGCTGCATGATGTGCAGCGCAGGATCGGTGTCATGTTCCAGTCCGGCGCTTTGTTCGGCTCGATGAGCCTGCTCGAGAACGTCATGCTGCCGCTCGAGATGTTCACCGATCTGCCGCCCGAAGGACGCGAGGCGGTGGCGCGTGTGAAGCTAGGTCTGGTCGGTCTCGGCGATTCCGCTGCCTTGATGCCGGCGGAGATCTCCGGCGGCATGGCGCGGCGCGCCGGCATCGCGCGGGCGATGGCGCTCGACCCGCCGCTGCTGCTGCTCGATGAACCCTCGGCCGGACTGGATCCCATCACATCGGTCGGACTGGATCGGCTGATCCTCGAACTGCGGCAGGACCTTGGCGCCACGTTCGTGGTGGTCACGCACGAGCTTGCCTCGATCCTGGCGATCGCCGATCGCTGCATCATGCTCGATCGCGCCGCGTATCCCGATGCCGGCGGAGTGATTGCCAGCGGCGAACCGCGCGTGCTGCGCGACACCAGCACGCATCCCACCGTGCGCGCCTTCTTCCGTCGCGAACTGCCGGTGGCAGCATGATGCAGGCCAGCGGCATCTATCTGCGTGTCGGCCTGCTGATCGTTGGCGGGATCGGGCTTCTGGTCGGGCTGATCTGGTTCCTCAGCGGCGCCCGGATAACCCATGGCGAGCTGTTCGAATCATACTTCAGCGAGTCTGTGCAGGGACTGGAGGTCGGCGCGACTGTCAAGTATCGTGGCGTAACGATCGGGCGGGTTACCGAGATCGGACTGGTGAGCGCGGAGTATGGCTATAACCAACCGATCAATCTCGAGCGCAACACCTATCGCCTGGTGTTCGTGCGCTATGCGGTCGATACCAAGAAGATCGGCCAGATGCCCGACACCGCCGAGGCCGTGGCGCTTGGTCTGCGAACCCGTCTGGCGTCGCAAGGGATCACCGGGCTGAGCTACCTGGAGCTGGATTTCGTCGATCCCGCGCGTTACCCGGCGCAGGATGTGCCGTGGCAACCGAAGGTGACTTACATCCCGTCGATGCCGAGTACGTTCTCTCAGGTGCAGGACGCTGCGCAGCAGGTACTGGCGAAGCTGAACCGGGTGGACATCGACACGCTGTCCACGCAGTTGAACGGATTGCTGAGCGACCTGCGCGCGGATTTTGGCAAGGGCGATGTGCACCAGACGCTCGCCGAGGCCGTGGCGCTGCTGCGCACCACCGGCGAGGCGGTGCATGCGGCCGATCTTCCTGGCCTGACCGCGGAAATCCGCCACACCTCGACGGCGCTGCGCGACACGCTGCAAGGGGATCAGATGCAGAAGCTGCTGACCAACGCCGGAGTTGCCGCAGACCGCCTTGCCGCCGCGGCGACGAAGCTGCCGCCGCTGATTGCGTCGGTGGAGGCGACAGCACGGCGTGCCGGCAATGGCACGTCGGACGTCGAGCAGGGCCTCGTCCCGCTGCTGCGCGACATGCAGGCGACGGCGCAGAACCTGCGCGAGATGACCGACTCGCTGCGGCGCTATCCGGCGCAGGTGTTCGGCCAGCCGCCGCCCCGCGGCACGGCGCCGGCGCGATGAGGCGACGCTGGATGCTCGCCGGCGTGACGGCGCTGACCGGCTGTTCGCTGCTGCCGGAGACGCCGTATTTGCAGCGCCGCGACTGGCCGCTCGATGTGCGGCGCCCGTCCGTGGCACGCCCCAGGCCGCGCGGGCGCGTGCTGCTGGTGCGCAGCGTCCGTGCAGGCCCTGGGCTGGAGGCGCGCGGGCTGCAATGGCTCCAGCCCGACGGCAGTGTCCACGTTGACTTCTATGAGCAGTGGGCTGTGCCGCCGGCGCAGGCAGTGGAGGACGACCTGCGGCAGTGGCTCGCCGACGCGGGGCTGTTCGCCGCCGTAGTGGCACCCGGCAGCCGGCTGAACGCCGATTTCGTGCTCGAGGGGGAACTCGATACGTTCATCGCCGACCTGAACGCGGGCGTCGGTCGGGTGGCGCTTGCACTGGTCCTGCTCGATCAGCGCCAGGGCTCGGCGAAGGTGTTGCTGCAGCGGACCGAGACCGCCGATGCAAGGCTCGCAAACAACGAGCCGCCGGCGATCGCCGAAGCGATGAAGGCGGCGATTGCCGATGTGCTGCAGCGGACCGAGGCGGACGTCGCGGCGGCCACGCGCTGATGCGGCATCACAAAGGCGGCCAGGTGCGGGTGCGGTCGGCCTCCTGGGCCGGCGTCAAGGTGTGGGGACCCGCGCCGAGCGCGGGCGGCCGGTTCGGGAAGTTGGCCGGATCGCGCCAGCAATCCGCCACGCCCAGGCTGCGGGTGCAGTAGGGCGGCGGTTCGGGCGGCGGCTCGACCGGACGGCAGTAGCTCTTGCCCTGATCCCACCGCACCACCGAACAGTCCTTGCCGCTGACCATCGAATAAAGGGCATCGAGCGGACTGCGCTGGATCACCGCGATGCTGCCGATGCCGAACAGGGCGGCGGCGGGAACCACCTGTTCGGGGGTGGCGCCGCAACCGGCCAGCAGCAGCAGGACCGCGATGCATCGCATGCCGACAGCATACGCCTTGCAGGTGAATCGAACGTTTGCATCGTGTTTGCCCGCCCGCGGCGCCGCCGCTATGGTCCGCCGCGCCGCCGGACCGGCCATCAGCAGCGAATCGCGGGAGACCACGTGGTCGACATTTTCGACGAGGTCGATGAGGAACTACGCGCCGAACGCGCGCAGCAACTGCTGAAGCGGTATGGCTGGTTGATCGTGGCCGGCGCACTGGCGATCGTCGGTGCCGCCGCCGGCTGGCAGGGCTGGCGCTGGTACGAGGCGCGGCAGGATCAGGCGGCGGCGGTGGAATACCTGACGGCCATGAACCTGGCCGACGCCACCGCTGCCGGCAGCAGCGACGCGAACCGAACGGCCGGCATCGCGGCGTTCGCCCAGTTGGCCGCAAAGGCGCCCGATGGCTACGCGACGCTTGCCCGGCTGCGCGAGGCGGCGCTGAAGGCGGATGCGGGCGACCTGCCGGGCGCCGCGGCCCTGTGGGACCGCGTGGCAGGTGACGCCTCGGCCGATCCGCTGCTGCGGGACCTCGCGAGCCTGCTTTGGGCGCAGCACCAGATCGACGGGGGCGATCCTTCGCTGATCGAGGCGCGGCTGAAGCCTCTCGCGTCACCAGAGAATCCCTGGCACGCGCTGGCCGAGGAGCAGCTCGCGCTGCTGAGCCTGCGCCAGGGCAAGACGGATCAGGCGAAGACGACACTGCGCCGCCTTGCGGCGGACACCACGGCCCCGACCGGGGTTCGCGGCCGGGCCACTGGCCTGCTGGGACGACTGGGCGGTTGATCGGAATGCCGCGGAACACACGCCTGACACGGCGAACCGCGTTGCTTGCGCCCCTGGCGCTTGGCGGCTGCGGCCTGTGGGACGACTGGTTCGGCACCAAGAAGACGCCGCTCCAGGGCAAGCGCGAGCCGATCCTGGTCGGCCGCCGGACGCTCAGTGTGGACGAAGGGGTCCCGAAGGTCGAGCTGCCGGCGGAGGTGCGCAACGTCGACTGGCCGCAGGCCGGCGGCAATCCGGCGCATTTCATGGGTCACCTGGCTGCCGGCGAGCGTCTGACCGAGGCCTGGAGCGCCAATATCGGCGCCGGCGGCGGCTACCGGCGCAAGATCCTCGCCCAACCGGTGGCGGCGGATGGCATCGTCTATGTCATGGACTCCGATGCCGTGGTTTCGGCGTTCGACGTCGCCGGCGGCGGGCGCGTCTGGCGGTTCGACACGCGGGACGAGGACGATGACAGCACCAACGTCGGCGGCGGCCTCGCGGTCGATCAGGGCACGCTCTACGCGGTGAACGGGCTGGCTGAACTGGTTGCGCTGGATGCCGCCAAGGGCACGGTCCGCTGGCGCAGCAAGTTCGGCGCGCCGACCCGGTCCGCGCCCACCGTGGTTGAGGGCAGGCTGTTCGTCACCACCATCGAGGACCGATTGCTGTCGCTGGCCACCGATGACGGGCGGCAGCTCTGGTCGCACCAGGCCGCCAATGCCACGACCAGCATATTGGGAAGGCCCGCGCCGGCCTATGCCGACGGGCTTGTGGTGGCGGGCTTCGGCTCCGGCGAATTGGCGACGGTGCGCGCCGAGAGCGGCGGCGTCGTGTGGACCGACACGCTTGCCGCGACCATCGGCGGCGGCGGCCTGGCGGACTTTTCCGCAATCCGCGGGCTGCCGGTGGTAAGTGAGGGACGGGTGTACGCGATCAGCATGGGAGGCCTGGCGGTGGCGATCGATCTGCCGAGTGGCCGGCGCCTGTGGGAGCGTGAGGTCTCCGGCGAGGACAGCCCCTGGGCTGCTGGTGGCTGGCTGTTCGTTGTTTCGCTCGACCAAAGGATTGCCGCGGTCAACCGTGAGGACGGGCGCGTGGCGTGGGTCACCGAGCTGCCACGCTGGGAGAATCCCGAGAAGCAGCGGGACCCGATCACCTGGTACGGGCCCCTGCTGGCCGGCGATCGGCTGGTGGTGGCGGGGACCAACCACCAGGCGCTGGCGGTCAGTCCCTATTCCGGCGAGATCCTCGGCCAGCAGCCTCTATCGGGGGCTGCCTCGCTCGGGCCGATCGCGGCTGGCGGCACCGTCTTCGTGGTCACGGACGACGGCAGGCTGCTGGCACTGCGCTGAGCGCCGCGATGCTGCCGCTGGTCGTGATCGCCGGCCGCCCGAACGTCGGCAAGAGCACCCTGTTCAACCGGCTGGCCGGCCGACGGCTGGCGCTGGTCGCCGACACGCCGGGCGTGACGCGCGATCGCAAGGAGGCCGAAGCGCTGCTGCGCGGACGGCTGGTGCGGCTGGTCGATACCGCTGGGCTGGAGGAGGCAGCGCCGGAGTCGCTGGCCGGGCGGATGCACGAAGGCGCCAGGGTGGCGACCGCGG
>JANWJK010000122.1 GCA_025452005.1 Acetobacteraceae bacterium | reverse complement strand
GCGAGTCATGAGGGCGTGCTGTGCGTCGAGAAGATCGCCGGGCTGAACGACGTGCATCCGCTTGATGCGACCAACGTGCCGGGGTGCACCTATTGCCGGCCGCAGGTGGCCTCGGTGGGGCTGACCGAGGCGCGCGCGAAGGAACTGGGCCACGAAGTGAAAGTGGGGCACTTCCCGTTCATCGGCAACGGCAAGGCGATTGCGATGGGCGAGCCGGAGGGCATGGTGAAGACGGTGTTCGACGCGAAGACCGGCGAACTGCTGGGCGCGCACATGGTAGGGGCGGAGGTGACGGAGATGATCCAGGGCTTCGCGATCGCGCGGACACTGGAGAGCACCGAGGCGGAGCTGATCGAGGCAGTGTTCCCGCATCCAACGGTGTCGGAGACGATGCATGAGGCGGTGCTGGATGCTTGGGGGAAGGTGATTCACATCTGAATCGCATTGGTCCGAGCGCTTTCGGATAAGCGTCGGCCGGCGATGACCGCTGGTCGGGATTGATTTGCGTCCTATTCCGAACAATGTACAGATCGGGACACAGGAGACCCGCCATGGCCGCACCGCGCGGCCAGCTGGATGAGTACGCCAAACCCAAGGGCCCCGATCGGCTGGACGCGACACGTTTCGAACCTGCCAACCGGCGGCGCCTCAGCGGGCCGGGCCTGCGCAGCTTCCTCGCCATCGCCGATCTGTGGGGGCTGACGGAGGAGCAACGACGGCTGGTACTCGGGCTGCCGTCGCGGTCCACCTACCACGCCTGGGTCAAGACGGTGCGCGAACACGGCGACATCACGCTCGGGGTTGACGTGTTGCTGCGCATCTCGGCCGTGCTGGGCACCCACCAGGCGCTCGGCATCCTGTTCCCGCGCGAGCGCGACGGAGTCGAATGGCTGCGCACGCCGCATCGCGCGACGGTGTTTGGTGGCGCGCCGCCGTTGGCGTTCGTCACTTGCGGCATGCAGGACGGGTTGCTGACGGTGCGGCGGTTCCTCGATGCCGCCCGCGGCGGGGTTTACATGGAGCCGAACGAATTGGACGCTGGCTTCGCGCCCTGCGCCGACGTCGACATCGTGGTGTCGTGACGGAGGTCTACGGCCCGTCGCCGCATCCGACGTTTCGGCTGATCCCGTCGCGGTTTCCGCTGGTCGGGCTGTTCGATACGGTGGCCACCGCGGCCGACCTCGCAGCGGTAATGGAGCTGGCCGGCTGGACCAACGACCGCCTGGTCGCGGAACGCATCGTCCGGCTGCCGCAGGCGGACTGGGTCTATGGGCGTCAAGATACTGAGCAAACACTTGGTAGGTAGTCGGGTCTACTGCCAGAATTGCGGGAATACGAAAAACCTACAATATAGCAATAATAATCCGTCTGCTGACTTCTTCTGTGGTGTTTGCCACGAAGATTATCAGCTGAAGAGCCAGAGGAAGCACCTCGGTGCCAAGGGGATGGACGGAGCGTATCCAGCGATGATCCGACGCCTCAGCGGGAACACGATCCCCAATCTTTTTCTCCTGAACTACGACTTCAGGAGTCTGACCATAACCGACCTGCTCATTGTACCGAAGCACTTCTTTACCACGACGATCATCGAAGAGAGGAAGCCGTTGCCGCCGACAGCGAAGCAAGCGGGCTGGGTAGGCTGGCGTATTTTGCTGGAAGCAATTCCGCAAGCGGGAAAAATGACCCTGATACGAAACGGAGTGATTGAACCCAAAGCCAACTTCTCGACAAGTGGAAGCGAACTCTCTTCCTTCGGAAGCAGCAAGAACCGAATGCAAAGAGCTGGCTTATCCAGGCCATGCGCTGCATCGAGCGCATCGGCAAGAGTTGGTTTTCGCTGGAGGAGGTTTACGCCTTTGAAGATGAACTTCGTGCAGCATATCCCGGTAGTCGTCATATCAGAGCCAAGATAAGTCAGAGAATACCAGCGGCGCAAGAAAGTGGAAACGCAGATTCACGCGGATGCACGCAGATGAGCCTCGGCGTGATCCCGCAGCCGCCCGGGCCCGATCCGCGTGCATCTGCGTTATCAGCGTGCATCTGTGTTTCCACTTTCTTGCCACCCACCGAATGCCTCGCCCCGGGGACCGTTGAATACCGCAGTCTTCTCGGCGCGCTGGTATAAGCTACGCCACCTGGGACGGCAGCTTCGCCCTGGTGGGCAGACGCCGGCGCGGACCAGGACAGCCGCGCCGCGCCTCCTCGCCCTCGTGCGCAGGCTCATCGATTACGGCAAGGAACTCGCCGACACGCTGCGGCAGCGTGGCACCGCCACGGTCCCCGCCATCCCCATCAGCGGCTTCGGCACCAGCGCCATCGCGTTGATCCTGGCGCGCATCACGCAAGGGCTGCACCGCGCTCACGCGCTCGAAGCAAGGCTGATCCGCAACGCCGCCCGTCTCGACGCCGAAGCCAGGCCCTGCCGCGCGGCGTCCCCGCGCAAGCCGCGCCCCGCCCGACCGGCCGCGCCGCACGCCGATCCGGCCGTCCTTTGTCTTGAACACCCGCTCACGCCGGAGCAGATCGCCGCCGAGGTGCGCCGTCGGCCGATCGGTGCCGTCATCGCCGACATCTGCCGCGACCTCGGCATCGTGCCGTCCCATCCGCTGTGGCGGGAAGCGATGATCGAAATCATCAGCTACGGCGGCAGTCTCGCCACCCTGTTCAATGACACGATCGAGCGGGTACGCGCATTTCACTCCCCAGGCCCGACCGCCGCCCCCTCCCCCACACCGCCGGCAGCGTTATCGCTATTCCCAGCCGCCCGCGCCGGCCCATCCTGACCACGTCGCAGTGTTGTCGACGAAGGACCCGAGGGAATGTGGCGGCAGCCCACGAGGGCAGCACCACGTCACTCACCCAGACCGGTCAGCCTCCCAACGCCCTCTGGCGTCGTCGTCAGCAGCCGCGCCAGCACCTCCCGCCGGAAGTTGTCGTAGACCGCATCCTTCCCCCGGATGTCCGCTCCAAAATTCACCGCCGATCGCTGATACCGCGAATTCAGATACGGGTTCAGCCGCCGCTGGATCTCGTCATCCAGCGAGATCACCCGCTGCGCGGTCGCCTGCCGTTCCGCTCGCCCGAGCGCGCCATAGTGCCCGATCCACCAGTCGAGGATGCGCAGCCGATGCACCTCCTCATCCGGCCCTACCCGCTCCTCGGCAAACTGCTTGATCGCCGGATCGCCGATCTGCCCGGTGCGACGCTCGGTGTGCAGCCGCGACAGGATGTGCAGCTCGTAGTGCAGTTCCCACGCGAAGAAGCTGTGGATGTCGCGATACGGCAGATCGTCCAGGGCCTGCCAATGGAGCCGCACGATGTCGTTGATCTGCCGGACCGGATCGTAGCCGCGCCGGTGCTTCACGTAGTCACGCACGAACTCCGCATGGAACCCGTCGTCGCCGATCTGGCGCGCCAGGAAATACTGCTGGTCCAGATCGGGAAACAGCCTGTCGAGCGCCTTCGACGCCGCCTGCACGATCAGCGAATCATGCCCTGCAGTCCAGATCCAGTTGTCGCAGATGCCCTCGATCTCGGCCGGCGTCGCGGCGGGGCGCGCCGGCGCCACCCGTTGCAGCGGCAAATGCGGCGCGAAGCGGGTGACGACATCACGATAGATATCGTCCTCGACCTGCGCGGACCAGCGATACGGCTCCAGGACGACGCTCATGCGCGTAACCATAGCACTTCGGCACCGATCGGCGCACTGGGCGATGCCCTCCCCGACCCGCTTTTTCTGGCGCAGGGCCGCGGAATTGATGCAGAGTCCGACGCAACGGAACGGCAGGAGGGAGCAATGAACGTGACGCACGGACTGCGCCGTGCGCTGCAGGTCAACGCCGGCGGGGTCGCCATGATATGCGGCGACCGACAGCGAACGTGGGCGGAGGTCGGCGAGCGGGTCGCCCGCTTCGCCGGCGCGCTGCGGTCACTGGGTGTCGGCGCCGGCGACCGGGTTGCCGTGCTGATGCTGAACCAGGACCGTTACCTGGAACTCTATCTCGCCGTCGCCTGGGCCGGTGCGGTCATCGTGCCGGTGAACATCCGCTGGAGCCCGGCGGAGATCGAGGACTCGCTGCGCGACTGCCGCCCGTCGGTGCTGGTGGTGGACGACGCCTTCGCCGAACCGGGTATGGTCATCGCGCGGCGCATCGGGACGCTGCGACCGATCCATGCCGACGACGGCGCGACGCCCGAGGGTGTCGCGAGCTATGAAGAGCTGCTGGCCGCGGCCGCGCCAGTGCCTGACGCGATGCGGGGGACGCACGATCTCGCCGGCATCTTCTATACCGGCGGCACCACCGGTCGCTCCAAGGGCGTGATGCTCAGCCACGGCAACCTGATGGCCGATGAGTTCAACGTGCTGGCCGAAGGGCTGTTCCCATTGGATTCGATCTACCTGCATGCCGCGCCGATGTTCCACCTCGCCAACGGCGCAGCAATGTATTCGCTGATGTTGAGCGGCGGGACCAACGTGGTGATCCGCGCCTTCAATCCCGAGGGGGTGATGCAGGCGATCGAGCGCCATCGGGTGAACGAGATCCTGCTGGTGCCGACGATGATCCAGATGCTGGTCGATCATCCGGCGATCGGCGCGTATGACCTGTCGTCGCTGCGGCGCATCGTGTTCGGCGCCTCGCCGATGAGCGAGGCGCTGCTCGATCGCGCGGTGGCCGCGTTGCCGCGGACGCAGTTCGTGCAGGCCTACGGCATGACCGAGTTGTCGCCGATCGCCACGGTGCTGCACCACCGCGAGCAGGTCGGCGAAGGCCGCAAGCTGGGTCGCCACCGCTCGGGCGGGCGTGCCACGTTCGGCGTGCAGGTTCGCATCGTGGACGCCAACGACACCCCTGTCCCGCCGGGCACGGTTGGCGAAATCTGTGTCAGCGGGGACGTGGTGATGATGGGCTACTGGGAGCGGCCCGAGGAGACCGCGAGGGCGGTGATCGATGGCTGGATGCATACCGGCGACGGCGGTGCGATGGATGCGGACGGGTTCGTCTATGTCGTCGATCGCATCAAGGACATGATCGTGACCGGCGGCGAGAACGTGTATTCCGCCGAGGTCGAGAACGTGGTGGCGCAGTTCCCCGCGGTCGCGCAGTGCGCGGTGATCGGCATTCCCAGCGAACGTTGGGGCGAGGAGGTCCATGCCGTCGTCATGCCGCGGCCGGGGGCGACGGTGGATGCCGAAGCGCTCATCGCGTTCTGTCACCAGCGGATCGCCGGCTACAAGTGTCCGCGCAGCGTCGACGTGCGCGAGACGCCGATGCCGATGTCGGGGGCGGGAAAGATCCTCAAGCGCGAGCTGCGGCTGCCGTTCTGGCAGGGCAAGGAGCGCCGCGTGAACTGACCGGCCGGCGGCTACCGGCCGTCAGCTCCGGCGATGCGAGCGGTGCGCAGGCTTGCGTGTGGACAGCGACAGCGACGTACCGCCGCAGATCAACCCCAGCGCCGCCGGCACCAGCCACGCGGGCCTCAGCATCAAGGGCGCGATCAGATAGTCCCACAGCCACGCCGCCAGGTGGGTGCCGATGAAGCCATGCACGGCGTTCATCAGGTCGTGGTCCACCATGAACAGCACCTGGCCAAGCGGCACCTCGGGCGGCCCGAGCATCGCCAGGGCAACGGCTCCGACCAACAGCATGGCGGCCAGCACGGCGAGGGTGCGTTGCATGATCACATGAACAGTTTCTCATTTTTCCGGTCGCTGTAAAGCGACGCGACGAATTCGCCATAGCCGTTGTAGATCTGCGTCGGCACCATCTCGTTGCTGCCCAGTAGCCGCTCCCGCGCCTGGCTCCAGCGAGGATGCGACACGTCCGGGTTCACATTGGCCCAGAAGCCATATTCCGAAGGCTGGATTGCCTGCCAGAAGTTCACCGGCCGCTTCTCGGTAAAGCTGATCTTCGCCAGGGCCTTGGCCGACTTGAAGCCGTATTTCCACGGCACCGTCAGCCGGACCGGCCCGCCGTCCTGCGCTGGCAGGGACTTGCCGTACATCCCGGTCGAGATGAACGCGAGGTCATTCGCCGCCTCGTCCAGGGTCAGACCCTCGATATAGGGCCAGGGATAGAACGGCGACTGGAGTCCCGGCATCTTCGGGTCCTGCGCCGTCTCGAACACGATGTATTTCGCCGATCCCAGCGGTTCGGCGATCTTCAGGAGCTGGCTGAGCGGGAAGCCGGTCCAGGGCACCGTCATCGCCCAGGCCTCGACACAGCGGTGGCGGTAGACGCGCTCCTCGACCTGGACCTGCTTCAACAGGTCGTCGATCGCGATGGTGCGCGGCTCCTTGAGCTGTCCCTCCAGGCTGATCGTCCATGGGCGCGGCTTGATCACCTGCGCCGCCTCCCAGAGGTTCTTGCCTTCGCTGAACTCGTAATAATTGTTGTAGGTGGTCGCGTACTTCTCCGGCGTGATCTCGCGGCCGGCGACATATTTCGGGTTGCGCTCGGGCGCGGCGGCCGCCTGCGCCAGCGCGGGAGCCGCCAGCGCCACAGAGCCGGCGCCGGCCAGGGCGGCGCGGCGGCTCAGCACCAACGCTTCGAGGGTTACCAGGCGCTCGGACACTTCCCAACCGCGACGGCGCAGAATGTGCATCAGTCTCTCCATAGCCAAAGGAACGCCAGATCTGGGAGCGGCCGCGCCGTTTGTCACCATTGTGCGACACAGTGCCCTCCGCTGCATTGTCCGACGCGGCAGGATGGGGAACATTACAGCCGGTCCGCGCCTTTGGCAGGAGAATTCATGCACCTCGCCCGGTTTCCCCGTGTCCGCCTGTTCCCTACCCCCACCCCGCTCGAGCGGTTGACCAACCTGAGCCGCCATCTCGGTGGCCCGGAGATCTGGATCAAGCGCGACGACTGCACCGTGGTGGCGACCGGCGGCAACAAGGTGCGCAAGCTGGAATGGCTGGTCGGCGAGGCCCAGGCGCAGGGCGCGACGCACCTGGTGACCCAAGGGGCGGTGCAGTCCAACCACGTGCGCCAGACCGCCGCGGTGGCAAAGCGGTTCGGTATGAAATGCACCGCTCTCCTGGAGCACCGGATCGACACCAACGACCGCGACTACCTGAACAGCGGCAACGTGCTGCTCGACCGGCTGTTCGACACGGCGATCGAATACCGTCCCGGCGGGACGGACATGAACGCCGAGGCGGATGCGAAGGGCGAGGCGCTGCGGGCTGCCGGCGAGAAGCCCTATGTCATCCCGGGCGGCGGATCGAACCGGGTGGGTGCATTGGGCTACGTGTCGTGTGCCCAGGAACTGATGCAGCAGGCCGATGAGATGGGCCTGCGCATCGACCGCGTGGTGACCGCCACCGGCAGCGCGGGCACGCAGGCGGGGCTGGTGGTCGGGCTGGAGGGCAGCAACGCCGGTGTCCCAGTACTCGGCATCGGCGTTCGGCTGCCCAAGGACCGGCAGGAAGCCAACGTGCACCGCCTGGCGGAAGCCACCGCCGACTATGTCGGGACACCTGGCGGGATAGCGCGTTCGGCGGTGGTGGCGAACTGCGACTATGTCGGGCCTGGTTACGGCCACCCGACACCCGGCATGACCGAGGCGGTCCTGATGCTGGCGCGGCTCGAGGGTGTGCTGCTCGATCCGGTGTATTCCGGCAAGGCAATGGCCGGGCTGATCGACCTGATCCGCAAGGGGGAGATCGGCAAGAGCGAGACCGTGGTGTTCCTGCACACCGGCGGCGCGGTCGGCCTGTTCGGCTACACTCGCGTGTTAGAGGACGCGGCGGCGAATGCCGTCCTTCAGGGATAGAACGTTTCGGTGAGTGAGGCTGTTGGCGTCGACGGGGCCCATGCGTGCGACAGCATTGGCCGGTCGGGTTCATGGTGGGTTAAGCAAGCAAGTCATACACAGAGTTCCACAGAGTGCACACAGAGTTTCACCGAGAAGGATTTTATCGGCGCTGTGCGCCGGGAGTCTCGCAACAGGCGTCGAGGCGTCGCGCGAAGCGCCATTTGCCTTCTCAGTGAAACTCTGTGTGCACTCTGTGGAACTCTGTGTATGACTTGCTTGCTTTCTTTGGAGAGCCCCGATGCTGCGCAGTGAGAACCGCATCCTTACCACCCACACCGGCAGCCTGCCCCGCCCTCCAGCACTGACCTCGCTGTACGTCCGCCGCTCTCGCGGCGAGTCGATCGACGCGGCGGAACTCGACCGCACCGGTAAGGCAGCGGTGCACGAGGTGGTGGCCAAGCAAGGCGCCGCCGGCATCGACGTTCCGAACAACGGCGAGCAGCAGCGCGAGGCCTTCTTCCTCTACGTGCGACACCGCATGAGCGGCTTCGGCGGTGGCTGGACGCGCCGCGTGTTCGCCGACGCGACCCACTATCCCGCCTACATGGCATGGAAGACGGCGCACGATGCGGTGAATGAGTCGATCAGCAACCTGGGCGGCGTGCCCGAGGCCGTCGGCGAGGTGCGCTACCTGGATCGTGCCGCGGTCGAGGGCGAATGCGCCGATTTCCGTACTGCGCTCGATGCCGCGAAAGGCGGCTTCGCCGAGGCGTTCATCACCGCGCCCTCGCCGGGCATCATCGCCGCGGCGATGCGCAACGCGTGGTACGACACCGAGGACGCCTATCTCGCCGCCCTCGGCCGCGCCCTACAGGTGGAATACGAGGCCATCGTCGGACATGGTTTCGTGCTGCAGATCGATGCGCCTGATCTCGCGATGGAACGGCATATCTCCTACCAGGACCGGCCGCTCGGCGAGTTCGTCGACTTCGTGGAGCGTGTGGTGGCGACGATCAACGATGCGCTGGTCAACGTGCCGCGCGATCGGGTGCGATTGCACGCCTGCTGGGGCAACTACGAAGGGCCGCACGACTGCGATGTCGCGCTGCCGGAGGTGCTGCCGGCGATCCGTGCGGCGAAGGTCGGCGGCTTCGTGCTGCCGTTCGCCAATCCACGCCACGCGCATGAATATCGCTGCCTGAAGGACCTGCCGCTCGACGATGATCAGGTGATCGTGGCCGGCGTGATCGATCCGCTGACCAACTTCGTCGAGCATCCTGAGGTGGTGGCCGACCGCATCGAGCTGGTGGCCCGCGCGGTCGGCGAGCCGCGGCGCGTGCTCGCCGGCACCGATTGCGGCTTCGACACCTCCGCCGGGCGCGGCCGCGTCGCCGACGATGTGGTGTGGGCCAAGCTGGCGGCGATGGCGGAAGGCGCCCGTATCGCGACGAAGCGGCTGTTCTGATCCGTCCTACAGCCCGGCGCACCGGGCGAAATCTTCGCCGCGCTCGATGAAGCTGCGGTAGCGGCCGTAACTCGGCGCTGCCGGCGACAACAGAATGACGCCACCACGCGGCGTCATCTCCCGCGCCTGCGTCACCGCGTCGCCCATCGTGTCCGCCAGTATCCCGGCGCCGAGCAGGTCGCGGATCCGTCTGCCGCTGGCATCGAGGAGAACGACGCCGGGCCGCGGTTCGCACTTCAGGCGCGCAACCAGCCCGAGGTAGTCGATGCCGCGATCGTGGCCGCCGATGATCACCGTCACAGCGCGATCGCGATATACGTCGAGTGCCGCGATCGTCGCCTCCGGCGTGGTCGAGATGCTGTCATCGACGTACTGCACACCATCCACCTCGCCGATCTCCTGCTGGCGATGCGGCAGTGGCTGGAACGTCTCGGCCGCAAGCAGCGCCTCGGCCGGATCAACGCCAAGCGATGTGGTCACCGCGAGCGCCGCGCCCAGGTTGGACAGGTTGTGCGGGCGCGCAAGATAGCGATTGGCCACAGCGGACGCCGAACACGGATCGAAGTACACCACGTCGTCGTGCGCATCGATGCCGGCTCGTGCGTCGGCATGGGCGATGGCGAGCCGCGCATGCCGCAGCAGATTGAGCTTATCGCGCCGATATGCCTCCACGCTGCCATGCCAGTCGAGATGCTCCTGGTGCAGCGAGGTCAGCACGGCAATGTCGCACAGCCCGGAGAAATCCGCCGCCTGGTAGCTCGACACCTCGATCACCGCGGCGTCCAGTCCGTCACGCGGCAGTTCCGTGACCGGCACGCCGATGTTGCCTCCTGCCATCGCGGTCCAGCGGACACCGCGCAGGAGATGTGCGATCAGCGCCGTGGTCGTGCTCTTGCCCTTGGTACCCGTGACGCAGATCGTCCGGCATGTTGGGGCGTCGGCGAACCACAGATTGAGCAGCGAGGTGAACCGCACGCCGATCCCCTGCGCCTGTACCACCAGCGGATCGTAGAGGCTGATGCCCGGCGACTTCACCACCACGTCGAAACCGTCGATGGCCGCTGCGATCCTGGCGCGTCCGCTGATCAGCGGCACATCGACGCCGGGTGCATCCGCATCATCCAGCACGGTGACCGCCAGGCCCGGATCGCGCTCACGCAGGAAGCGCAGTGCCGCCCGGCCCTCACGCGCGAATCCCCAGATCGCCACGCGCCGGCCGCGCAGCTCATCCACACGCATCGAGCATCGCCAGGTATCGCTCGGGAACAGATGCGGCCCCCGCGGCGCGAACAACGCGGCAAGGTCGCCGTGCAGCCGTGGCGACAGCGCACGCACCACCACATCGTCGCGCCAGGCCGGCATGCCGGCGAGATGCGCCATCACGGTGGCGCTCTCCTCGATCTCGCCCACGCACTCGAACGGCTTGTGCGATCGCAGTCCGCACAGCTCGGCAAATCCGTCGATCTGCGCCGCCTCGTCCAGCATATCGCGGCCGAACGTCGCGACCAGGCGCTGCCTGTCCACGAACGGTGCCAGCGCCAGGAACACGAAGCGACATTTCGGGCAGTCGCAGCACCAGTTGGTGCCGCGGCGCTCGGCCGACTGGCGGAATGCGGTGTTGCAACTGCGGAACACCGGGAAATACGCCGCATGGCGCGCGAAGCGGCGCGCTATGGCAACCTCCGACAGCGGCCGCAGCAAGGAGAAATACCGCACGCCGGTCACCACATGCCGCTCCAGCAACCGGCTGAACGCCTGCTCGAACTCGAACGACTTGCTGTACTGGTGGTTCACGCCGTCGACGTTGGGCGCGCTGGCGGAATGCTCGTTCGACATGGCGATCGCATCGAAGCCAAGGATGATCGCGCAGGCGAGCACGATCATGCTGAGGATGCCGGTGATCGGCACGTGCCCATTCAGCGCGCCCGCCTCGTTCAGCGCGAACAGTGCCGGATCCAGCTTGCGCGTCACGTGGATTGCCGGCAGCACGGCCTGCGCGATCGTCGCGTCGATCGGCGCCGCGTTGCCCAGCGAGAACAGCACCAGCGGTTCGCCCGCCTGCTTCAGGCACTCGATCGTCACGATGGAGTCCTTGCCGCCGCCGACCGGCACGCAGGTGAGCCGCGGCAGTTCGAGCGGCACCGCGGCCGGCGGTTCGACGTCTTCGGCGACGATGCGCAGCAGGGACGCGAGATCGATGCCGTTGCGCCACGCGAACTCGCCGAGACCCTTCACGTAGAAGTCGGTGAAGAATGCGGCGGTCGCGTGATCCAGCGGAAACGCCGTGCAGCGCACGCGTCCAGGCGCGAACGCCTTGTAGTAGCTGACCCCGCACGCCAGCAGCAGCAGCCGGAACACCCTGTCGAGTGCCTCGCTGTCACGCCGCGACAGTGCCCGGACCGGGAACACGATGCGCTCTTCGAAGCGTGGGCCGTCATCGAAGCTGTAGTGCAGCGCAAGCGCACCGGTTTCCGGGTCATAGCGATAGCGCTCGCAGATGAAGTCACCGGGCGGCATACGCCTCCACAATCGTACGGATCGCTTGCAGCTTGGCGTGGTGCACCGCGGCCGGCATGCCGTCCACCGTCAGACCGCGCTGCCGCGTCACGCCGTCCACCGCGGGGCCGTCATTCACCATCGCCTCAAGGATCGCGCCGTCGCGAGTCGCGTCCAGCCATTCCATCAGCGAATCGCGCCAGTCGTCACGGATCACCGCGAGCGCCCCGACCAGCGCATAGGCGCCCCAATTGGATACACCGGCCACGATCAGGTGGTCGGCCGGCGTGGCGCAGGCGATTGCCTCGCCATGCGCGACGTGCGCGCCGATCAGCGATGCGGGCAGCGACCCCATGCCGATCTCGTTGCCGCCGTCGCCGATGGCGATGCGCTGCCATGGCCCGGCCAGGAACAGCCCGTCGAGCGGCGTGGTGAAGGCGCTGATGTCCTCGCCGCGCATGTTGCGAGGCGCGCCATCGGCACTGATCCCGCAGCGCTCGATGGACAGCGCATGGGTGACCCCGCTGCGCCGCCATAGCGCGACCGCGTCATCGACAGCGCCCCCCAACGGCACGACATCCAACGGCACATCCATGCCACGTAACGCCGCGGCACAGGTGGCGCGACACGGCTCGTCCGTCACCACGCGGCAGGGGACGCCAACCTGGGTCAACGCGCCCGCAAGCATGGCGGCGCCGACAGGCCCGTCGGTTTCCGCCGCCGGCGGCGTCCCAAGTGGCACATAGAATCCCGTGACGATGCCGACCGAGGGGCGTACGGCGGCTGCCAATGCGCTTGCGGCCTGCCAGAGCCCGCCTTTGGCGGCAGTAAACAGCCCCGATATGTTGCGCCCCACCTCCTCGTGGATCAGCGCTTCAATGCGTCCAACCGCCGCAGCGCGATCCGTGTCCATCCGTGTTCATCCGTGGGTTGCAAACCTACAGCGCCGCCAGCTTCGTGTTGCGCAGGTCGGTGATCAGCATGGCACCTGGCGCGTGGGTGATGCAGAACTCCGGCTTCACCGCCGCAATCGCCGCCTGCGGCGTCACGCCGCAGGCCCAGAACACCGGTAGTTCATCCGCCCCGACCGGCACCGCGTCGCCATAGTCCGGCCGCGCGATGTCCTTGATGCCGATCTGTTCCGGCATGCCGAGATGCACCGGCGCACCGTGCACCGAGGGGAACCGCGAGGTGATCTGCACCGCGCGGATCGCGTCCGCCGGCTTCAACGGCCGCATCGACACCACCAGCGGCCCATGGAAAACGCCGGCCGGCGTACACGGGATCGAGGTGCGGTACATCGGCACGTTGCGGCCGCAGGCGATGTGGCGGACCTCGATGCCGTCCTCGATCAGCGCCTCCTCGAACGAGAACGAGCAGCCGATGGCGAAGCTCACCAGATCGTCGCGCCAGACATGGTTGACGTCGGTCGGTTCCTCGACCAGTTCGCCATGCCGCCAGACACGGTAGCGCGGCAGGTCGGTACGGATGTCGAGTTCACGTGCCAGGCTCGGGAAGCTCGGATCGCCGGGCTCGGACACGGCCAGCACGGGACACGGCTTCGGGTTCGCCTGGGCGAACCGCAGGAAATCGTTGGCCAGCGCCTTCGGCAGGATCACCAGGTTCGCCTGGACGTTGCCCGGTGCAAGGCCCGATGTCGGGCCGGTGAACCCGCCCGAGCGGATGCGCTGCCGTTCCGCACGACCCAGCGAGTATCCCCGTTCCGGCAAGGCGTCCATCGCAACCTCCATTTCCCGGCAAGACGGTGGCACCGCTACCCGCCCACCTTCTCGTCCGAATTCACCCCCAACTGCTTCAGCTTGCGGTGCAACGCGCTCCGCTCCATTCCGACGAACTGCGCGGTGCGGCTGATGTTGCCGCCGAACCGCAGCAACTGCGCCTGGAGGTACTGCGTCTCGAACAGATCGCGCGCCTCGCGCAGCGGCAGGCCCATGATGTCCGCGGTCGGGTCGATGTTCAGCAGCGCCGGCGCGTTGGCGCCGATCTCCGGCGGCAGCATCTCGGCGCGGATCGGATCCACCGCGCCGCCGGGTGCCATAATCAGCAGCCAGTCCATCAGGTTGCGCAACTGCCGTACATTGCCCGGCCAGTCGTACGCCTGCAGCGCCGCCAGAGTATCGGCTGACAGCTCGCGCGGCTGCATCCCCGCGTTCTCCGCAGAGCGCGCGATGCACAGTTGCGCCAGCGGCGGTACATCCTCGCGGCGCTCCCTCAGCGCCGGCACCTTCAGCGGCACCACCGCCAACCGGTAATACAGGTCCTCGCGGAACCGCCCCGCGGCGATCTCGTTCTGCAGGTCCTTGTTGGTGGTGGACAGAACGCGCACATCGACCTTCACCCGCGCCGATCCGCCCAGCCGCTCAAATGTCGAATCCTGCAGCGCGCGAACAATCTTGCCCTGCGTCTCCAGCGGCATGTCCGACACCTCGTCGAGCAGCAGCGTCCCGCCATGCGCTCGCTCCAGCACGCCGGCGCGGCGCGGCTGCGTGATCGGATCGGCGCCGGCCTCCAGTCCGAACAGCTCTTCCTCGAACCGGCCCGGCGCCAGCGTGGCACAATTCAGCACCACGAACGGTCCATCGGCGCGCCGCGAGCGGGCGTGCACCATGCGCGCCACCACTTCCTTGCCGCTGCCGGCCGGCCCCTGGATCAGCACACGCGAACCGGTCGGCGCCACGCGCTCGACGCCGGCACGCAGGCCGCCGATCGCTCCGCTGTCGCCGGTCAGCACGGTCTCCGGCCCAGCGCGCAGGCGCAGTTCGGCGTTCTCGCGCGCCAGAGCCGCAGCCTCCAGCGCGCGACGCACCACCAGCAGCAGGCGATCCGACTTGAACGGCTTCTCGATGAAGTCGTAGGCGCCTTGCTGGATCGCCTGCACCGCCATCTCGATGTTGCCGTGGCCCGAGATCATCGCCACCGGCACCTGCGGCTCCTCGCTGTGGAACGCTTCGAGCAGTGCCAGCCCGTCCATGCGCGAGCCTTGCAGCCAGACGTCCAGGATCGCCAGCGAGGGCCGCCGCATGCGGAACGCGGCGATCGCCGCATCGGCGTCGCCAGCGCCGCGCGTCTCGTAGCCCTCGTCGCGCAGGATGCCGTCGATCAGCAGCCTGATATCGGGTTCGTCATCGACGATCAGGATGTCATACGCCATCCGCCACCTTCACGGGCAGTACCAGCTCGGCGACCGTGCCGGGACCATCGGGCCTGTCGTCCAGCGTCAATCTCCCGCCGTGGTCCTCCATGATCTTCTTGACGATGGCGAGGCCCAGCCCAGTCCCCTTCGGCTTGTGTGTTACATAGGGTTCCGTCAGCCGCGCACGATCTTCCTGCGGTAGACCGACCCCATCGTCGGTCACGATGATGCGAACGTCGTGCTCGCCCGGCTCCACCCGCAGGGCGATCGTACTCGCGGCATCGCGCATCGCCACCGCATCGGCTGCGTTGTGCAGCAGGTTGGTGAGTGCCTGGCTCAGCAGCCTGCGGTCGCATGGCGCCATCGGTCCCTGATCGGGAATCTCGCTCCGCCAGGTGATCTGCGGACGGGCGGTCCGTTGCAGCACCAGTGCCTCGCGCGCGATGCGCCCGATATCCTCGGGTTTGATGACTGGCTGCGGCATGCGCGCGAACGCGGAGAACTCGTCGACCATGCGGCCGATGTCGCCGACATGGCGGATGATCGTGTCGGCACATTCGGCGAATGTGTCGGGATCCGAGGTGATCTCGCGCGCGAACCGCCGCTTCAGCCGTTCCGCGGCAAGCTGGATCGGCGTCAGCGGGTTCTTGATCTCGTGCGCGATGCGGCGCGCGACATCGGCCCATGCGGCCTTGCGCTGGGCCGACTGCAATTCGGTGATGTCGTCGAACGTCACCACGAAGCCATCGGTGCGCCCGCCCGACAGATCGGCGCCGATGCGCACCAGCAGCGTGCGCCGCCGGGTCGGCGGCCCGAGCTGGATCTCGGCCGTGCGCGCGCGTTCCGGCGACGCCGCCGCCTCGTGCAGCAGGTCGGCGAATTCCGGCACCACGTCGGCCAGTTCGCGGCCGATCGCCGCCAGCAGGTCGATGCCGACCAGTTCGTCCGCCGCGCGGTTCGGCAGCTCGATGCGGCCCGATGCATCGAGGCCGATGACGCCGGCAGACACACCCGACAGCACCGTCTCGGTGAACCGCCGGCGCTCGTCGATCTGGCTATAGGCATCCATCAGCTCACCGCGCTGGGCGGCGAGCTGGCCGGTCATCCGGTTGAATGCGCGCGACAGGCCGGCGAGTTCATCGCCGGTTGGTGCCTCCGCGACCCGCACCGCGAGATCGCCGCCGCGGACGCGTTCGGCGGCAAGGATCAGCCGCCCGATCGGACGGGCGATCTGGTTGGCCAGCACCAAACCGATCGCCACCGCCGCGAGCAGCACCAGCAGCGCCACGATGGCAAAGATCCAGGCGAAGGCGAGCTGCAGCCAGGAGCGATCCTTGTCGAGGCGCTGGTATTCGGAGACCGCCTGTTCGGTCCGCGTCATATGATCGAGGATCGACGGATCCACCGGCCGGCCGATCATCAGCATCAGCGGCGGCGTCGAATCGAGCCGCACCACGGCCTGAACGCGCGTCCCGTCGCCGGCGGCCAGCACGACGACGTCGCCGCCCAGCACCCGCGACGTGACGTCCTGGGCCGGCAACTCGATCCCCATGCCGGCGAACAGTCCGGCCGCGGCGAGCACCTGCCGGGTCAGCGGATCGTAGATCACCGCCTCGGTGAGGCCGCGCAGCGTCGTCTGCGTGCCCAGCACCTCGACGAACACCGATGGATCGGCGGTCAGGAACTGGCCGGCGCGCGTCAGGTCGTTGGCCATTTCCAGCGCCACCGAGCGGATATTGTCGCGGTGTTCGTCCAGGTAGCCGCGCGAGACCTGCAGCGACTCGGTCACCGCCTGGCGGACCGGATCGTTGAACCAGGCCTGGATGCCGAAATGGAAGAACGCGACGGCGAAGCACGCCACCAGGATGGCGGGCGCCACCGCCACGCCGCCGAACAGCAGCACCAGCCTGACATGCAGCCGCGAGCCGGCGGAACCGCGGCGGCGCTCCACCCACACGCGGGTGAGGCGCCCGGCCAGGACGGCGACCAGCAGCAATACCGCCGAGAGGTTGGCCAGCAGCAGACCGACGCTGACGCCCGGCTGCAGGCCAAATGGCGTGCCCCGTGCCAGGAAGACGAACGTCGCAAGTCCGACCAGGAACGCCAGCGCCGCCAGTACCAGCGTCACCGCCTTGCCGAGCAGGATGTTGGCGATCCTGGCCAGCACCGAACGCGCCCGCGACACCTCGGTCACGGGCACCGGCTCGGACGACGGTTCGGGCCTCAGCGACCCTGGCGGCGGCGCGACATTCACATCAATCCTCGCACCACGGGGATGTCGAGATCGCGAATCTTCTTGCGCAGTGTGTTGCGATTGAGGCCAAGCATGGCCGCGGCCTTGATCTGGTTCCCGCGCGTCGCCGCCAGCGTAAGTCGAATCAGCGGACGTTCCACCTCGGCGATAACGCGATCATAGATATCGGACGGCGCCACGCCGCCGTCGTGATGGGCGGCGAGGAAATCGCGGATATGCCGCTCCACCGCGCGCACCAGCGGCTCCGGCCCGGCGGCGGCTGGAGCCTCGGACAGCGCCGGCGCAGCCTCCACCAGCTCCGCGGCGATCTGCTCGGCGCCGATCGTCTCGTGCGGGCAGAGTGCCGCCAGCCGGCGCATCAGGTTCTCCACCTCGCGCACATTGCCGGGCCATGCGTAACGCTTGAGCTGTTCCACCGCGCCCTGGTCCAGCGTCTTGGCCGGCAGCCCATCGTCGTGCGCACCCTCCAGGAAATGACGGGCGAGCAGCGGGATATCCTCGACCCGCTCGCGCAGCGGCGGCAGGCGGATCGGCACGACGTTCAGCCGGTAGTAGAGATCCTCGCGGAACTGCCCCTGACGGATCGCGTTGCGCAGGTCGCGGTGGGTGGCGGCGATGATGCGCACATTGGCCTTGATCGGCTGGCGGCCACCCACTGAGGTGAACTCGCCCTCCTGCAACACGCGCAGTAACCGTGTCTGCGCCTCCGGCGGCATGTCGCCGATCTCGTCGAGGAACAGCGTGCCGCCGTTGGCCTGCTCGAAGCGTCCAAGGGAACGCGTGGTGGCGCCGGTGAACGCGCCGCGCTCGTGGCCGAACAGCTCGCTCTCGATCAGTTCGCGCGGGATGGCCGCCATGTTGATGGCGACGAACGGACCCGCTCGCCGCTTGCCGTAATCGTGCAGCGCGCGGGCCACCAGCTCCTTGCCGGTGCCCGATTCGCCATTGATCATCACCGTGAGGTCGGCCGTGGTGAGCCGGGCGATGGTCCGGTAGATCTCCTGCATCGCCGGGCTGCGGCCGATCAACGGCAGGCGCTCATCGGCGTCGCGCGGTTCCGGCGCACCGGCACTCGGCTGCGCCGGCACTGCCAGCGCCCGACCCACCACCGACAGCAATTCCTGCAAATCAAATGGCTTCGGGAGGTATTCGAAGGCGCCGCGTTGGGTCGCCTTCACGGCAGTCATCAGCGTGGACTGCGCGCTCATCACCACCACGCGCAGGTCCGGGCGGATCTTGCGGATGCGCGGGATGAGATCGAGCCCGTTCTCATCCGGCATGACCACGTCGGTGATCACCAGGTCGCCCTCGCCGTCCTCCACCCAGCGCCACAGCGTTGCGGCATTGCCGGTGCTGCGGACCTGGTAGCCCGACCGTCCCAGCGCCTGGGTGAGCACGGTGCGGATGGATCGGTCGTCATCGGCGACCAGCACGGTGGGTGGGGTCATCGATCGTCCTTCGCCATGCCTCAGGCGCCGAAATCGGCCTCTTCGTCGGTCAGCACGGGCAGATGGAGGCGGAACTCGGTCCGGCCAGGTCGGCTGTCCACCTCGATCAACCCCCCGTGATCACCGATGATCTTGGCCACCAGCGCCAGTCCAAGTCCGCTGCCGGACGGTTTGGAGGTCACGAACGGCTCGAACAGATGCGGACGGATGTCGTCGGGGATGCCCGGACCGTTGTCACGCACGGCGACCAGCAGCGGCACATCCAGCCGCGCCCGGCTGCCGGGAACCGCCAGCCGCATGCCGTGCTGGAAGCCGGTGGTGAGGATGATCTCGGGATTGGGCTGTTCTTCCTGTGTGGCCGCCTCGGCGGCGTTCTTCACCAGGTTAAGGATCACCTGCACGAGTTGGTCGCGGTTGCCCCAGACCGGCGGCAGCGACGGGTCGTAGATCTCCTGGAACCGCACATGCGGCGCAAAGCCAGACTGCGCCAGCTTGCGCACGTGCTCCAGCACGCGGTGGATGTTGACCGCCGTGCGCATGATCGGCTTCTCGCCGAAGACCTCCATCCGGTCCACCAGGGCGCGGATGCGGTCGGCCTCGTCGCGGATCAGCACCGTCAGTTCACGATCCCGCGGATCGACGCTGGTTTCCAGCAGTTGTGCCGCACCACGAATGCCGGACAACGGATTCTTCACCTCGTGCGCCAGGATCGCCGCCATGCCGGTCACGCTGCGCGCCGCCCCCCGGAACGCGAGCTGGCGGTCGAGCGCCCGGGCCGCGGAGGCATCCTGCAGCACCAGCACCACCGCACCAGGCTCCTCCGGCAGCGGCGAACCCTGCACGGCCATGCCCTGCTTGTTCAGCCGCGGGCTGTCGACCGACAGATCGTGGTCCGAAACGGAGGCGTCGCTCTTGCGGACCTGCTCGACCAGCAGGAACAGCGGGTTGTCCTCGGGAACCAGGTCGCGCAGGCGAAGCTGCGACAGGCCGGAGGCAGAGATGCCCAGGAACTGCTCGGCCGCGTGGTTGACGAAACGGAAGCGGTTGTCGGTATCGAGCAGCACCACCGGCACCGGCAGGGCACTCATGATCTGCGCCATGTCGGGCGCGCGGCGACGTTCGCGCAGCGCCAGCGCGGCACGGGTAACAGGGTTGATCACGCCGCCTCCGCCAGCATCTCGTCGCGCCGCGACGAGCCACGGGTGACGCCATGGGCGATCAGGCGGTCGTAGAAGCTGTCGACCAGCCGGAGGACCGCACCGGCCTCCGCCAACCGGTTCATCGCCGCGCGGAACTCCGCCGAACCGGGCAGGCCGCGCGAGTACCAGGATACATGCTTGCGCGCGAGCCGCACGCCGGCGTGCTCGCCGAAATGATCGAGGATAGACCGATAGTGAGTTGTTACCACGGCTTTCTGCTGGACCAGCGGCGGTTCCGGCAAATGCTCACCGGTGCGCAGGAAGTGCACCACCTGGGCGATGAACCACGGCCGTCCGTAGCAGCCACGGCCGATCATCAGCCCATCCGCGCCGGAGCGACGCAGCGCCTCGGCGGCATCTTCCTCGGTCACGATATCCCCGTTGGCGATCACAGGGAGGTCCACCGCGTTCTTCACCCGGCCGATGAAGTCCCAGTCGGCGGAGCCGGTATAGAACTGCTGGCGGGTGCGGCCATGCACGGTGACCATGCGGATGCCGCAGTCCTGCGCGATGCGGGCAAGCCGCGGGGCGTTGAGGCTGCCATGGTCCCAGCCCATGCGCATCTTCAGCGTCACCGGCACGCGAACCGCGCTGACCGTGGCCTGCAGGATCGCAGCCGCCGCCGCCTCGTCGCGCATCAACGCCGAACCGGCTTGCTGGCCGAGCGCCACCTTCTTCACCGGGCAGCCGAAGTTGATGTCGATCAGGTCGGCGCCACGATCCACCGCCAGCCGCGCAGCCTCGGCCATTGCCGCGGGCTCGCAGCCGGCGAGTTGCAGGGCACTGACGCCGCCGGCCCCGTCCATCGTGGCCATCGCCAGCGTCTTCTGGTTCTCGCGGACCATCGCCCACGAGGCGATCATCTCGGACACCACCATGCCGGCGCCAAGCTGCTTGGCAAGACGGCGGAACGGCAGATCAGTGACACCGGACATCGGTGCCAGGATGACGGGGGTGTCGATTCGCACGCCACCGCCGAGATCGATCGGTGGCAGCTTGTCGGTCGTGTGTGTGGTGTCGCAATGACACTTGCCCATCATTTGGGCAAATTACCGACACGCCTGCCGAGATGCAATGCGGATGTTCGCTGCGGCCATGCAACTGTTGACGCCGACCGGCTGGCCGGTAACGGTTCTGCCATGGAGGTGGCAGCGGTCCTGGTGGCGGCCGGATCCGGCAGCCGGTTCGGCGCTGAGACGCCCAAGCAATTCCTGTCGCTCGCCGGCAAGCCGGTGATCCGCCACGCTGCCGAGGCGCTGGCCGCGCATGTGACGTTGCTGCAACCGGTCGGCGACCCGCCCGCGATCGAGGCGGCGCTGAGCGGCCTGTCCCACCTGCCGCCGGTCGCGGGAGGCGCCACGCGCCAGGACAGCGTGCGCGCCGGGCTGGAGGCGCTGGAGCCTGCATCGCCCGAGATCGTGCTCGTGCACGACGCGGCGCGGCCGCTGATCCCCGCCAGGACCATCCCTGCCCTGCTCGCGGCACTGGCGGACGCTGCGGGCGCTATCCCCGCGGTGCCGGTCGCCGACACCCTGAAGCTGGTGACCAACGGCCTGATCGCCGCCACGGTGCCGCGCGATGGCCTGCACCGCGCCCAGACCCCCCAGGCGTTTCGCTACGACGTGCTGCTCGCCGCGCATCGCCGCGACATTTCCGGCGCCACCGACGATGCATCGCTGCTCGAGGCGGTGGGCGAGAGCGTGGCGGTCGTCGCCGGGTCGGAGGACAACATCAAGCTGACCTATGCCGAGGATCTGCACCGGCTGGAGCGCGCCATGACCGGCTTCCTGGTGCCGCGTGTCGGCACCGGCTTCGACGTCCATGTGCTCGCGGCCGGCCGGCCGCTGATGCTGTGCGGCGTCGCAGTGCCGCACGACAAAGGCCTTGCCGGCCATTCCGACGCCGATGTCGGTATCCATGCACTGTGCGATGCGATCTATGGCGCGCTGGCCGAAGGAGATATCGGCCGGCACTTCCCGCCCTCGGAGGCTGCCTGGAAGGATGCCGACAGCGCCCGCTTCCTTGCCCATGCCGCCGCACGGATCGCCGCCCGGGGCGGCAGGCTGGCCAATGCCGACGTGACGCTGATCTGCGAGCGGCCGAAGATCGCCCCGCATGCAGGTGCCATGTCGGCGCGGCTGGCGGACATCCTCGGCGTCGCCGCGTCATGTATCTCGGTGAAGGCGACCACCACCGAGAGGCTCGGCTTCACCGGCCGCGGCGAGGGGATCGCCGCCCAGGCCGTCGCCACCGTGCTGCTGCCTGGTTGAGGAGGAGCCGTCCGATGAAACTCTGTGCCGTCGCCATCCTGCTGCTGGTCGGAGGCTGCGTCGCCGCCCAGGGACCGCCCGCGCCGGTGCCGCCGCCGATGGCCGAGACGATCCCCAGGCCGCCGGTCAGCCCGGTGCCGCTGACCTGGCAACCGGGGCACTGGGACTGGACGGGCAGCAGCTTTGTCTGGGCTCCGGGCCAATATGTCGATCTGGGCGGCCGCCCCGGGAACTGGATGGCACCCTTCTGGCAGAGTACCGGCGCAGGTTGGGTCTGGCAGCCGGGACACTGGATGTAGCGGCGAAATCGCCGCCGGACGCCCGCACTTGCGGCACCCCGGCCGCGGTGTTAGTGCCCGGCCGCGTCTGCAGGGGCTGATCGATGTCGTCGACCTTCGAAACCGTCGCTGGAATCATCGCTGAAACCTGCGATATCCCGCGCGAGAAGATCACCGCAGACAGCCACGCCATCAACGATCTCGGCATCGACAGCCTGGACTTCCTCGACGTGGCGTTCGCCATCGACAAGGCGTTCGGCATCAAGATGCCGCTTGAGCAATGGACGCAGGACGTGAACGAGGGAAAGGTGTCGACCGACGAATACTTCGTCCTCGGCAACCTGTGCGCCAACATCGACAGGCTGGTCGCCGCCAAGGCCGCCTGAGCCGGCATGCGGCTGGAATACTTCCAGATGGTGGACCGGATCGCCGCGCTCGATCCGGAGGCGCGGACCGTTCGCGCCGACTGCTCCGTGCCCGATGCGAGCCCGGTGTTCGAAGGCCACTTCCCCGGCCACCCCCTGCTGCCCGGCGTGCTGATGATCGAAACCATCGCGCAGACCGGCGGCTGGCTGGTGCTGGCGGTGTTGCGTTTCGCGCGCATGCCGTTCCTGGTCCAGGTGAAGGAAGCGAAGCTGCGCGCCTTCGTCGTCCCCGGCCAGACATTGCAGGCCGAGGCGCGCCTGCTGCACGACGGCTCGGGCTACGCGGTGGTGGCGGGCAGCATCAGTTCCGACGGCAAGAAGGTGGCGGACGCCGAGATCACCTATCGCGTGGTCCCCTTCCCCAACGACACGTTGCGCGCTCAGATGCTGGAGACCGCGCGGCGCGTCGCCGTGCCGGAGGCGTTCCTGCATGGCTAGTGCCCGCGACGCGATGATCACCGGCATCGGCCTGGTCTCCTGCCTCGGCGAGGGGACCAAGGCCCACTGGGCCGCGCTGAACCGCGATGGCGGCTTCCAGCCGGTGGTCGATACGACGACCTTCGCGCCCTGGCCGGTGCATCCGATGACCGCGCTGCAACTGGACCGGCAGATCCCCAAGCGCGGCGATCAGCGGCAGATGGAGGCGTGGCAGCGCATCGGCACCTACGCCGCGGGACTGGCACTCGACTCCGCCGGGGTGAAGGGCAACGCCGAGCTGCTGTCGCGCATGGATATGATCGTCGCTGCCGGCGGCGGCGAGCGCGACTACGCGGCGGATGCGGTGATCCTTTCGGCGCTGCCCAATGCGGCCGACCCGGGCACGTTCCTCAACGAGCACCTGCTGTCCGATCTGCGGCCGACACTGTTCCTGGCGCAGCTCTCGAACCTGCTGGCGGGCAACATCTCGATCGTGCACGGCGTGGTCGGCTCGTCGCGCACCTTCATGGGCGAGGAGACGTCCGGCACCGACGCCGTCCGCATCGCCTGCGCCCGCATCGCGGCCGGCCAGGGCGAAATGTTCCTGGTCGGCGGCTCCTATAATGCGCAGCGGCCGGATGTGCTGCTGCACTACGAAATGGGCGGGCTGCTGTGGAAACGGCCGTTCGTGGGCGTCTGGTCGCGACTGGAGCAGGGCGGCGGCCTGGTGCTTGGTTCGGTCGGCTGCTTCCTGGTGATCGAGAGCCGCGAGCACGCCGTCGCCCGCGGCGCCACGGCTTTGGCGCATATCGCCGCCGTCGCCACCGACCGCTGCCGCCGGCGCCCCGGCGAGGCGCTGACCAACGCCACGCACCAGCTCATGACGATGCGCCATCATCTCGAGCCGCCTTTCGCGGCGATCATCTCGGGAGCTTCGGGCGCGCCGGAGCCAACCAGGGAAGAAGCCGCCTTCCTGCGCGATCTCGGCATGCCGATGCGCGCAACGGCCAGCGCAATCGGCCACTCGCTGGAGCCATCGTTCCCGGCCAACCTGGCGTTGGCGGCGATCTCGTTGTCGCAGCGGCGCCTGTTTGCCCCGCTCGAGCCGGACGAGGAGCCAATGACCGACGAATTGCGCCATGTCCTGGTCACGTCGTGGGGCCATTGGCGCGGCGAAGCCCTGGCCGTGGTCGAAGCGGCGTAGGAGGCGGGAATGGCGCAGGGTGGTCTAGACAGTCGTGGAAGGCCGGTCGTCGTGGTGACCGGCACCGGCGTGCTGACGTCGCTTGGCGCCGGCAAACAGGACAACTGGCGTGAGCTGACCGCCGGCCACTCGGGCATCCATCGCATCTCGCGGTTCCCGATCGGCGGACTGCGCACCAACATCGCCGGCACGGTGGATTTCGTGCCGGTGGACGAGCAGTCGGCGCCCGCCCTGTCCGAGCGCATCGCCGGACTTGTGATTGACGAGGCGATCGCCGAAGCCGCCATCGGTACGCCGGGCGAGTTTCCGGGACCGATGTTCCTGGCTCTGCCGCCGGTGGAGATGGAGTGGCCGCAGCGCCTGGCGCTCGCCGCTGCATCCGGCGCCAACGAGACTGTCAGTTACGACGACCTGCTGCGCGCCGCCGCGACCGGGAAGTTCGCGCGCCACTATGAGCGCTTCCTGTTCGGCTCGGTGGCCGAGAATCTGGCCGTACGGTTCGGCACCAAGGGATCGCCGGTCGCGACCTCCACCGCCTGCGCCTCAGGTGCCACCGCGATCCAACTCGGGGTCGAGGCGATCCGCCGCGGCGAGGCGGAAGCGGCCCTGGTGATCGGCACCGACGCATCGGTGAACCCGGAGAGCCTGATCCGCTTCTCGCTGCTGTCCGCGCTGTCCAGCCGCAACGACCCGCCGCAGGCGGCCGCACGCCCGTTCAGCAAGGACCGCGACGGCTTCGTGATGGCGGAAGGCGCTGGTGCCCTGGTGCTGGAGAGCCTGGCACACGCCCTTTCGCGTGGGGCGACGATCCTGGGCGTGGTGGAAGGCTGCGGCGAGATGGCGGATGGGTTCCATCGCACGCGCTCCTCGCCGGACGGCAAGCCGATCGTCGCCTGCATGCAGCACGCGCTGGACGATGCGGGGCTGAGCGCGGATGCGATCGGCTACATCAACGCGCACGGCACCGGCACGCCGGAGAACGACAAGATGGAGTGGGTCGGCGTATCCGCCGTGTTCGGCGAGCGCGCGGGATCCATCCCGATCTCGTCCAACAAGTCGATGATCGGCCACACGCTGACCGCGGCGGGCACGGTTGAGGCGATCTTCACGCTGCTGACGATGCGTCATGGCAGGCTGCCGCCGACCATCAACTACGAGACACCGGATCCAGCGCTACCGGTCGATTGCGTGCCCAACGTCGCGCGCGATGCGCAGGTGGCGCATGCGATCTCCAACTCGTTCGGCTTCGGCGGACAGAACGTGAGTCTGGTGATGGGGCTGCCGTGAGATGCGCCGTGCCCTGGTGATCGGAGGCCGGCGCGGCATCGGCGCCGCGGTGGTACAGACGCTGGCTCTGCAGGGCGTGGACGTAACCTACACCTACCGCACCCCGTTCGCCGACGCGGCCGCCACGTCCCGCCGGCTCGACCTCGCCGATCGCGATGCGGTCGATGCCTTCGCGCGGGAACAGGAGGACGCGCCGGCCTGGGATGCCTTGGTGCATGTCAGCGGCACGACCTACGACACGCTCGCCACCGTGATGGACCAGGACGCAGCCGAGCAGACGATGCAGGTGAACTACTGGGCGTTCGCGCGCATCGCGCGTGCCGTGGTGCGGCCGATGCTGCGCGCGCGGTCGGGCCGCATCGTGGTGATCGGCTCGGTGATGGGACTGCACGCGAGCCAGGGCAACGCCTCGTACGCGGCGAGCAAGGCCGCGCTGCTGTCCTATGTGCGCACGCTGGCGATCGAGAGCGCCAGGCGCGGCGTCACGGTGAACTATGTGGCACCCGGCTTCGTCGATACTGAGATGATGGCGCCCTATGCCGCGTACCGTGCCGGCATAGAGGCACGCATCCCCGCCGGCCGCTTCGCCCAACCGGAGGAGATCGCCGCGGTTGTCGCATTCCTTGTCTCGCCCGCGGCGGGGTACATCAACGGCGCCTATATCCCGATCGATGGCGGGTTGACCGCGTCGCTTGGCATCCAGCGCGGCTGAGTGGCACAACGCGGCATGACCACGATCCGCGCGCTGCAACTGCTCGCCGACCGGGAGATAGCGCTGGTGCAACGCGATGCGCCGCCGTCGCCGGCACCCGGCGAAGTGCAGCTTCGCGTGCGCTATGTCGGGGTGAACCACATCGACGTGTGGGGCTTCCGCGGCATGGCGTTCGCCAAACGCCAGTTCCCGCTAAGTGTCGGCGCCGAAGCGGCGTGCGAGGTCGTCGCGGTCGGCGATGGCGTCACCGCGCTGGCGCAAGGCGATCGCGTGGTGCCGTATGCCGCGCTGGTCTGCGGCACCTGCCGCTTCTGCGCGCGCGGCAGCGAGAACCTGTGCGAGAACGTCGCCGGCGTGCGCGGCTTCCACGTCGATGGCTTCGCGCAGGAACTCACCAACCATCCGGCACGGCTCACCGCGAAGCTGCCAGACGGTGTCACGCTGCGCGATGCCGCCTGCGTCGCGGTGGCCTATGCCACGGTCGAGCACATGCTGTTCGACAACGCACGACTGGAACCCGGCGAGACCATCCTGGTGCACGCCGGCGGCTCCGGCATCGGCAGCATCGCCATCCGTGTGGCGAAGGCACTCGGCTGCACCGTCATCACCACCGTGGGCAGCGCGGACAAGGCGGCGAAGGCAGCGGAACTCGGCGCCGACCACGTGATCAACTACCGCACCGACCGTTTCGAGGGCGTGGTGCGCAGGCTCACCGCCCGCCGCGGCGTCGACGTGGTGTTCGAGCATGTCGGCGCCGACACCTGGAGCGGCTCGCTGCTGTCGCTCAGGCGCGGCGGCCGGCTGGTCACCTGCGGCGCGACATCGGGGCCGGCCGGCAACATCAACCTGATGCAGTTGTTCCAGCAGCAGTACCGCATCGTCGGGTCGTTCGGCTCGCCGCTGAGCGCACTTCGGCGCGCGCTGGAGCGCATCGCATCCGGCGTGCGGCCGGTGATCGACACGGTGTATCCGCTTGAGGAGTTCCGTGCCGGTCTCGCGCGGCTGGAAAGCCGCGACGTGTTCGGGAAGATCCTTGTCGAGATCTGAGCGGCTGTGGCACCCCCTCCCCGACCTTCCCCCGCTGCGCGGGAGAGGGAGGGCTGTGTGCTTGCCCACTCTCCCGGGGTGACGGTCGTGTTCCGCCACCTCCCGATCTACGCCGACCGGCTGCTCGGCCGCCTGGTGAAGCACTCGCTCGCGTCCCTCCGCCGCACCGACCCCGACCGTGCCTCCGACAGGTGCGGCGCGACGGCGCGGCGGCTGGGTCCGCTGCTGCCCGCGCATCGCATCGGTCGCGCCAACCTGCGCGCGGCGTTTCCCGACAAGGACGCCGACTGGATCGCCGCGACCCTGCGCGGCGCCTGGGAGAACCTGGGTCGCGTCGCCGGCGAGTACGTGCATCTCGGCAGCCTGTGGGACTACGACGTGGCCAACCCCAACGCCGGCCGCATCGTCACCGATGATTCCCAGCTCTTCCGAGACATGCACGACGACGGCAAGCCGGCGCTGTGCTTCGCCGCGCATCTCGGCAACTGGGAACTCCCCGCAGTGATGGCCGCGGCGCACGGCATGCCCTCGGCCGTGCTCTACCGCATGCCCAATAACAAGGCGATCGCCCGCGAGATCACCCGCATCCGCGCGCCGCTGATGGGCCACCTGATCCGCAGCCGCGCACAGGCCCCGCTGGAGATGGCCGCGGCGCTTGGTCGCGGCGAGCACCTTGGCATGCTGGTCGATCAGCACTTCTCCCGCGGCGTCGATGTCACGTTCTTCGGCCGTCGCTGCAAGGCCAACCCGTCGATCGCCCGTCTCGCACGCCAGTTCGAATGTCCGGTGGTCGGGGTGCGCGTGATCCGCCTGCCCGGCCATCGCTTCCGCATTGCCGCGGAAGGCCCATTCGACCTGCCGCGCGATGCCAGCGGCCGCATCGACGTGCAGAGTTCCACGCAGATGATCACATCCGTGATAGAGCGCTGGGTGCGGGACAACCCGGACCAGTGGCTGTGGTTTCACCGCCGCTGGCGGTGATGCTCACCGGTATGTCATGGCAAGGTGCGCCTCCCCGCCACAATTGCGGCATGCTGCGCTCGTAGAGCGCCAGTCACAAATGGGAAGGAGAGTCCCGATGCGTTCCCTCGCGCTGTCTTTCACAATCCTGGCCGGCCTGGCCGGCGCGCCTGTGCTTGCCCAGACCGGCGTTCCGGTCACGCCACAGGGTGTGCCACCCGGCGCCAACCCGGCGACCGGCGCGCGTCCCGGCAACAATATAGGCACCGGTATGTCGCTGCCTATGGGCACGCGTGCCAGCAACATCGACGCGGCGGACACCCGCTCGGTGATCGCGCCGAACCTGCCGAGCCCGCCGCTCGACCGGAACGCCAGCGCGGCGGACTTCCTGCGCGCGGCGCAGACTGCGTTGCAGGCGAACCGTACCGGCGAGGCGCAGCAGTCGCTGGAGATGGCGCAGACGCGGCTACTCGACCGCTCGGTGCCGATGGGCCAGACCAACAACCCGAGCGACAATCCCGCGGTGACCCAGGTATCGCAGGCGCTTAGGGCACTGGCGGCCGGCGACCGGGCGCAGACCATGCAGATGATCCAGGCGGCGATTCCGGCAGCGATGGCGTCCACGCAGTAGCCGAACGCTTGCCGGCGCCACCGCAACCGTCCAGACTGACGCCGATGCGCTTGTCTGGACGGAGCTGCGGTGCCCGAGGCGGACGAGGATTTCACTGAACGGACGATCAGCTTTCGCGCGTCCCTGGGGCAGCGACTGCCGGTCGAAACATCAGCGCATCTGTTGCTGATCCATGTGGAGAATGCGGCGTCGCGGCATGTGCCGCTGCACCTGTTGCCGCTGATCGTCGGACGCAGCGCGCCGGCCGAGGTGGTTCTGGCAGGCAGCACCGTGTCGCGGCGGCACTGCCGGCTGGAGCAGCAAGGCGACAGCATCTTGCTCACCGACCTCGGCTCGACCAACGGCACGTTCATCAACAGCGAGCGGGTCACCGCTCCGATCGTGCTGCAGGACGGCGCGCTCATCACCATCGGCGCACATGCGCTGAGCTACCATCGCCGCAGCCAGCAGGAGCTGGCGGGATGGGAGGCGCTGGAGCGCGAGCTTGGCGAAGCGAGCGATTACGTGCTGTCGGTGCTGCCGCCGCCCATCACGACGGGACCGGTGCAGGCCGAGTGGTTTTATCAGCCGTGCACGCGGCTCGGCGGCGATGCGTTCGGCTATCAGATGCTCGATTCCCGCTGCTTCGCCGCCTACATGCTGGACGTGGCCGGTCATGGGGCGGGAGCGGCGCTGTTCGCGGTGACGGTGGCCAATGTGCTGCGCCAGCGCATGCTCCCGGAGGTGGATTTCCGCGATCCCGGCGCGGTGATCCGCGGCCTGAATCGCATGTTCCCAATGGAGCGGCACAACAACCTGTTCTTCACCATGTGGTACGGCGTCTACGATGTGACCGAGCGTGTGGTGGCCTACGCCACGGCCGGCCACCATCCGGCCTATCTGGTTGCCACCGGGACGACCCAGGCGGTGCCGCTGGGCACACGCAATCCGTCGATCGGTATCGGAGCGGACCGCGATGTCGCCGCTGCGCGCGCGCAGGTGGCGCCTGGCAGCTCGCTGTTCCTGTTCAGCGACGGCGTATTCGAGTTCACCGACAACGAAGGCCGCGAGTGGGGCCTATCGCAGATGCCGTCGCTGCTGCCGACGATGACAGGACCCAACGGACCGCGCCGCCTGTATGACACGGTGCGCATGACGGCGCGGCCGGGACCGCTGGAAGATGATTTCTCCGCGCTGGCGATCCGTTTCGTTTGAGGACACCGACATGGCCGATCTGCCGATCCGTCTGACCTGCGCCGACTACGCGCGCGTGATGCCGCTGGCGGTTGGCGCGGTGAAGCCGGACGGCATCGACCTGACCATGGTGCTCGGCCGCGAAGGGTCGTGGCCGGCGCGCGCTGAAATGTTGCGTCGCGCCGCGAGCGATCCGACCGTGCACGGCGGGGAGTCCTCGATGGCCGGCCATCTGCGGCGGATAGACAAGGGCGATCGCAGCCTGGTGGCGCTGCCGGTTTTTCCGCTGCGCAACTTCACCGGGCGCGATCTCTATGTCCGCAAGGATGGTCCGGTGAGGTCGTCCGGCGATCTGCGCGGCAGGCGCGTCGGGATGTATGATTGGGTGGCCAGCGGCTCGATCTGGTACCGGCACTTCCTGCGCTTCATCGAGGTGCCGCCCGAAGGATTGCAGTGGTGCATCGGCGCGGTGGACGAGCCGAACATCACCAACCATGTGTATACGTTGCCCGCTGGCGTGCGCGCCGCGCCGGAGGGGCGCGCGCTGTCGGAGATGCTGATCGGCGGCGAGCTGGACGCGATCTACAGCCCGCCGCGGCCGCGGCGATATCATCCGGTGGACGGGCCGATCGTCCGGCTGTTCCCTGACATCCGTGCCATCGAGCGCCAGTATTTCCGCGCCACGCGCATGTTCCCGCCACAGCATCTGATCGTGTTGCGGCGCGAGGCCTGGCAGCAGAACAAGTGGATCGCGCGCGCACTGAGCGATGCGTTCATGCGCAGCACCGACACCTTCGCCAAGGCGCAGCGTTCGTTCCCCTACGTGTCGCCGTGGCTTGACGCGGAGCTGGAGGAGGTTGAGGCGCTGATGGGCGCCGACTTCCATGCCGACGGGTTCGAGCGGAACCGCGAGACGATCGAGGTGTTCGCGGAGCAGGCCCATATGGCAGGGATCGTGGGACGGCGGATCAGCGCAGAGGAGTATTTCGCCGAGTTCCTCGAGACCTGATCATTCGCGACCCTTCAGCTCACTGCCGATCGCCTCAAGCGCCGCGGTGATCTCGTTGACCTGATAAGGGCCGGGACCGTTCGCACGTAGCCGCTGGTAGGCATGCGCCTGCGCATATCGCCGCACCCCGACGGGCAGCGATGGCAGCCACGCCGCAATGCGTTCGGCCGCCGCGCCATGCGCGCGCTCCCATTCGCTGCGCGCCTCGCCGAAATCGAAATCGCCTGCTGCCCGCTGGCCGTTGCGCAATTGCTCCGTCGCGGCCATGTCCGCGTCGTCGCCGTCCAGGGCGACGCCGTAGACCGCCCTCGCCCGCTCGCGTGACACCAGCCCCGCCGCGACATCGCGCGCCACCGCCGCAGGATCGCGCGTGAACGGGTCGCCGTAGCCGCCGCCACCACCGCTCCACAGGCGGATCACTTCGTGCAGCTCCGGCCGGTACACCGTGCGCTTGCCGATGTCGCGTTTCGGCATCCCCGGCACCAGGCTGTCATTGCCGTTCACCGCGCCGGCGCGGCCGCCCGCCACACCCCAGGAACTGAAGCGATGCCGGTCCTTGCCACGCATCACCACCACCGCGCTCGGATGGCGGATCTCGAGTTCGTATTGCAGCCCGAAGCCGCCGCGGTAGCGTCCAGGTCCCTCGGAGTCCGGCAACAGGCCGAACCGTCGCACCAGCACGGGCGCCTCAGACTCCAGCACCTCCACCGGCACATTGCGCAGGAACGCCACCGAGAAGTCGGTGCCGGAAATGCCGTCGCGATCCGGCCCGCCGCCCGACCCCGCGGGCACCGGATTGGCGACCACCACGCGGCCCTGCGTGCCAAGTTCCGACGTCGATATGTAAGTGATGACAAGTGTATTGCCGCCGCCGGCGGGAACCGTGCCGGGCAGCGCCTGTGCCAGCACGCCCAGCACCATGTCGTGGATGCGCATCGCGGTGGTGATGCGCATGCCGCAGGACGCCGGGAACCGCGAATTCACCACCGACGCCTCAGGCAGCACCAGGTCGATGCAGCGGATGATCCCGGCGTTGATGTGGATCGCCTCGGACTGCGTCACCACGAAGCTGGTCAGTCCGAACGACAGGAAGGGATGATGCCGCATCGACCCCGTCGGCAGGTTCAGCGCCGCGCGCACCTGCGGGTCGGAGCCGGAGAAATCCAGCTCCACCGTGCCGTCGCCGCGCGCGGTCAGCTTCAGCGCGAGCCGCACCGGCAGGTCGCTGATGTAGTCGTCCTCGAAGTAGTCGACGAAACGGTACTCGCCTGCCGGGATACGCCGCAGCACGTCGCGCGCGATGCGCTCGGTGCGATCGATCGTGGCGGTGATCGCGCCGCGCACCGCGGCGATGCCGTAGCGCTGCGCCAGACGCTGCATGCGCTGCTCGGCCTTGGCGAGTGCGGCGAGGCACGCCGTCAGGTCGCCCCAGTTCAACGCCGGAATGCGGCAGTTGTCGGCGAAGATATCCCAGACCTCCTGGTTGATCGCGCCGCCGCGGAACAGCTTCACCGGACGCAGGCGGAGGCCTTCCTGGAATACCTCGCCGTTCTGCATGTCGATGCTGCCCGGCGCGTAGCCGCCGACATCGGTGCAATGGATGAACGCCCAGGCGAAGCACAGCAGTTGGCCGTCGGCGAAGACCGGGCGGAATACGTAGAGATCGTTCAGATGCATCACCATGCCGCCCGAGCTGTATGGGTCGTTGGTGACCAGCACGTCGCCCGGTTCCCACTCAGCGAATGCACGCGTGCCGGCGTGCATCGGCATGCCGATCATCGTGGTCGCGCCGCTGCCATAGGGCGAGGCGAACGTCTCGCCCGCCTCGGTCACCAGTGCGACGGCGAAGTCCTGCGTCTCCTTGACGAACGTGGTGTGCGAGGAGCGCAGCACCACCCATGCCATCTCGTCGACGATCGCCTTGAACAGGTTGGCGAATACCTCGGTGGTGACGGCGTCGGTCATGGCGTGCGCTCCAGGACAAGTGCGCCCGATCGCACGATGCGCGCGCTCCAGCCGGGTGGGATCAGGGTCGTGGTATCCATCTGGTTGACGATGGCGGGTCCCGCCAATGCGCGACCGTCAGCGAGCGAGGCACGGCCCACCACGCGCGCATCGAACGATCGGCCGAACAGGCGGACCGGCCGCGTCGTCGCATCCCGCACCGCGGCGTCATCCGGCGCGGCCGACACACGTGCCTTCGGCATCTCGCCGACGATGTGCGCGCGCAATTCCTTCAGCCACACCTCCGCCTGCTCGTTGGCATGGCCGTAAACGCCGCGATGCGCGGCATGGAAGGCCGCGGCAATGGCATCGGCATCGCCGCGCTCCAGCCAGGTGGTTTCGAATGCAACGGTCACGTCGTAGCCCTGTCCTTCATAGCGCATATCGGCGGCGTACTCGACGCGCACCGCGCGCACCGGCAGTTGCGCGGTCTGCTCCGCCGCCCAGCCTTGCGCCTGCTCGGCCAGCGCGCGGAAGCGCTGTGCCAGCGCATCGGCCGAAAGGTCGTGCAGGCGGCGATACACCGGCTGCACGAGGTCGCCTTCGATGTCGGCACGTGCCGCACCAAGTGCCGAGAGAGCGCCCGGCACCGGCGGGATCAGGATCGCGTCGATACCGATCTCGTCGGCCAGCAGTGCCGCCATCAACGGTCCCGCGCCGCCGAATGCCACCATGCGAAAGCTCGGCGCATCGACGCCGCGACGGGCCAGCACGCGCGAGGCCTCCGCTGCCATCAGTGCGGTCGCAACACGGATCGCACCGTCGGCGACTTCCTCCACGCCGATGCCGATCTGGCGCGCCAGTGCATCCAGCGCGGCGCGCGCCGGCGCCATCCGCAACGCGAGCTTGCCGCCGAGGCGCTGGCCGGGTTCCAGCAATCCCGCCACCAGGAACGCATCGGTCAATGCGGGGATCAGCGAACCGGTGCCGTAGCACGCCGGCCCCGGATCGGCGCCGACGCTGCGCGGACCCACCTTCAGCGACCCGGTCGGATCGAGCCAGATGATCGACCCGCCGCCGGCACCGATGCTGGAGACCGCAATGGTCGGCACCAGGACCGGAAAGTCGCCGACCTGCTCTTCGGAACTCAGCACCGGGCGGCCGGCGCGGATCACGCCGATATCGGCGCTGGTGCCACCGACATCGAGCGTCATCAGATCGGCCGCGGTCCAATCGGCATCCTCCGCCGTTGCCGCCGCGCCTGCGACACCGGCCGCGGGCCCCGACAGCAGGGCGACGACCGGTCGTCCGCGCAGCGTGGTCGCGAGTTCCGCACCGCCATTCGAGCGCGCGACGCGCGGCGGCAGAGCGAGACCGCGCTCCGCCAGCCCCGCGGTCAGGCGGTCGAGATACGCCTCGACGATCGGCCGGATCGAGGCATTCAGCGCGGTCAGCACGCTGCGCTCGTACTCGCGCGCCTGCGGCCAGATCTCGCTGGAAAGCTCCAGCCGCAGTCGCAGCCCGTGCCGCGCAACGATGTCGCGCGCCTGCTGTTCGTGCGCTGGATTGCGATAGGAGTGGATCAGGCCGACGACGGCGATATCCACGCCAGCATCCTGCAAGGCGCGCGCAGCCTCGACGACATCCGCCTCATCGAGCGGTTCGAGTTCGCCGCCATCCGGCCCGATGCGCCCGCGCACCTCGCGCACCAGCGCGCGCGGCACCAGCGGTTCCGGACGTCGGGAGTCGAACCGCATCGGATGCGGGATCGCCAGGCGCTGCAATTCGAACACGTCGCGGAAGCCGGCGGTGGTGATCAGGCCGATGCGCGCGCCGCGTCGCTCGATCAGCGCGTTGGTCGCGACCGTGCTGCTGTGCGTATGGTGCACGTTCCGCCAGGTCGCGACGTCGGGCGTGAGCGCGCCGAACAGTTCATCGACACCCTCCAGGATGCTCTGCCCCGGCCGCGACGGCGTGCTGGGAACCTTGAAGCAGTGCAGTTCGCCAGATGGCGTGCACCAGGCGAGGTCGGTGAACGTGCCGCCGACATCGGTTCCGAGATTGCAGCTTGCCGCCATAGGTTCCTTGCGCCTCCGCGTGAGCGAAGCATGCTATGCTCGGTTGTCACGCCGATGGAAGCCAAGGGAGGGGGCCGATGAACTGGACACAACTGTTTGGCGGCAGCGCGCTTGCGGTGCTGAGCTGCATGGCATTCCCCGCCTATGGGCAAATGCCGCCCGGCACAATGGCCGAGTGGGCGGACGGCGCGCAGTTGTTCGACGGGCTCGGCGGCTTCCATCGCACCGTCACGACGTCGTCCAAGGAAGCGCAGAACTACTTCGATCAAGGCATGCGCTTGCTCTGGGCGTTCAACCATGACGAGTCTTCCCGCTCGTTCGCCAAAGCCGCGCAACTCGATCCCGGCTGCGCGATGTGCTTCTGGGGTGTCGCTCTGACCGTGGGTCCCAACTACAACCTACCGATGATGGCGGAGCCCCGCGCCAAGGTCGCCTGGGAGGCGTTGCAGCAGGCAAAGGCCAACGCGTCGCACGCCACGCCGGTGGAACAGGCGCTGATCGGCGCGCTGGCGGCACGCTATCCCGACGCCAGGCCGCTCGATCCGTTGAACGAAGGCCCCGTTCTGGCCGCCTATGCGCAGGCGATGCAGTCTGCTGCTCGCAATTTCCCAGATGACAGCGACGTGCAGACGCTGACGGCCGAGGCGCTGATGAACATCAATGCCTGGAAGCTCTGGGCATTGGACGGTACGCCGACCGCCGGCACCGAGGCGATCGTTGCGCTGCTGGAAGGCGTTCTCGCCAAGGACCCGCAGCACCCCGGCGCCAACCACTACTACATCCACGCGATCGAGGCCTCGCCGCATCCCGAGAGGGCGGTCGCCGCAGCGGAGCGACTGCCTGGCATGATGCCCGCGGCCGGTCATCTCGAGCACATGCCGGCGCACATCATGCAGCGCGTCGGCCGGTATGCGGACGCAGCCGCGGCGAACCGCAAGGGTGCCGATGCTGACCTCGGCTATTTCTCGAAGACCAAGCCACCCGACTATTACGTGATGTATACGGCGCACAACTATCAGTTCCTGGCGTTCTCCACCGCAATGCAGGGCCGTAAGGCAGACACGCTGGACGCAGCTCGCAAGTCGCGTGGCGTCATATCGGATGAGATGCTTGCGGCAATGCCGGGCGCCGACTGGTACGTTGCGGAACTGTACACGGCCATGGTGCGCTTCGGCATGTGGGACGAGCTGCTCGCCGAGACCGCGCCTGACGCCAGGCTGCCCGGGTTGGCCGCGGGACATCGCTATGCGCGGGCGAGCGCATTGGCGGCGAAGGGCCGCGCTGATGATGCCCAGGCCGAACTGGTCGAGTTGGAAAAGCTCGCGGCGGCGGCGAAGGCCGATGACAGCGCAGGGCTGAACAACGCCCCCGACGTGCTCGCAGTGGCAGTGCTGGTCGCCAAGGCGCGAATAGCGCAGGCACGCGGGCAGAACGGCGCGGCCATCGCGTTGCTCACCGAGGCGGCAGCGAAAGAGGATGGCCTCGCATACGACGAACCCTCCGACTGGTTCTTTCCTGTGCGCCACCTGCTCGGCGCGGCATTGCTGCGTGACGGCAAGGCGCAGGATGCGGAAGCCGTGTACCGCGAGGACCTGCGCCGGCATCCGGAGAATGGCTGGGCGCTCTACGGCCTCGCGCAGGCGCTGAGCGCGCAGCACAAGGACGCCGATGCGGTCGCGGTGCGACAGCGGTTCGACAAGGCCTGGAAGGATGCCGACGTGACGCTGACGGCATCGGCATTCTGACGCAGTCAGCGGCGGAACAGCGCCAGCGTATTGTCGCGGAAGATCGCGCGCCTGTCCGCATCGGTCAGGAAATCGGCGTGGTTCCACACATAGGTGAAAGTTTGCCGATAGGTGCAGTAGCGCTCCACGTTCGGCATGTCGGAGCCCCAGACGAAGCGCGCGGTACCGAACCGATCCACGAGCTGGCGGAAATGCCCGATCGCCCTGTCATACGGATACTCGAAGCGGCCACCCCAGGAGATCGGATACAGCAGCTCCGCCGACACCGGCATCTCGGTCAGCAATCGTTCGACCACCGGCGGCAACATCAACCGGTCGTCGGTATCGGCGTAGCGTGAGGTCGGGAGGCCGTGCACCAGCACGCTCCTGACCGTGGGATGCCGCTCAAGGATGCGCGCGAGATCGGCCAGTTCCTCCTCGTAGCTGCCGATCGGCGACCTGTCGCGATGCACCCAGAACACCGGCAGATCCAGCCGCGCGACCTCTCGCCATAGCGAATCGTACGCCGGATCGCTCGGCCGCATGGCATAGCCGTTGCGAAACAGCCCGCTGTAGGTGAAATAAAGCCCCGCCATGCCGAGCCGCTCGACCTGGTCGGCCAGTCGCGCAAGCTGGTCGTCGCGGAACGCCCATGCCTCCTGTAGCTGTGCCAGACCGATGAACCGGCCGGGATACCGCGCGCTCGCGGCGGCGAAGTCCTCGGCCAGATCGCCATAGATATGATCGTTCTGCAGCACCGCCATTGCGATGCCCGCGTAGTCCATCTGCCGCGCTATCACCTCGGCCGGCGCCGACATATCTGCCATGTACGGCGGGAGGAACTGCACGTACTGCGCCTCGCCATCGGCCTCCCATTCGAAGCGACCGCAGCGACCGACGCGGAAGCCGGTCTCGCGCCGTCCCGCCACCGAAGAGTCGGTCGCCGACCATAACGCGCGTTCGGTGACGATGGCATCGTCGCGTTGGCGGCGATATGGCTGATTGCCGTGTTCGTGCATCGCGCGCTGCTGGTGCAGCAGATGCTCCGCGACATCGGCGAATCCGCACGCGCCGGCGAGCGGCGGAAAGATGTGGGCGTGACAATCGATGATGCCGAAATCCACGAGCAATCTCCTTACTGCGTCGGATCGAGCCGGTCACGCAGGCCGTCACCGAACAGGTTGAATGCCAGCACCAGCAGGCTGACGGCCAGGCCGGGAATTATCGCGACATGCGGTGCCACTTCCAGGTACTGCCGGCTGGCACCCAGCATCGCGCCCCACTCCGGCGCCGGTGGCTGCACGCCGAGGCCGAGAAAGCCAAGTGCGGTGCCGACCAGGACGGCCTGGCCGGCCATCAGGCTGAGTTCGATCACGATGACCGACACGGCGTTCGGCAGGATGTGGCGCAGCAGGATGCGCGGATGACGCATGCCGACGGCCCGCGCGGCCTCGACATAGTCGAGTTCGCGCAGTTCCAATACGCGCGCGCGCACCAGGCGGGCAAGCGAGGGAATGAAGCTGACGGTGATCGCGGTTACCAGGCCGACGGCATTGGCGCCGATCGCTGCGACCATCGCGATGGTGAGCACCAGGCTGGGGACTGTCATCAGCAGATCGGTGGCGACGGTGATGATGCGATCGGTGGCGCCGCCGAAGTGGCCGGCGATCAGGCCGAGCGCAACCCCGGCAGTGCCGGCGAACAGCACCGAGGCACAGGCGATCGCCAGCGTGATGCGCGTGCCGACGATGACGCGAGACAGCATGTCGCGGCCGATCTCGTCGGTGCCGAGCCAATGATCCGCTGACGGCGGATCGAACATGGCGAGCAGGTCCTGCGCGGCCGGGTCGTACGGTGCGATCGCGTGACCGAAGAGTGCAAGCAACAGGAAAGCGAGCAACAGCGTGGCACCGGCTGAAAGGAACAATGGGGCGTTCATCGACCACCGATACGGTGGGGATTGCTTCGCTCCGTTCGCAATGACAATGGGATCACCGCAGCCTCGGATTTATCAGCCGGTACAGCACCTCCACCAGCAGGTTGATCAGCAGGAAGCCGATGACGAACAGCACCGTGATGCCCTGCACCAGCGTGTAGTCGCGCAAGCCCACTGCCGTCAGCAACAGGTCGCCGATGCCCGGCCAGGCGAACAGCCGCTCCACGACAACGGAACCGCCCAGCAGATAGCCGGTCTGCAGCCCGATGACAGTGACGATCGGGATCAGTGCATTACGCAGCACATGACGGTACAGCACGCGCTTTCGCGCCAGGCCCTTGGCGTAGGCGGTGCGCACATAGTCCTTGCGCTGTTCCTCGATGACGATGCCGCGCATCAGGCGCCCAACCAGCGCGATCAGCCGCGCGGCCAGCGCAATCGCCGGCATCACCAGCGACGCCGGACCGGTCAGACCGAGGCTCGGCAGCCAGTGAAGCTGCACCGAGAACAGCGCGATCAGCATCATGCCGAGCCAGAAGTTCGGCACCGCCAGCAACGCAACGACGCCAGCCGATACCGTGACATCGGGCCAGCGATGCTGGAACGCCGCGGCTAGAATACCCGCCGGGATGCCCGCTGCCACGGTCAGTGCGATCGCCGCCGCGGTCAACAGTAGCGTTGCCGGCACGCGCTCCAGGATTCGCGGCAGAGGGTTCGCCCGGAACGTGGCGGAATAGCCAAGATCGCCGTGCAGCAAACGCACGATGTGGTCGGCGTATTGCACCGGCAGCGGACGGTCGAGACCGAGCTGATGCCGCAGGTTGTCGATCTCGGCCTGCGTGGCGGTGGCGCCGGCGATCATGGTGGCTTCGTCGCCGGGGACGGATTTGAAGATGACGAACAGGATCGTCACCACGCCGAGCACCGTCAGCGGGACCAGTGCAAGGCGCCAGAGAATCAGTCCGATCAAGCCGTCGCGTGCCGCACGTTGGTGAACAGGATCGGCCACACCTCGACGCCCGCCACCTGCCTGCGCAGCGCCGTGACATTCTCGTTGATCTGCAGCCAGATATACGGCGCGTCGTTCCAGATCAGCGTCTGTGCCTTGGCCAGATCGGCGGCGGCCTGCCTGCGGTCGGCCTCGCTGCCTGCGGCATCCAGCAGCCGATCCACTTCGGGATTGCGATAGCGCCCCATGTTCCACACGTCCGGCCGCGCCGCGTCGTCCTTGTTCGATTTGAACAGCGACGCCAGATGGTACAGCCCCGACGCATTCGCCGGATTGAAGCCGAACATGCCGATATCCCACTTGATGTTCGCGCGATCCTGCCGCATCGCATCCCAGTAGGAACCGGCCTCTATCTTGGTGATCTCCACCTTCACGCCGACCTGCGTCAGGGCGTTCGCCACCACCTCGCCGACCGACACGTCGGAAGGGAACAGCCCCTGTGAGACGAACATCGCCAGCTCCAGCGGCTTGTCGGGACCAAACCCAGCCGCCGCCAACAGTGCCTTCGCCTGCGCGGGATCGTGCACCAGCTTCGCCACCGGCGCGTAGCCCTCGGTGTTGAACGCCAGCGGCGAGTCCGGTGCGCGCGCGAAACCGAAGAACACCTTGGACGCGATGACATCGACCGGCACTGCGAGGTTCAGCGCCTGGCGCACGCGCAGGTCGGCCAGCTTGGGTCGCGTCAGGTTGATCACGAAGCCGATCGGCCGCAGGCCTGGCACGTTGATGATCGCGACGCTCGGATCCTGCTTCAGTTGCCCGACCAGCGCCACCGGTACGCTGTCGATGATGTCGGCCGCGCCGGTGCGCAGCGCCGCCACGCGCGTGGATGGTTCGGCGATCGTCTTCAGCGTCAGCTTTGCGGTCTTCG
>JANWJK010000121.1 GCA_025452005.1 Acetobacteraceae bacterium | reverse complement strand
CTGCCGCCGAGATCATCAACGGCCGCCACGATATTCCGATGCTGCTCGGCAAGGGCGGCGGGCTGGATCGGCTGGGCGGGGCGAAGCTGCGGCTGATCTTCGCCGATCATCAGGGCGATCCGCAACAGGCGCGCGCCGAGGCCGAACGGCTGATCACCCAGGAGCATGTCACGGCGCTGATCGGCTCGTATCAGAGCGCGACCGCGGCGACCATCTCGCAGGTGGCCGACCGCTACGAGGTGCCGTATCTGTCGGCCGACAATTCGTCGCCGAGTTTGAACCAGCGCGGACTGAAGTGGTTCTTCCGCACCTCGCCGCACGACATCATGTTCACCCAGGCGATGTTCGACTTCTTCCGCGACATCGGCGCCAAGACCGGGCGCAAGGTGCAGAGTGTCGTGCTGTTCCACGAGGACACGATCTTCGGCACCGACAGTTCAAACGCGCAGAAGCAGATGGCTGAGGCAGCAGGCATCAAGGTGGTTGCCGATATTCGCTATCGCGGCAACTCGCCGTCGCTGTCGGCCGAGGTGCAGCAGATCAAGGCGGCGAATGGCGACGTGATCATGCCATCGTCCTACACGTCCGACGCGATCCTGCTGATGCGCGGCCTGCACGACGTGGGCTACGCGCCGAAGGCGATCATGGCGCAATCGGCCGGTTTCGCGGAGCAGGCGTTCATCGATGCGGTCGGCCCTCTGTCGGAGGGTGTGATGAGCCGGTCCGCGTTCGCGCTGGATGCGGCGAAGACGCGGCCGGCGATCCCGGCGGTGAATGCGCTGTACGGTGCGCGCAACAACAAGGACCTGAACGACAACACCGGACGCGAGATCAGCGCCGTGATCGTGCTGGCCGATGCGATCAATCGCGCGGGGGCGACCGATCCGGAGAAGCTGCGCCAGGCGCTGGTGGCGACCGACATTCCCGGCGATCAGACGATCATGCCGTGGCAGGGCGTCAAGTTCGACGCGACAGGGCAGAACATCGAGGCGAGCCCGGTGATCCAACAGGTCAAGGGCGGCGTCTATCACACGATCTATCCGTTCGACGTGGCAGCCGAGCCGGCCGTGTGGAACGTGGGGAATTGATGCTTCACGCCACGGACTGGCTTTGACTGCTACCATCTTCGCGCAGGTCGCCGTCGGCGGCCTGCTGATGGGGTTGATCTATGCGCTGGTCGCTGCCGGGCTCAGCCTGATCTTCGGCCTGATGGACGTGGTGAACTTCGCGCATGGCGAGCTGCTGATGCTCGCCATGTACGCGACCTTCGTCGTTTGGCTGGCCACGGGCCTCGATCCGCTGCTGTTGCTGATCCCGGTGGCGTTCGCACTGTTCGCATTGGGTGTGGCGATCTACCACCTGCTGATGGCCCGTGCGCTGTCGGTGCGGTTCAACCGCGGCATGGTGCAGATCTTCGTCACCTTCGGCCTCGCCATCCTGCTGCGCGGCTTCGCGCAGTTCACCTTCGGCAGCGACTTCAAGAGCGTCAGCAGCTCTTTGCTCGCCAACCGCACCATCGACCTCGGCGGCGTATTCGTGCCGACGCCGCAACTTGCCGCCGGCATCGTCAGCCTGCTCGCGTTCGGCGCGCTGCTGGTGATCAGCCGCACCGAATTCGGCCGCGCGCTGGAGGCGACACGCGAGGATCGCGACGCGGTGGCGCTGATCGGCATCGACCGCGACCGCATCTTCGCGCTCGGCTGGGGTCTCGGCGCGGCGGCGGTCGGCATCGCCGGCGTGATGCTCGCCACCTTCTATTACGTCACACCCAATGTCGGCGCGAACTTCGCGCTGATCGCCTACGTGACGGTGGCACTCGGCGGCTTCGGCAGCCTGTTCGGTGCCCTGGTTGCCGGATTGCTGATCGGCCAGGTGGAGGCGCTCACCGCGCTGCTGATCGAACCGTCGTTGAAGCAGGTCGGCATGTTCGCAATCTACCTCGCCGTGCTGATGTTCCGCCCGCGTGGGCTGTTCGGCACGCTGTAGATGGAAACCTCGATCACCCGCCGCCGCCGGCACGAACTGATCATCGGCGCCACGCTGCTGGCTGTACTCGCGTTGCTGCCGCTGCCGATCCACGACGTGTACACCCGCAACCTGATCATCATCACGGTGCTGTTCGCCGGGCTGGCGCAGGCGTGGAACGTTCTCGGCGGCTATTGCGGGCAGATCTCGCTGAGCCATGCATTGTATTTCGGCGTGGGTGCGTACGTATCCACACTGCTGCTGACCCGGGCGGGCATTCCGCCGACCGTGGGGATGTTCGCCGGCGGCGCGTTGGGCGGGCTGATGGCGCTGCTGGTCGGCTGGCCATGCTTCCGATTGTCCGGTCATTACTATGCGATCGCCACTGTGGTGGTGGGCGAGATCGGCTATCTGCTGGCGCTCAACTGGGACTGGATCGGCGGCGCCACCGGCATCAACATCCCCTACGTCCGTTCGGTCGGCGACTCCTGGCTCTGGCTGCAGTTCCGCATCGACAAGCTGCCATATCACTACGCGGCTCTGGCTTTCGCCGCCGTGGCGTGGCTGGTGGCCTGGCTGATCGAGGGTTCGCGCTGGGGCTTCGTCTGGCGCGCGGTGAAGGATGATCCGGTGGCGGCGCGCAGCCTTGCCGTGCGGATCTTTCCCTCCAAGATGGCCGCCGCGGCGATCAGCGGCGCGCTGACCGGCATCGGCGGGGCGATCTACGCGCAATATGTCGGCTACATCGACCCGGACAGCGTGCTGTATGGCCAGTTGTCCATACTGATCCCGTTGCCCGCGGTGCTGGGCGGGGTCGGCACGCTGTGGGGACCGCTGGTCGGCGCGGCGGTGCTGATCCCATTGTCCGAACTCACCCGCTCGTATCTCGGCGGTTCGGGACGCGGTGTGGATCTGATGATCTACGGTGCGCTGATCATCTTGGTGGCACTCGCGCGACCGCAGGGCCTCGCCAGCCTGATCGGCGTCCGCGTGCGCGCACCGGCGGGAGCGGACGATGCCGCCGCTGCTTGAGGTCGATAACGTCAGCAAGTCGTTCGGTGGCGTGGCTGCCAATGTCAACATCAGTTTCGACGTGCGCGAGGGCGAAATCCTCGGCCTGATCGGTCCCAACGGTGCCGGCAAGACCTCGTTGTTCAATGCGATCTCCGGCGCGGTCACGCCCGATGCCGGCGAGATCCGCCTGAATGGCCGCCGCATCTCCGGTCTGTCGCCGGAACAATGCGCCCTGCTTGGCATCGCCCGCACCTTCCAGGTGGTGCGCAGCTTCGATTCCATGACGGTGCTGGAGAATGTCATGGTGGGCGCCTTTTCCCGCTTGTCGCGTACCCGGCGCGCGATGGCGCGTGCGCTGGAGACATTGGCGTTCACCGGTCTCGCGGCGCGTGTCGATACGCCGGCGCACTCGCTCACACCGGCGGAGAAGCGGCGGCTGGAAGTGGCCCGCGCGCTGGCGACCGAGCCGCGCCTGCTGCTGCTCGACGAGATGCTCACCGGTCTCACGCCGGTGGAGGCGCAGTCCGGCGTGCAGCTCATCCGCGACGTGCGGGCACGCGGCGTCACGGTGATGATGGTGGAGCACGTCATGGAGGTGCTGCTGCCGCTGGTCGATCGCGCCGTGGTGCTGGACCTGGGCCGCGTGCTGACCATCGGTGCGCCGCAGGATGTAGTGCAAAATCCCGACGTGATCCGCGCGTATCTGGGAGATCGGTATGCTGCGGCTTGAGGACGTCTCCGCCGCGTATCGCGGGCTGCGCGCCTTGCAGGGCGTGTCGCTGGAGGTGGCGCGCGGCGAGATCGTCGCGGTGGTGGGCGCCAACGGCGCGGGCAAGAGCACGCTGCTGAAGTCGATAGCCGGGCAGGTGGCGACGGAGGGCGCGATCGAATTCGAGGGCCAGTCGCTGCGCCGCCTGCCGGCGCATCGCATCACCCGGCTCGGCGTTTCCATGGTGCCGGAGGGGAGGCGACTGTTCCCGCGGCTTTCCGTCGAGGACAACCTTCGGCTCGGTGCCTATGCCAGGCGCGGCGCCGATCGTTTCAAGCCGCTGGAACTGGTATTCGCGCTGTTCCCGCGCCTCGCCGAGCGCCTGTCGCAACGGGCCGAAACGCTGTCCGGCGGCGAACAGCAGATGTTGGCGATCGGCCGCGCGCTGATGACGCAGCCGCGGTTCCTGATGCTGGACGAGCCCAGCCAGGGCATCATGCCGCGGCTGGTGGACGACATCCTTGCCGCGGTGACGCGCATCCGGGACCTCGGCGTGACGGTGCTGCTGGTAGAGCAGCGCCTGGTCGAGGCGCTGGCGATCGCCGACCGCGCCTATGTGTTGCAAACCGGACGCATCGTGTTGTCGGGACTCGCAAGCGATATCGCGGCGGACGATGCGGTACGGCGGGCGTATCTGGGGATCTGAGCCGGCGAGTCTCATCCCCGTCTCAAAGAATTAGTGACCGAGATGAACCGCCGTCGCATGAGCGAGTCCAAAATTGCGCCGCGAACGATCCATCACGGCACGGCATGGATGGCCGAGGCCGCCCGAGCCTCCGGACGCGGTCGTCCCTGCGGTGGCGCGCCACTCATCTCGGGCTTTTTTCGCGGTTCATGGGGTCTTGCCCCCACGATTTCCCTGTCCGTTTCGGCGGCTGCCGCGGCCGTCACCGCGCGACGCGGCACCACCGGACGATTGTTTCCAGACCGCACGACAATAGCCGTGCGGGAGGCAGCGGACGCGGCAGGCTCAGGGAATTCGTGCTTGTTCATCGGCATCAAGAGCAAAGCCCGTGTTCCTGCTATGTTCTAGCATGAAACCGAGACGGGCGGCAAGCGCATGGATGTTCGTCGATCGAAAGAAAGATCCCTAACGCGGAGGAAGGACGGAGGACATCGAGGCTACGGAGGAAGAGCAATGCGCTGCGCGCGAAGCGCTATTTCTTCCTTTCTCCGTGGCACTCCGTGGTTCTCTGTGGTCTCCGTGTTGAAGACTTTGCGGTGCCATCAGCCATCACAGGCGCTGCCAGACGGTGCCATATCGGGTCGCCGCCGCCATCTGGCAAACAACTGCATCTATCTGTTACTCGGTCCATAGGCAGACGCGAAAGCCGCGGAAGGCCAGCGCAAGGTCGGACGCGTGGCGGTCGGCCCAAAACCGGCGATGACGGGAGACAGCGCGATGCATGTCCTGATCGTGGGAGGCGGGATCGGTGGACTGGCGACGGCGCTGTCGCTGCACGCGGTGGGCATCGACTGCGCCGTGTTCGAGCAGGTGCGCGAGCTGCGCGAACTAGGCGTCGGCATCAACACGTTGCCGCACGCGATCAAGGAGCTGGCATCGCTTGGCCTGCTGCCGGCGCTCGATCGTGCCGGCATCCGCACGCGCGAGCTGATCTACGCCAACCGCTTTGGCCAGGTGGTGTGGCGCGAGCTGCG
>JANWJK010000120.1 GCA_025452005.1 Acetobacteraceae bacterium | reverse complement strand
TCGGGACCTGAGGCCGGCCGACACGACGTCGCGACTTCCAGCGCCAGTAGAGACGGAAGCCGCTACGATGCCAACGTACCAGCGTCTCTGGCTTGAAGATGATCGCGGCTCCGAGCAGCGAGGGAAACAGTCGATAGAGCCAGACAAAGATCAGTCGATCTGTGGTACGCAGTCTGAGCCTTGGTGGCGCCGATCGCCTCAAGACGAGAAGCTGGTGGCGAAGGAACACGATCTCGGCTTCGATCCGAACAGTCCAACGAGCCATCCACCGAGCAGTTTGACGAGGTCGACCGCCAACATGATCGTCAGCACGCGCGTCGTTTGAGCCGGATCGGCGGGATTTTCGCTGGCAAGCTCCATCGCGCGGTCGTAGTAGTCGATCTTCCAGAACACCTTGATCCCGTTGTGCTCGAAGCTGCCGAAGTCGCGCTCGCCGTACGGGTCGTTGTCCGACGTGAAGGCGTCGAACGTCCCGACCCTCTCGCGGATCGCCGCCTGATCGGCGGGCGCGAGCGCGGCGATGCCTTCCGTCTGGAACACCCTCCCCGCGACGCCCATCGCTTCCCGGCAAAGGTCGTTGAGCTGGGCCATCTTCTGGGTGCGGTTGCTGGTCATTAGTCGCGCCGTCGTGTGGAAAACGCGTCGGGCAGTAGGTCGGCCACGAACTCGATCGGGCCCGCTGCCCCTTCGACGGTCAGCAACCACCGCTCTAATACGCCCGACCAGCCGGTGTTATGCATTTCGAGAAAAACCAGCGTACCACGAACTTCCGGGTCGCCTTCGACGCGCGTCGCGATCGCGTCGAAGTCGGGGAGTCGGTGTGGCGTCGCGCGAGCTTCGCACTCGGCGAACGCCGCTCTCACGTGGCTCAGTCGTATCGTCGTCATCATCGTGTCTTCCGCGTGAGCGTCATCGTTCGCATGCGGCTATCGACGTTGCGCGTCAGGTGCGCCAGCAGGACGTTTGCTAACTCCGCGGGGTCGCGCGCCATGAAGCGGGTGAGTTCGTCGTTCGTCTGTTCTTGGATGCCAGCTATCCACGCGGTCAGTATATCATGGAGCGCGCTGGTGCGTGCGAGGAATATTTCGTCGTTCATATCACGCGAGCCACATTAGGAGTTCTTCCGCCCGTAGACGGCATGGCACCACACGCTTCGCACGTGTAGTCGCGCGCGTCGGGTTCGACGCCTTCCGCGTCCGCGCCACAGGCGATGCAGAAGCCCGGGTTGTCTAAGGTCGTCGAGGCGCGCTCGCACGCGTCGCAGACGCGAGCGGCTGTGATCGATGGGTGGAATTTCATTGGGGTAGGTCCTCGTTGGCTGACGAGAACGAACTAGCCCGTTCCGGTAGCAAAAGTAGACAAAAAGCACTGGCGCGGGTGCGAATAATCGCTTGGGGTCAGTCCACCATACGGCGATCACAGCGAACGCGACGATCACGCCGAGGATGATCGCGCCCATCCACCTCGACGGTAGAGCGCCAGCCCTCGATACATCGCGCGCGGGCCGACCCGCAGTGTGTGCGCGACATTTCGCCGTCTTGCACGCTTCCCACCGCGCGCATCCGCAGTGCCTCCAAGGTTGCGTGATCCGATTTACGCGCATCGTCTTTTTGCATGTCGAACGAGAATCATGGCTGTTTCGCCATGTCAAGGAAAATATGACTCTACTTATGCACTGATTAATACTTGGCGACAGTGGACTGGGCGATATCGATCCCGAGCTTCAGCAACTCGCCATGAAGCCGTGGCACGCCCCAAAGCGGATTATCGCGATTCATTGTCCGGATCAGATCGCGGATGTCGGCCGGGACCGCAGGCCGGCCGACACGACGGCGCGACTTCCAGCGCCAGTAGAGACGGAAGCCGCTCCGATGCCAGCGCACCAACGTCCCGGTCTGGAAAATGACCGCAGCTCCGAGCAGGGACGGGAACAGCCGATACAGCCAGACGAAAATCAGTCAACACTGCTCGGCCTCGTCTGGCAAGTTGTCACCGGCTGGGTCGACGAGAGCCCCGACGCAACCATCGCGCTCGGAGGCCGACTGTCCTGAGCGTCAGGTTCCCTCTACCCAGAGTCCTGGGATTCAGTCACGCCAATAACTCGATGGTCTGCCGCGCGATCAACCGTTCCTCATCGGTCCGGATGACCAGAACCGGAATCCGTGAGGCATCAGCACTGATCCTGCCTTCGCCGCGTGCGTTCTGCTCGGCGTCGAGCATGGCACCCGCCCAGCCGCAGCCATCCACCACCTCGGCGCGCGTCGCGGCATCGTTTTCCCCGATGCCTCCCGAGAACACGATGCCATCGAGTCCGCCCAAGGCCGCGGTCAGCGAGCCTATTTCGCGGACAATCCGATAGACGAAGAGCGCGATCGCCTCGCGCGCCCGCGGATCGGATGAGGCGCGCAGTGTGCGCATATCGGACGATATGCCCGACACACCCAGCAGGCCTGACTGGCGGTAGATCAGGTCCTCGATCGCAGCGGCATCCATCCGATGTTCCTGCATGACATACAGCAGGACGCCCGGATCGAGCGCGCCGCAGCGCGTTCCCATCATCAGGCCATCGACCGCGGTGAAACCCATGGTGCTCGCGACGCTACGGCCGGCGTTGATCGCGCACAGGCTGGCACCGTTGCCCAGGTGCGCGATGATGACGCGGCCTGAGGCAAGCTCCGGCCAGGCGGTGCGCAACTGCCCGGCGAGGTATTCGTACGACAGGCCGTGGAAGCCATAGCGCCGCACGCCTGCTTCGGTGAGATATCGCGGCAGGGCAAACGACTGCGCAACGGGCGCCTGGCTGCGATGAAACGCTGTGTCGAAACAGGCGACCTGCGGGATGTGCGGCGCCACATCCAGGATGGTCCGGATCGGTGCCAAGTTATGCGGCTCGTGCAAGGGAGCGAGCGGGATCAACTCCGATAGCGCTGCCAGGATCGTGCGATCGAGCCGAATGGGCGCAGCGAAATTCATTCCGCCATGCACGACGCGGTGCCCGATGCCGACCACGGGCGCTCCCTCGAGCAGATCCCGGCCGATCGTCAGCAATTCGCGGATCGCCGCGTCGTGGTCGAATCCCTCCGCCGGCCAGTTGCGCTCGGTAACGACGTCGCCGTTGGCGTTGCTGATCTTCAGGTGTGGCGCGACACCGATGCCCTCGACCTGACCGCGGAACCGCATGCCGACATCGGCATCGGCGTCATACAGTGCGAACTTCACGCTCGACGATCCAGCCGGGCATGGCAACCTCTCAGGCAACGATGTTGGCGCCGCCGTCCACATACACCGTTCCACCGGTGATGCGACGAGCGAGCAAGGTGGCGAGATAGGCACAGGCAAAACCGACATCCATGATGTCCACCAGCTCACCAAGGGGTGCCTTCTGCGCCGCCTCGTTGAGCAGCAGCCCGAAGTCCTTCAGGCCGGAGGCCGCGCGCGTCTTCAACGGGCCGGGGGAAATGGCGTGCACGCGGATGCCCTGCGGACCGAGCTCGTAGGCCAGATAGCGGCAGGCGGCCTCGAGCGCCGCCTTCGCCGGAGCCATCACGTTGTAGTTCGCCACGACACGATTGGCGCCGTAATAGCTCATCGCGAACACCGAGCCGCCATCGGTCATCAGGGGCGCCGCCAGTTTGGCCATGCGGACGAACTAATGGCAGGAGACGTCCATCGCCTTGGCGAAACCCTCGGCCGAGCAGTTGAGCAAGCCGCCCTGCAGGTCCTCCTTGGGTGCGAAGGCGATCGAGTGCACCAAGATGTCGAGCTTGCCCCAGTCCGTCCGGATACGGTCGAAAATCGCCTCGAGCTGACCGGGCACCGCAACGTCGAGCGCGCCGGTGATCGAGGCTTCGAGCTCCTGTGCCAAAGGCTTCGCGACATAAGGCCGCGCCCGTTCGTTCAGCCAGGTGATCGCCAGCTCCACGCCCACCGTGTGGAATGCCTTGGCGCAGCCAGACGCGATCGATTGGTCATTGGCGACGCCGACGACAAGCGCCTTACGGCCGGCCAGGACCTGTCTGATGTTGCCGTCGCTCATCGGAGTCTCCTTCAGCGGATCGCGGCTGCCGCGGACTTGCGGCGTGCCGCAGCGACCATGACCGCAACGGCGCACGACGCGAGGCGCGTCAGCAGCGAATCAGCGCGGCTGGTCAGGATGATCGGCACGCGCGCACCGAGCACGATGCCTGCGGCATCGGCATGCGCCAGGAACGATAGGCTCTTCGCCAGCATGTTGCCCGCTTCGAGATCCGGCACCACCAGGATATTCGCGCGGCCTGCCACGGGCGAAACGATCCGCTTGATCGCGGCCGCCTCCGGGCTGATCGCGTTGTCGAGCGCGAGCGGCCCATCCAGCAGTGCACCGGTGATCTGGCCGCGATCTGCCATCTTGCACAGCGCGGCCGCCTCTATCGTTGAGGGCACCTTGGCGTTGACCGTCTCCATCGCACTGAGGATCGCCACCCGCACCTCGGCAACGCCCATGGCGTGCGCCAGGTCGATGGCGTTCTGCACGATGTCGACCTTGTCATCCAGGGTCGGCGTGATGTTGACCGCGGCATCGGTGATGATCAGCGCATCAGGATGGCGCGGCACGTCCGGCGCCCATCAACTCATCGGTGTGGAGGCTGCCTTTCATCAGGGCCTCTACCCGCCCGGCAGTCACCAGCTCCACCGCCTTGGCGGCCGAGTCATGGCTGTGTTCCGCCGGCACGATCTCGAAGGCGGAAATATCGAGGCCGGCGCGCACCGCGACGTCACGGATGCGCGCCTCCGGCCCCACCAGAATTGGCTCGATCAGATGCAGCCGCCAGGCTTCGACCGCACTGCCCAGCGACACATCGTCACAGGGATGCGCGACGGCCACGTTGATTGTGGCCTCGGCCTGCGCCGCCTTGATTAGGCGCTGGTACTTGGCGTGCGGCTCCGGCGTAGTTGCTATGGCGGGATCAGGCATGTGTCACCTCCGTCTTCACGGTCTTATCCGGCTTCACACCGAACAGCGCTTCGACCCGCGCCAGGCGGCGCGCACTCTCGTCCGAGAAGCTGCCCGGCGCGGCAAGGATCCGATGCAGGACATCGAGCGCCGCCTTGCGGCCGGCCGCATCCTCGCCCAGCAGCTTCGGCAACGCACTGACGGCGCGCTCTTGATCGAGGCGAACCAGCATGTACTGCTCTCGCAGGATCTCCTTGAAGCGTGCCAGGCTCATCCGCTTCGCCGCGGGGCGCGACGTGCGAACCAGCCGCAGCACCGCGAAACCACGTTCGTCGATGCTGCCTTCTGCCAGACGGATGTATACCAGCGCGCGCAACGCGGCCTCCTCCAGCCCGCCCGCTTCGAAGCGATGCTCGAGCCCCCGCGCGCAACTGCGCCTCGCGCGCCTCCCTGACCAGATCCCGTTCGACGTGACGCGGTGTCGCCTGCTGAACGCCCAGACCAACCATCGCCTGCAGCAGCGGTGAGCCGTAGGTGTTAAGGAACCCCGCCTCGGTCATCATGTCGCGGAACTCGCCGTACGCCGTGAGGCAGGAGGTGATCCAGGACGCTGCTGCGTGCTCCATCGACAGCAATGGATTGTCGGCACTGACCGCCTGACGCGCCGCACGCACCGACTCCGCCAGCGCTTGCACCGGCTGCATCATTGGATTGCGATCGGAAAACGCCGCGAAGCGCAGCCGGTTGGGATGCGCCGCGCGCAGCGTCTCGGCTGCTTGCTCTGTCACCATGCCGCGCATGATTGGCGCGGCAACGGTCTGATACAGCCCGAGATTGATCTCCGATACGCGCGCCACCGTGACGAACCGCGCATCGTCTGCGGCGTCATTGCCGCCCAGCGCGCGGATGTCATTCCGCGTGCGCGCCTCGAGGCGAAACAGGTAATTGCCTTGCACCAGCTGGGGGTTGGCGGTGGTCTCATCGACCTCGGTGATGACCGCCTCGTACAGGCCTGGCGGCAGCACGTCGATCAGTTCCATGCACGTGACGAACTCGCCGTGCTCCTTGGTCGCTACCTTGCCGGAGACGAAGATGCCGAGATGCCCGATGTTCTGATGCATCGTGTAGACGATGGTCTGGCCGTTGGCGACCAGCTCCCGGTCGGTGTCGTACAGGTCGAGCACCCAATCGAGTGCCTGCTGCGGCGGCGTGATGTTGTCGCCGCCCCACGAGCAGAACACGATGATCGGCGCGGTGATGTTGCGCAGGTCGATGCGAAAGCCATCGGAGGTGTGGATCTGGCCGGTCGCCAGCTTGTTGCCAACCAACAGGTTGTCGGCGATCCACTGCATCTCGCCTGCGTTCAGCAGCACCGGACTGCCCCACCAGGTCTCGAAGTCGAGGAAGCGCTCGGCTTCCGTATCCACCTTCGAATAGACGTCGTAGGCCTTGCTCCAATACGTGTTGGCTGGATTCAGCGATTCGAAATTGGCCACCAGAGTGGCACCATCGAAGATGCCATGGCCCAAGTCGCCAGACAGCGCGGTGAGCCAGGTGCCGCCCAGTATGCCACCGAGATAGCGCAGCGGGTTCTTGCCGCGCACCCCGGCCCAGTACGACAGCGGCGATCCGGCCAGCATGATCGGACCGGTCCGGTTGGGATTGGCGGCCGCCATCATCATGATTTGCCAGCCGGCCGGGCAGTTGGCGATGATGATCGGTTTACCCTCGGCGTCGGGGTGGCGTGCCGCCACGTCCTCAACGAAGATCGCTTCGGCGCGGCAGACATCCTCGATGGTCTGTCCCAGCATCGGCTTCGGCAGGAAGCCGATGAAGTAGCAGGCATGGCCGGCGGCCATAGCAACGCCGATCTCACTGTC
>JANWJK010000119.1 GCA_025452005.1 Acetobacteraceae bacterium | reverse complement strand
GCTTGGCCGAGCCGGAGGACCTGCGCGAGGCCAGCGCGCGGCATGGTCTGCACGAGATCGTGGTGATCGGTTTCTGTACCCTCTTTTGCAACGGTGACGACCTCGAATATAGCAATATAGCGGTGTTTGGCGGGGCTTGCTAAACTAGAAATAATTCCAGAAATTCGACTCCCGCGCCTCGTGCGGCAGTCCGTCGAATACGATCCGGCCGTTGTTCATGATGATCACCCTGTCGGCGATCTGCATCGCCGCGGCGACGTTCTGCTCCACCAGGATCGCCGTCATGGCATGCGATCGGCAGAGGTCGCGCACCTGCTGGAACAGCCGCTCCACCAGATTGGGTGCCAGCCCGATCGACGGCTCGTCCAGCAGCAGGCAGCGCGGCGAACCCAGGATCGCCAGCGCCAGCGCCAGCATCTGCTGCTGTCCGCCGCTCAGGCTGCCGGCACGCGTCGGACGCCGCTCCTCCAGGATGGGAAACAGCCGGTACACATCGGCGATGCCGAACATCGCCGCGCCGCCCACGTTGCGCGCGGCCACCACGTCGATGTTCTCGGCGACGCTGAGGTCGGGGAAAATGCCACGGCCTTCCGGCAGCAGCCGCAGCCCCATCGCCACGCGCCGCGATACGTCCAGCCGCTCGATGCGCTGACCGTCGAACACCAATTCGCCGGCGCGCGGCGGCAGCAGACCCATCACCGTCTTCAGCGTCGTCGTCTTGCCGGCGCCGTTGTGGCCGAGGAATGCCAGGATCTGTCCTGGCTCCAACCCGAACGACACATCGGCGATCACCGTCTTCGCGCCATATCCCGCCGCCAGCCCGGACAACCGCAGCAGCGTCACAGCGCACCGCCGAAGTAGATCTCGGCCAGTGCCGGATCGCCGATGATGCGCTCCGGCGTGCCCTGCGCCATCAGATGACCTTGATGCAGGAACAGCACGTCGTCCGCGATCTGCTGCACCACGCGGGTGTTGTGTTCGACCACCAGCAGCGTCTTGCCTTCCGATTGGAGCCGGCGCAACAGCGCCATCACCGCATCGAGCGCGCCGGCGGACAGGCCCGACGCCGGTTCGTCCAGCAACAGCAACTCGGCACCGGTCGCCAGCACGCGCGCCACGGTCAGCAGCTTCTGCTCGCCATAGGACAGGTTCCGCACCACGTCATGCGCGCGATCCGCCAGGCCGACGTGATCGAGCGTTGCGAGCGCCTCCTGCCGCCTGCGCCTCTGCGCGCGGGAGGTGTGGAGCGGGCGGAAGATCGCGCCGACCGGCTCCTCGCCGAACTGGCCGGCGATGCCGATCATCACGTTGTCCAGTGCGTTCAGGTCGGCGAACAGCCGCAGGTTCTGGAAGGTGCGCGCGATGCCGGCGCGCACGATCGCCTGCGGCCGCAGCCCGTCCAGCTTGCGGTCGCGAAATGCGACGCTGCCTTCGTCGGGCACCAGGAACCCGGTGATCACGTTGAAGATCGTCGTCTTGCCCGCGCCGTTCGGACCGACGAGGCAGGTGATGCGCCCCTGCTCGATGGTGAAGCTGCAGTCCCGCAGGGCGTGCAATCCGCCGAACCGATGATCGAGGCCGGCGACCTGCATGAACGCCGTCACAGCCGCTCTCCCGCCAGCCCTTGCGGGCGGAACAGCATGAACGCGATGAGCAGCAGACCATAAATAAGCTGGCGCGCCGCGGCGGCGATGGTGGTGGGAATATCGACCAAGGTCAGCACCTGCGGCAGGGCAAGCAGCAGGAACGGGCCGACGATGGAGCCGGCTAACGTGCGTGCGCCGCCGACCACGATCATGGTGAGCAGCAGGATCGATGCGTCGAGATCGAACGAGAACGGATCGATGAAGCTCAGGAACGTCGCATACAGCCCACCGGCGGTGCCGGCGAACGCGCCCGCCAGCGCGGCGGCGGAGACCTTGGCGCGCAGCACGTTCTTGCCGGCCGCGGCAACCGCCGTCTCGTCCTCGCGGATCGCGCGCAGCAGGCGGCCGAACGGCGCGCGCATGATCAGCCAGAATGCGAGGCACCCCAGCACGGACGCCGCCGTGCATAACAACACGTATTGCTGGTTGGTCTCGATCGGCAGACCGAATATATCGGGTGGCGGAATGCCGGGCAGGCCGTTGGCGCCGCCGGTCCCGACCGTCCAGTTGATGAACACCGCGGTCGCCAGCAACTGGATGCCGAACGACGTCACCACGAAGTAGTCGCCGGACACGCGCAGCGACGGCAGCGTGACCAGGATGTTCAGCGCGATGCAGCACGCCGCCGCTATGGCAAGCGACGGGATGAACGACAACGGATCGGCCGCCATCATGAAATGCGCGACGATATAGGCGCCGACACCGAACACCGCGGCCTGCGAGACCGAGAAGATGCCGACGATGCCGACCAGCAGGTTGGTGGACAGACCGAGCAGCACGTAGATCTCGGCGAGCACGATGTAGGTATACAGGAAGTCCATCAGCGCGCCGCCGCGAACAGGCCGGTGGGCCGGAACAGCATGAAGATGACGAAGATGAAGAACGTCACGCCGATGCTCCATTCGCCCGGCATCACCAGCAGCGACAGGTTCTGCAACACGGCGATCGCCACCGACAGGACGAAGGCGCCGGTGATGCTGCCGACGCCGCCGGCGATCATCGCGATGGTAGCGGTCAGCAGCGGCGTCACGCCATTATAGGGCTGTAGGCCGAGATCGAGCGGCACGAGGATTCCAGGCAGGCACACCAGCGCCGAGGCGATGGCGATCACATAGACATACACGGTCTGCGGCTGCAGCCGCGTGATGTCGGCGAGCATGGGATTGGAGGCGACGGCGCGGATGCGCTTGCCCAGGATGGTGCGGTGTGCGAACCACATCGTGCCGGCATAGGCCGCGACGCTCACCGCGACGGTGAGCAACTGCGTCCAGTTCAGCCGCACCGGTCCGAACGCCACCATGCGGCTGCTCCAGTTCAACGGGAACTGCAGGATGTTCGGCGTGTAGACGGCGGCGATGATGTTCTGGATCACCGCCAGCGTGCCGAGAGAGGCGATCAGCACCACCAGGTGCGTCGCACGCCGGCGCTCAAGTCGCGCGTAGAGCTGGCTCTGCATCAGTGCGCCGAGCACGGCGCATGCGGCGACCGGCAACAGGAACGCCAGGGCCAGCGGCACGCGATACGTCATCAGCGACCAGGCGAGATAGCCGCCCAGCGTGTAGATGCCGGCGTGCGCGACGTGGAAGATCTTCGTGGTGGCATAGACCAGTGAGAAGCTGATCGCCACCACCCCCAACGCGCAGCCGGTCACCAGGCCGGTGACCAGCAGTTGCAGCGCCAGCATCGCCGGCGACTATTGCAGCTTGATCTCCTTCAGCAGCACGTCCTTGCCGTCGCGCATCTCGTTGATGTCCATCGGCACGCTGGCGGTGTTGGTTTTGAACTCCAGCGGGATCAGTCCCTGGAAGCGGCGGATTTCGAACAGCGCGTCATGCATGGTCTCGCCGGTCACCGGCTTCTTGTCCGCCAGCACCTTGTCGAGCGTCGCCAGCACGATCTGCGCCGCGTTGTAGTACTGCTTGGCGAAGAACTCCATGTCGGTGTCGTACTTCGCCTTGAACTGCGCGGCGAGATCGGGTGGCGCGTCGATGCGCAACTGGGTGTGGACGAAGCCGGTCGAGGACGGATCGGCGATCGTCGAGGGGTCGGCGAAGAACGTCGTGCCCGCGACGGTGAACTTGAGGTCGAGCTGCTTGTACTCCTGCGCCATCTGCAACAGGCCAGCGGTGATCACCACCAGCATCACGTCGGGCTTTGCATCGGCTATTTTCAGAAGCGCCGGGCGGAAGTCGGTCTGGCCGAACTGCGATGCCTCCTGCGCGACGATGGTGCCGCCGGCCTCGGCAAACGACTTCAGGTAGTCGTCGCGTCCGGCCATGCCGGCGGCGCCGTTCTCGAACAGGACGCCAGCCTTCTTCTTGCCCTCGCCGACCGCCCAGCGCGAGATCACCTCGATCTCGCCGCCGATCGTCGGCAGCGTGTTGATCAGGTAGGGCGATGCCTTCGCCAGGCCGTCGGCCTGCGCGCCGGCGTTCACCAGCAGCACCTTCTTACGTGTCGCCAGCGGCGCCATCGCCAGCGTGGGGCCGGAATAGCCGGTGAAGATCACCGCGACGTGCTGGAGGTCGGTCAGCTTGTTGAACGATAGGATGGATTGGTCGGGCTTCGCCTGGTTGTCCTCGAACTGCACCTCGACCGGGTTGCCGTGGACGCCGCCGCGGGCGTTGGCCTGATCCACCGCGAACTGCACGCCGCGCATCTCCGCGGTGCCGATCAGCGCGCCCGGGCCGGTCAGTGGCAGGATGCCGCCGAAGCGGATCGTCTCGGCGCCGACCTGGGCGCAGTGGAGGACGAGGCCGGCCGCGAGTGCGGCCATGCCGGTGCAAATTCGACGCATTGTGAGAGGTCTCCCGCTGTCCCGGACGTGTTCACAGGGAAGCTAGGGCGGGCCGTTCGGGAGGGTCAAGGCGTTGCCGCGCCGTGACGCGGGCGGTAGCGTTTGCCGGTAACGCCAGGAGCCGGTGCAGCATGAGCAAGCACGTGGTCGCGACCGTCGCCGAGATCCCGCCGGGGAACCGGAAGCTGGTGACCGTGCGCGGCCGCTCGATCGCGGTGTTCAACCTCGGCGGCGAGTTCTTCGGCCTGTTCAACCGCTGCCCGCACCAGGGCGGGCCGATGTGCGAGGGCATCCTGACCGGGCTGATCGAGTCTGACGAACCGGGACACTACCGGTATTCGCGCAAGGGCGAGATCCTGCGCTGCCCGTGGCACGGCTGGGAGTTCGACGTCCGCACCGGGCAGTCGTACTGCGAGCCCGAGCGGATCCAGGTGCGCTCGTATCCCGTGGAGGTCGCCGAAGGGCAGCGAGTGGTGCAGGGACCCTACATCGCCGAAACCGTGCCGGTGACAATCGAGGAACACTACGTCGTGGTCGACGTCTGACCGCCTGCCCGGTTTGCAAACCGGGCGATCCGGCGCCACATCCGGCGCATGAACCGGCGCGAACTGCTCATCCTGCCTGTGGCCCTGCTGTCGTCCGCGGCTCCTGCCGCGGCGCAGCCACGCTTCGATCCGAGCCCGCAGGACCGGGCCGACCTGGCGCGCATCGAGGCGTACCTGGACACCCTGCGGACGCTGAAGGCGCATTTCCTCCAGGTCGCGCCGAACGGGTCGATCAGCCAGGGCACCGCCTGGCTGGACCGGCCGGGCCGCATGCGGTTCCAGTACGACCCGCCCAGCCCGCTGCTGCTGGTGGCCGGCCACGGGCTGGTGGTGTTCCAGGACAAGGCCTTGAACCAGACCAGCAATATCCCTGTCGGGCAGACCCCGCTCGGGATCCTGCTGGCGGATCATGTGAAGCTGCAGGGGGACGTGACCGTCACCGCCATGCAGCGGCTGCCCGGCCAGATCCAGGTGAGCCTGATCCGCACCGCCTCGCCGGGCGATGGCACGCTGACGCTGATCTTCGCCGACAACCCGCTGACGCTGCGGCAGTGGACCGTGCTCGACGCGCAGCGGCAGGAGACGCGGGTCACGCTCTACAACGTGGAGACCGGCGGGAAGTTCGACCAGAAGCTGTTCGAGCTTGTCGATCCTCGCTTCTTCCAGCCGAATCAGCGCTGATTCGGCATCCTTGCAGCAGTTTCATGCCGGCCATCGCAGAAAGTGTCTTCATTTTGCCGCGAAGATCGCAGATTATTCTCCTCAATGAAGTCGTCCCGGGTCGTCAGGCCGCTTGTCGGCATAAGCTGCTGCACGAAACAGTTCGGTATTTTCGGCATGCCGAACCACGCCGCCTCCAACACCTATGTCGAGGCGACCGACCATCTCCTGCACGGGGTGCCAGTGCTGATCCCGGCCAACGGGCCGACCGCTGACATCGCGACCCTGCTCGAGCGGCTGGACGGCATCATGCTCACCGGCAGCCGCTCCAACGTGCATCCCAGCTACTATGACGGTCCGCCGCATGCCGAGGGCACGTGGGAGGATATGGCGCGCGACAGCACCACGCTGCCGCTGATCCGCGCCGCGGTCGCCCGCGGGGTGCCGGTGCTGGCGATTTGCCGCGGTTTTCAGGAACTCAACGTGGCGCTGGGCGGCTCGCTGCACCAGCGGCTGCAGGACCTGCCGGACCGGATCGATCATTCCTCGCCGATGGTGGCGTCGCGGGAAGTGCGGATTGGCAAGGCGCACAGCATCCGCGTCACGCCCGGCGGCTGGCTGCATCGCCTGGCCGGGGCGTCGGAGATCGCGGTGAACTCGCTGCACAACCAGGGCGTCAACCAGTTGGCGCCTGGTGTCGTGGTGGAGGGTGTCGCCCCCGACGGCACGATCGAGGCAGTGAACGTCGTCGCCACTCCTGCCGGCCCGGTGCCCGGCTTCGCCATCGGCATCCAGTGGCATCCGGAGAACGACTGGAAGACCGACATGGTTTCCCGGCGCATCTTCGAGCAGTTCGGCAAGGCAGTGCACGCCTATGCCGAGGACGCGCGGATCGGTGGGGTCTCCGCTGCGGCGGATTGACCGCTCG
>JANWJK010000118.1 GCA_025452005.1 Acetobacteraceae bacterium | reverse complement strand
GGGAGATAGTGGGATGGGTTCAGCTCCTCGCTTTGGCGTGACGGCCTTGGTCTTGGCGATGTTGGCCGGACCGGCCGCGGCCGACATTCCGGTGTACTACCATGTCGGCAGTTGGGATGCGTTCAGCGGCCCGGGAAGCGATGGCAGGATGGTGTGCGGCATCGGCACCACCAATCCAGCCGACAACCGTGCATTCTCGGCGCGATTCCCGGCCGGCGGGGATGCCGTGACGTTCCAGGCCAAGAAGCCGACCTGGAGCATCCCCGCGGGCACCCAGCTTCCGGTCGTGGTGCAGGTCGGGCTCAACACCCCGTGGAACCTACAGGGCACAGGCAATGGCCAGGTGGTGGAGTGGTTGCTCGACCGGGAAGCGATCCAGGCCTTCGATGCCCAGTTCCGCCGCGCCGGGTCCATGACGATAAGCTTTCCTACCGGGAACGAGCCGCCCTGGACGGTCGCACTGAACGGCTCGACCGCGATCAGCAATGCATTCGGACGCTGTGTCACGGATATGACAAATCGGGCTGCGGCGCAGCAGCAGCCCGCGCCGGCGCCGGTGCCGGCGGGCCCGACACAGCCATTCAGCGAGGCGCCGGCCCCCCCGCTCACGCAAGAACCGACGCAGCCACCACCGCCGCGATAGGAGGCAGCCCATGACGACCGGACGATGCCTGTGCGGAGCAATCCGCTACGAATACTCGGGCGAGGCGAACCTCGTCGTGTACTGCCACTGCGAAAGCTGCCGGCGGCAGACATCGTCGCCGGTCGCCGGCTTCGTGCTGGTGCCCAAGGCAGCGCTGCGGTTCACCAGCGGACAGTCGAAGGAGTTCGCATCGTCACCAGGGGTGTGGCGCAGCTTCTGCGGCGAGTGCGGTTCACCGATCTACTACCGGACCGACCGGCGTCCCGACGTCATCGATCTCTACGCCGGCACGCTGAGCGACCCTTCGACACTGACGCCTCAGGGGCATGTTTATGCAGCCGAGCAGCTTCCGTGGTTCGAGGTGCTCGATGACCTGCCGCGCTATCCAGGGTCGCGCATGGCCGATGCGCCCATGCGCCGCGGACCGCGGAAGGACGGCTGACGTCAGCCAACGTATCAGGCGGCGATCTGTTCGGCGCGGCGGTGGAACTGCCGGTTCACCACGCTGCGCGGACGGGCGCCCAGTCGCTCGTTCGACAAGGCCACCGCAACATCGCGCAGGCCGCCGCGCACCGCCGCCTCGGTGAGCGTCCAGTCGACGATATCGCGCTGTGCATTGCTGCCGCCGACCCGCCAGAGCTCGTAACGCACCAGGTGCAGCAGCGCGGCCGCCTGCTGGTAGGCGCCGCGGTGGAAGGCCATCAGACCCTCGACCAGCGGAATGCCGACATCGCGATAAACGGCCGCCGCCTCGGAATTTTGTCCCGCCGTCGCCCGCATCAGGTCGAGCCGCCGCTCGACCAGCGTTTCCTGCCCGGAACCCAGTTCCGCCATCGCCGCATGCATATCGGCGAACAGCAGGCTCTTGCCATCGGCATGGCCTTCCCAGCGCGCCAGCAAATCGTGCCAGCGTTCGCCCACGTCGCAGCCCAGCGTGTCGAGGCGCCACAACAGCGCCGAGGCATCGCAAAGCCTCACGCTGACCGGACGCAGCGTCCGCAGCAGGGGACCATCGTACAGCGCGAGGGCTGCGTCGAACTGCCCCAGCTCCAGGTGGAACAGCGACCGATGCCACCAGATATGGCCCTGGTTCGGACTCTCGGGGCTCGCCCAGAGCGCCTCGCGCGCGGTCATCCAGCCCAGGCCGTCCTCTGGACGTCCGGTCATCTCCATGACATGGGCGACCGTGTGATGCGGCCAGAAGCTGTGCGGTTCGAGCTCCGCCGCCACCCGCGACGCCTCCTCGGCGCGGGCGTAGTCGCCGGTTTCCTCCATGCCGAAGCCGTAGAACGCGAGCATCGTCCCATAGCCCTGCATGTCCTTGGACCACAGCGGCAGCGCGCGCGCCGTCCGCTCCCGCACCCAGCGGAAGCCGCCGAGGAAGCCTTCGAGCAGGACCGCGGCCTCGTGCGCCAGGACATCGAACGGATAGCGCATCAGGTGGGCGTCCAGCAGGGTCACCGCGGCACGCCGTTCCGACGCCAGCGCCGCGTTGAGCGCCGCGAGGTGCGCTCGCTCGCGCTCGTTCGTGGCGAGACCTTCGGCGGCCGAGACCGCTGCACGCAGCGGGCCGGCATGGGCCGGATCGTTGGCGACGGCGAACAGCCAGGCCTTCCCCAGATGCGCCATGACGAAACCGGGCGAGGCCTGCCGCGCGGCATCGAACAGCCCGAGTGCGTCGCCGTAGCCAAGGTTGTAGGCGCGGACCGCCTGATCGTACAGCGCGACCGACTCGGCGGTCGCCCCGGAAACGGCGTGTCCCTGGGCATCCACGATCATGGTTCGCTCCGTTGCTGCTTCGCCAGGTCGTCGAACGCCTTCAGCCGCGCGATCAGCGCCGGCATCTCGCACAACGGGATCATGCTGGGGCCGTCGCTTGGCGCATGGTCGGGGTCGGGATGCGTCTCGATGAACACCGCCGCGACGCCGACCGCCAGCGCGGCACGCGCCAGCACCGGGGCGAACTCGCGCTGCCCGCCGGAGGACGCGCCCTGCCCGCCCGGCTGCTGCACCGAGTGCGTCGCGTCGAACACCACCGGGTAGCCGGTCCGCGCCATGATCGGCAGCGCACGGAGGTCGCTGACCAGCGTATTGTAGCCGAAGCTGGCGCCGCGTTCGCACAGCAGGATGTTCTGGTTGCCGGTGCCGGCGATCTTGGCGGCGACGTTCGCCATGTCCCAGGGCGCCAGGAACTGGCCCTTCTTCACGTTGATCGGCTTGCCGGTTTCCCCTGCCGCCAGCAGCAGGTCGGTCTGGCGGCACAGGAAGGCGGGGATCTGCAGGACATCGACCGCCTGCGCCGCGATGGCGCACTGATCGGGCGCGTGCACGTCGGTGAGCGTCGGCAGCCCGGTCGTCTCGCGCACTTCAGCGAGTATCCCGAGACCCTCGCCGATGCCGATGCCGCGCGCGGCGGAAGCCGAGGTGCGGTTGGCCTTGTCGAAGCTGGACTTGTAGATCAGCGGGACGCCGGTCGCGGTGGACATCTCGCGCAGGGCGGCGGCGACCTCCAGCGCGTGGGCGCGGGATTCGATCTGGCAGGGACCGGCGATCAGCACGAACGGCCGGTCGTTGGCGACCGCGATGGGGCCGATGCGTACGGGGCGACACGCGGTACCGGCGACTGGATCATTCATGGCGCCAGGGTATCACAACCCTCGGAAGGAGAAATCCGCCGGGTCGTGCCTATGGGCTGGCAGCGCCCCTGCGTTTCCTGCTGAGCTGCTGGAGTCCCAAAAGTCCAAGTACGCCACTCGCCAGCAACCCGATTGTTCCTGGCTCTGGTGTCCTGACGACCATCAGATTCAGCTGGTTTGTGAGCCCAGTGACAAGGGAGAAGGTTAGATGGGTGCCACAGGTCCACGTATCTTTTGTGGTGGTAAGCGTGCAGGAGGGGCCGCCGATGAGGTTAAGGTCTGTGAAGTCACCGGTTCTGCTCGCGTAGTCCAGAACGTCCGTGAAGGTGGACGAGCCGACCGGGAATGCAAAGCTCCCGTAGGTATCAATGTCGAGTATGGCATTAGCACCGAGGCTGGCTGTTTTCGTGATGTGCAGTTGGCTGTAGTTGCCCGTCGTCGTGCCGCCGATCGCAATGTCGAAAATGCCAGTGCCGCCCTGCGTATACGTCCCGGTGATCGTGAGCCCGGCCGCCTTACCGGAGACGGTATCGAACGGCCGCACCGTGCCGTCGTTTTTGACGTTACTGGTCAGGTTGCCCTTACCGGTGAGCGCCCCGCCCACGACGACGGTCGTGGCGCCGGTGGAGTTGGCGCCTCTGATGTCGAGCGTCCCGGAGTCGGAGACCGTACCCGCAAGACTGCCCGTACCGCTGAGTATGAGCGTCGCGCCGCTCTTGATGGTTGTCGTCCCCGGGAAAGTGTTGGCCCCCGTCAGCTCCTGCGTGCCACCGGCGATCGTCAGATCAGTGCCATTGTTACCACTGATGACGCCAGAAAAAATCCCCGACGCATTGGACAACGTGAGGGCTTGGTTGTTCTTGCTAATGTCGACGGAGCCCGAGCCGGATAAGCTTGTGATCGTCCGGCTGCCCGGGACGTCCAAGGTGCCGTTGGCGACGACGCCGGACGAATGCCCTATGCCCCCCGAACCGCCAAGGCTGAGCGTCGCTCCCGAATTGATCGTGGTGGCGCCGGTGTAGGCCATCGCGGTTGAGTTGTTGAAGGTTACCGTATTGGCGGAAACAGTGACACCACCATTGCCGCTGATAGCACCGGTGAAAGTGCTGGTACCCGACAAGACGACCGTTTTGCTACCGAGATTGACAGTGCCGCTGCCGGTTAGCTTGTTGATTGTGGCGCTGCCGGTGACTGCCGAGATGTCGAGCGTGCCGGTGTCGACCACGTTGGAGGACGCGGCGATGCTGCCGCTCCCGGACAACGCCAGAGTCGCGCCGGTGTTGATCGTCGTCGCGCCGGTGTAGGTGTTGATGCCGCTGAATGTGACGGAGCCGGCGGTCAGCCCCACGCCCTTTGCGTTGACATTGGTAATTTTGATATTGCCGCCAGAGGTGGCGTCGGAAAAGACGCCTGTGAATGTCGTATTCTCACCATCCTGATTGAGGGTGTTCGTGGTCGACGTGTCCAGCGTAAACGGAATCGAATAGGTCTTGTTCGTCCCGTTCAGTCTCAGCATACCGCCCTTGAAATTACCGGAGGTAGCGCCCGGTATATTGGTAGGCTCGGCATCGCAACCAATGGTTGCGGAGCAGGCAGCCGTCGTGATGTTGAATGGCACCGCGCCGGCACCCGACGGAGCCAGCGCAAGCGGCAGGGCCAGCAAGGCAGCCGGCCATCCGCCGCGGACGACGGGCTCGGCGAGCGCGGTGGCGGCCAGGTACTGGGACCGGCGCCCTAGGGGCCGCTCCTCCCCGTTCACCGGCGGATGCGGCAGATCGCGGCCTATAACCAATAGTGACGACATTTCAACGGTCCGCCAGAAGTTCCTGAACGACAACGCCAAGATTCAGTCAGGGAGTGGGAACCGTCCGCACGGTATCATGACGGGCCCCCTGGCCGGCCTTGGAATCCAGCGCGGCATTAATGCTTTCCGGCACCCTTCGTGTCAACGCGAAACGTTGTCGATCATAGATATATCAACAGCCTGCAACGCAACCGGCCCCTCTAGGCCGACCGCTACACCAGCCGCGCCTGCCGCACCGCCGCCGCGATGAACGCCGCATACAGCGGATGCGGCTCGAACGGCTTGGATTTCAGCTCGGGGTGGTACTGCACGCCGACGAACCACGGATGGTCCGGCCGCTCGATCGTCTCCGGCAGGACCCCGTCGGGCGACATGCCGGAGAACCGCAGGCCGGTCCGTTCCAGGCACGCCCTGTAGGTCACGTTCACCTCGTAGCGGTGGCGGTGCCGCTCCTCGATCCGGGTCGCGCCGCCATACAGGTCCGACACCAGCGATCCCGGGCTCAGCACCGCCGGATAGGCCCCCAGCCGCATCGTGCCGCCCATATCACCGTCCGCCATGCGCCGCTCGACCTCGTTGCCGCGCGCCCATTCGGTGAGCAGCCCCACCACCGGCTCGTCGCACGGCCCGAACTCGGTGGACGACGCGCGGCGCAGCCCGGCCAGGTTCCGCGCCGCCTCAATCACCGCCATCTGCATGCCGAAGCAGATGCCGAAGAACGGCACGCTCTTCTCGCGCGCGAACCGCACCGCCTCGATCTTGCCCGGCGTGCCGCGCTCGCCGAAGCCGCCCGGCACCAGGATGCCGTGGCACTCCTCCAGCCGGTGAACCGCGCCGCCGTCCTCGAATATCTGGCTGTCCACCCAGTCGAGATGCACCTTCACCCGGTTGGCGATGCCGCCATGCGCCAGCGCCTCGGCCAGTGACTTATAGCTGTCGAGCAGGTTGGTGTACTTGCCCACCACCGCGATGCGCACCTCGCCCTCCGGCGAACGGACCGCATCCACGATATCCTGCCAGCGCGACAGGTCGGGCTCGCCGTCGGCGGGCAGGTGGAAGTGCCGCAGCACCTCGCGGTCCATACCCTCGGCGTGATAGCTGATCGGCACCGCGTAGATCGTGTCGACATCGAGCGCCGCGATCACCGACTCGGCTCGCACGTTGCAGAACAGCGCGATCTTGCGCCGCTCGTTCTCCGGGATCGGCCGATCGCAGCGGCACAGCAGCATCTGCGGCTGGATGCCGACGTTCAGCAGTTCCTTCACCGAGTGCTGCGTCGGCTTGGTCTTCAGTTCGCCAGCCGATGGGATGTAGGGCACCAGCGTCAGGTGCGCGAACATCGCCCGCTCGGGCCCCAGCTCATTGCCGAGCTGGCGGATCGCCTCGAGGAACGGCAGGCTCTCGATGTCGCCCACCGTGCCGCCGATCTCCACCAGCACGAAGTCGAGGCCCGCGGTGCCGCGAACGATCGCCTCCTTGATCGCGTCGGTGATGTGCGGGATCACCTGCACCGTGGCGCCCAAATAGTCGCCGTGGCGCTCCTTGGCGATCACCTCGGAGTAGATGCGCCCGGTGGTGGCGTTGTCGAACCGGTTGGCCGGCACGCCGGTGAAGCGCTCGTAGTGGCCAAGGTCCAGGTCGGTCTCGGCGCCGTCATCGGTGACGTAGACCTCGCCGTGCTGGTAGGGGCTCATCGTGCCGGGATCGACGTTCAGGTACGGATCGAGCTTGCGCAGCCGCACCGAGAAGCCGCGCGCCTGGAGCAGGGCGCCCAGGGACGCCGAGGCGATGCCTTTGCCGAGAGAGGAGACCACGCCGCCGGTGATGAACACGTACCGCGTCATGGGCGGCCAGTATACGGAGCCGAATCGGGCGGGGGGAAGCCCGCTCGTGCGGCATCACGCATGCGTCACGGGAAGGTCAGTTGGTGGGGACCGAGGGACCCTGCGGTGCGGCGGGCAACGGCGCGGCCGGTCCTGGGGCCGAGGCTGGCGACTGGCTTTCCAACAGCGATCGGCCGACTCCGACCCCGGTGGTGCCGCGGTTCATCAGCGCCAGCGTCAGCGACAGCGCCATGAAGACCGTCGCCAGGATGGCGGTGGTCCGGGTCAGCAGGTTGGCGGTGCCGCGGCCGGACATGAACGAGCCCATGCCCTGAGAGCTGCCGATGCCCAGGCCGCCGCCCTCGCTGCGCTGGATCAGCACGACGCCGATCAGCGCGAGCGTGACGAACAGGTGGATGATCAGCAGAACGGTGGTCATGCCGGCTTCCTACCCGCGTGACGCCGCCCGGGCAATCGCCAGGAAGTCCTCCGCATTCAGGCTCGCTCCACCGATCAGCCCGCCGCCGACATGCGGCACCGCGAGCAGCGCGCCGGCATTCGCCGGCCGCATCGAGCCGCCATAGAGGATCCGCACCCCCTGCCCCGCCTCGCCGAACTGCCGCACCAGTTCCTCGCGGATGAAGGCGTGCATGGTGGCCACGTCCTGTTCGGTGGCGGTCCGGCCGGTGCCGATCGCCCACACCGGCTCGTAGGCAACCACGCCGGCGAATGGCTTCGGCAGGCTGCCGGCAATCTGCCAGCCCACCACCTCGGTCTCCTGCCCGCCAACCCGCTGATCCTCCGTCTCGCCGACGCAGACGATCGGCGTCAGGCCGGCCTCGACCGCCGCCAGCACCTTCTCGCGCACCAGTTCGTCGGTCTCACCGTGGTTCTGGCGGCGTTCAGAGTGGCCGAGGATCACCCAGCTCGCCCCGGCATCGCGCAGCATGGCGGCCGATACATCGCCGGTATGAGCGCCTTGTCCCTTCGCGTGGCAGTCCTGGCCGCCGACCGCCACGTCCGAACCCGCAAGCGCGGCGGCGGCGGTCTCGATCGCGGTGAACGGCGGACACACCAGCAGGTCGCACGCCAGACCCTGGGCACCGGCGCGCACCTCCCTGGCGAGCTCGCTCGCCGGCGCGCGCAGCATGTGCATCTTCCAGTTTCCGGCGATCAACTGGCGCATGGCGACCTCCTGGCCTCGTTGTTCCGCTGGTAGCTCAAAGGCCTGATGCTGGCAAAGCCCAACGCGCATCCGTATATGCTGCGCCGGTTGCCACCAGAGGCTTGCCTGCATGATCACCGTCTTCCGCCGCCTGCTCGAGACCTGGGTGGCCCGCGGCTTCTTCCTGATCATGGTGCTCGCCTTCGTCTCGTGGGGCGTCGGCGACGTGATCCGGCTGATCGGCACTTCCACCTGGGTCGCCAAGGTCGGTGGCCAGACCATCGAGGGCATGCAGCTTCAGGAAGCCTATCAGCGCGATATGGCGCAGGTGACGCGCAACCTGCCGTCCGGCCAGGAACCAACCCAGGACATGCGCAACGGTGCCGCACGCGACGCCTTGCAGCGGCTGATCACCCAGGCCGCGCTGTCCCAGGAGCTGCAACGTCTGCACGTCGTCTCGCCGGACCCCGCCGTGCGCGAGACCGTCCTGAACATGCCGACGTTCCGCGGTCCGAATGGCCAGTTCGACCGTCAGATGTTCGAGGCGGTGCTGCGCAACAACGGCCTGAACGAACAGCGCTTCCTCGACATGGCCCGCGGCGAGCTGGCGCAGCGGCAGTTGCTGGGTGCGGTCAGCGCTGGCGCCGCAACGCCCGAGACGCTGCTGCGTCCGCTGTATCAGGGCCAGTTCGAGAAGCGCTCCGCCGACATGGTGGAATTCCCGATCGCCGCCGCGCCCGAGCCGCCGGCGCCGACCGAGGCCGACCTGCAACGCTGGTACGACAACCATCCGGATCGGTATTCGGCGCCGGAATACCGCAGGATCAAGGCAATAGAGTTATCCCCGCAGGCACTGGCGAAGGATATCCCGATCAGCGACGCGGAGCTTCAGGCGGCCTATGAGCAACGCAAGGCGCAGTACGTGAAACCGGCCAGGCGATCGGTCGAGGTGATCTCGGTGGCGGATGAGGGCAAGGCCAGGTCGCTCGCCGACACCTGGCGCGGCGGCGCCGACTGGGCGGCGATGCAGAAGGCCGCGCAGGACGGCGGCGGCTCGGCAATCGCGCTGGACGATGCGACGGAGCGGGAAATCCCCGATCCGGAGCTGGCACGTGCCGTGTTCGCGGCTGCGCCCGACACGGTGACCGGACCCGACAAGGGCGCGCTGGGCTGGCACATCGTGCGGGTCACCAAGGCAACAGCCGGCAGCGCCCCGGGCTTTGCCGATGTGAAGGACACGCTGCGCGACGAGTTGCTCGCCGCCAAGGCAGCCGACCTCGTGTACGACCGGGCGAACAAGGTGGACAACGTCCTCGGCAGTGGCGTCAGCCTGGACGAGATGCCAGGGGATCTCGGCCTGATAGGCGTGGCCGGCACACTGGACGCCGGCGGCAACACCCCGGACGGCACGCCTGCGCCGGTGCCGGGTGCGGCAGAACTGAAAGCCGCGCTGATCAAGGGGGCATTCGAGGCGCAGAAGGGCGATCCACCCCGCCTCGTCGAAGTGCAGACGCCATCGACCGGCGGTTCGGCATATTACGCACTCAGCGTCGAGGATGTGACGCCACCGGCGGTGAAGCCGTACGACGTGGTGAAGGAGCAGGTCGAGGCGGACTGGATGCGCGACTGGCAGCGGCATGCACAGGAGCAGGCGGCGGCGAAGCTGCTGGCCGCGGTGAAAGGAGGCCAGTCGCTGGCCGATGCCGCGGCCGTGGCCGGCGTGGCGGTCCGGCGCACGCCACTCGTCACGCGCGGCGCCGGCGCCGAGGGCATGCCGCAACAGCTCGAGCAGCCGCTGTTCGCATTGAAGCAGGGCGAACCGACCATGGTGGAGACCGGCGACGGGTTCATCGTCGCGGTCCCGGCCGAAATCGTCGAGGCAGACCCGAAGGCCGATCCGGCCGGCTACGGCCAGATGCGCCAGGCGGTGGCACGCTCGGTCGGTACCGACCTTGCCGGCGTGTTCGCCGACGCATTGCGTGTACGCGCGGCCCCGCGCATCAATCAGCCCGTTCTGGACAACGTTACCGGCCAACAGCAATGAACGTCTCGGTCTCGCCCGGCTTCGCCAGCTTCCGTGCCGCCCATGATGCGGGGCGTGGCACGCTGGTGTGGCGACGCGGCGTGGCGGACCTGGAAACGCCTGTCGCCGCCTTCCTGAAGCTGGCGCACGGCCGGCCGAACTCCTTCTTGCTGGAGAGCGTCGAGGGCGGTGCCGCCCGCGGGCGCTACTCGATCATCGGCATGGAGCCGGACCTGGTCTGGCGCTGCCGCCACGGACAGGCCGAGGTCAACCGTTACGCCCAGTCGGCGCCGCATGCCTTCGTTGCGGACAAGCGGCCGGCGCTGGACAGCCTGCGCGCCATGATCGCCGAGACCAGGCTCGACGTGCCGGCCAACCTGCCGCCGATGGCCGGCGGTCTGGTCGGTTATCTCGGCTACGACATGGTGCGGCAGATGGAACGCCTGCCGGCGAAGAACCGCGATGCTATCGACGTGCCGGAAGGCGTGATGATGCGGCCGACGCTGTTCGCCATCTTCGACAACGTGAACGACGAACTGACGCTGGCGGCGCCGGTCTATCCGCAGGCCGACATGACGGCCGAGGCGGCCTGGGACCATGCGCGGAAGCGACTGGACGAGGCGGAGGCCGCGCTGGAACGGCCGCTGCCGCACGCACCACCGCCGGTGATGCTGCCCGACCCGCCGGCGCCCGGTTCGAATTTCACCAAGCCGGAATTCCTGGCCGCCGTCGAGCGCTGCAAGGACTATATCGCGGCCGGCGATGCCTTCCAGATCGTCATCAGTCAGCGCTTCGCCGTGCCATTCGTGCTGCCGCCGTTCTCGCTGTATCGCGCGCTGCGGCGGATCAATCCGGCGCCGTTCCTGTTCTTCCTGGATTTCGGCGGCTTCGCCGTGGTGGGATCGAGCCCCGAGGTGCTGGTGCGCCTGCGCGACGGCACGGTGACGATCCGTCCGCTCGCCGGCACGCGGCGGCGCGGAACGACCTACGAGGAGGACCAGGCGCTGGAGGCGGAACTGCTGTCCGACCCGAAGGAGCGCGCCGAGCACCTGATGCTGCTCGACCTTGGACGCAACGATGTCGGGCGGGTGGCGGAACTGGGATCGGTCAAGGTCACCGAAAGCTATGCCATCGAACGCTTCAGCCACGTGATGCACATCTCGTCTAACGTGGAAGGCAAGCTGCGCGACGGATTGGATGCACTGGACGCGCTGGTCGGCGGGTTCCCGGCGGGCACGCTATCAGGGGCGCCGAAGGTGCGCGCGATGGAGATCATCGAGGAACTCGAGCCGGACCGGCGGAACATCTATGCCGGCTGCATCGGCTACTTCGCAGCGAACGGCACGATGGACACCTGCATCGGCCTGCGTACCGCGCTGGTGAAGGACGGCGTGATGTACGTGCAGGCGGGCGCCGGCATCGTGGCCGACTCGGAGCCCGAGTTCGAGCACGAGGAGTGCCGGCAAAAGGCGCGTGCGCTGTTGCGCGCGGCGGAGGAGGCCGTGCGGTTCGCGGCGGGGAAGTCGGGAGCGAACAATCCGGGGTGACGTCTGCGATGGCGGGCAGGGCCATCGGACGCCGCTGTCATCGCGAGGAACGCAGCGACGCGGCAATCCCCATTGATGGGGATTGCTTCACTTCGCAATGACAGCGAGAACCGCGGCGACGAGAGATCTTCACGCGTTCACCCGGTTGCCCTGCGATGGCGGGTCATCCACGTTGACCCGCCGCATTCCGCCGGGCAAGGATGGCGCCGCCATGATACTGCTCATCGACAACTACGACTCATTCACCTTCAACCTGTATCATTTCCTGGGCGACGTCGGTGCGCGATGCGAGGTCTGGCGCAACGACAAGCTCACCGTTGCGGACGCGCTCGCGCGGCAGCCGGAGGCGATCGTACTGTCGCCCGGCCCGTGTACGCCGAACGAGGCCGGCATCTGCCTCGACCTCATCACGGCGGCGGCGGGAAACATCCCCATCCTTGGCGTCTGCCTCGGGCATCAGGCGGTCGGCCAGGCGTTCGGCGGTGCGGTCGTGCGCGCGCCGGCGCCGATGCACGGCAAGGTCAGCCGCATCTTCCACGCCGGGGCCGACATCCTGGAAGGACTGCCGTCGCCGTTCAGCGCGACGCGCTACCACAGCCTCATCGTCGATCGCACGACGCTGCCCGAGGTGCTGACGCCCACCGCCTGGACCGAGGACGGGCTGGTGATGGCCATGCGCCACCGCACGCTGCCGGTGTTCGGCGTACAGTTCCACCCGGAAAGCATCGCCAGCCAGCATGGCCATGAATTGCTGGCAAATTTCCTGGCGATCGCCCGTGGCACGAACGCCCCGGCGCGCGCCGCCTGACGGCGCGTCGTGTCCAACAACCTCAAGCCGTTCCTGGCCCGCCTTGCCGCCGGCGAGATACTGACCGACACCGAGGCCGAGACCGCATTCGACATCATCATGTCGGGCGAGGCCACGCCGGCACAGATCGGCGCCCTGCTGATGGCGATGCGCGTGCGCGGCGAGACGGTGCCGGAGATCACCGGTGCGGTGCGCGCGATGCGTGCCCGGATGACCCCGGTCGCCGCGCCGCACGATGCGATCGATGTCTGCGGCACCGGGGGCGATGCGGCCGGCACGCTGAACGTCTCGACCGCGGTGACCTTCGTGGTGGCCGGCTGCGACGTGCCCGTCGCGAAGCACGGCAACCGGGCGCTGTCGTCGCGCACCGGCGGGGCGGATGTGCTTGCCGCGCTGGGGGTGAACGTCGACGTGCCGCTGGAGCGGCTGTCGGACATCCTGCGCGTGGCGAACTGCGCCTTCCTGTTCGCGCCGCGCCACCATCCCTCGATGCGCCACGCCGCAGGGCCGCGGGTGGAACTCGGCACAAGGACGATCTTCAACCTGCTTGGCCCGCTGGCAAATCCCGCACGGGTACGCCGCCAGCTCATCGGCGTGTTCGCCGCGGAGTGGGCCGCGCCGATGGCCGAGACGCTGGGCCGGCTGGGCAGCGAGACGGCATGGATCGTACACGGCCAGGGGCTCGACGAGCTGACTGTCGCCGGCGAGAACCAGGTGACCGCCTGGCAGGACGGTGGCCTGCGCCGATTCACTATCAGCCCCGAGGACGCCGATCTGCACCGCGCGCCGATCGAAGCGATCCGCGGCGGCGACGCGGCCCTGAACGCCGCGACGCTGCAGGCATTGCTTCAGGGTGCCACCGGCCCATATCGCGACACGGTGCTGCTGAACGCCGCCGCCGCGCTGATCGTCGCGGCCCGCGCCGCCGATCTCCGCGAAGGCGTCGCGCTGGCCGGCCGTTCGATCGCGTCCGGCGCCGCGCTCGCTGCACTCGAGACACTGCGCCGCGAGACGGCGGCGCACTGAAGGACACGATGGCCGAAACCGGCAACATCCCTGCCCCCGACGTGCTGGCACGCATCTGCGCCGAGACGCGCGCGAACATCGCACAGGCCAAGTCGAGGACCAGTCTCGACGCGCTGCGGTCCCAAATCGGCGACCGCGACGACATGCCGCGTGGCTTCGGCTCGGCGCTGAAAGTGGCGGTCGCCCAAGGCCGCTACGGCCTCATCGCGGAGATCAAGAAGGCCTCGCCTTCGGGCGGCCTGATCAGGCCCGATTTCGACCCGCCGGCGCTGGCCCGTGCCTACCGCGACGGTGGGGCGGCGTGTCTGTCGGTACTGACGAATGCCGCGCATTTTCAGGGCAGCCGCGGCCACCTGGAAGCGGTGCGCGCGGCGGTCGATCTGCCGGTGCTGCGCAAGGACTTCATCCTCGATCCATGGCAGGTGTACGAGAGCCGCGCGATGGGGGCGGATTGCATCCTGTTGATCCTCGCCGCGCTCACCGACACCGAGGCACGCGAACTCGAGGAGCTGGCCCGTGCGCTGGACATGGACGTGCTGGCCGAGGTGCACAATGAACGCGAAGTGGAGCGTGCGCTGGGACTGGAGACACAGCTCGTCGGCATCAACAACCGCAACCTGAAGACCTTGGTCACCGATCTGGCCACCACAGAGGAGCTGGCGCCGCGGGTGCCGCCCGATCGCTTCCTGATCGCCGAAAGCGGTATCCGCAGCCACACGGACCTGCGCCGGATTGCCGCGGCGGGCGCCCAATGTTTCCTGGTGGGCGAGAGCCTGCTGCGCGAGGCGGACGTGACAGCGGCAACGCGCGTGCTGCTGAACGGCGCGACATGAGCCAGGATTTTTCCCACTTCGACGCGCGCGGCCAGGCGGCCATGGTGGATGTCGGCGCCAAACCGGTCACCGAACGTACCGCCACGGCGCGGGCCCGTGTGACGATGCTGCCGGCCACCGCGGCGCTGATCCGAAGCGGCGGCGCGAAGAAGGGCGATGTGCTGGCGGTCGCGCGCATCGCCGGCATTATGGCGGCGAAGCGCACCTCGGAGCTGATCCCGCTGTGCCATCCGCTGCCGATCAGTGCGGTGTCGCTGGAGCTGGCGGTGGCCGGCGACGCGGTAGAGATCGCGGCCACGGTGCGCACGACGGGACAGACCGGGGTGGAGATGGAGGCGCTGACCGCGGCCTCGGTCGCGGCGCTGACGGTCTATGACATGTGCAAGTCGGTGGATCGCGGCATGCGCATCGAGGCGCTGCGCCTGACCCACAAGGCAGGCGGCAAGTCGGGTGAGTTCGTCCAGGACTAGCCCCTTCGATCTCGCCATTATCGGCGGCGGCATCAACGGCTGCGGCATCGCGCGCGACGCCGCCGGCCGCGGGCTGTCGGTGCTGCTGGTCGAGGCGGACGACCTGGCGAGCGGCACCTCCTCCGCCTCGACCAAGCTGATCCATGGCGGGCTGCGCTATCTGGAGCACTACGCATTCCGCCTGGTGCGCGAATCGCTGGCCGAGCGCGAAGTGCTGCTGCGCGCCGCGCCGCACATCGTCCATCCGATGCGCTTCGTGTTGCCGCATCACGCGGGGCTACGTCCGCGCTGGCTGATCCGGCTGGGGCTGTTCCTGTACGACCACCTGGGCGGGCGGGAGATCCTGCCCGGCACGCGCACGCTGGACCTTCGCACGGATCCGGCCGGCGTCCCGCTGCGACCCGAGGTCACCCGCGGCTTCGAGTATTCCGACTGTTGGGTCGATGACGCCCGCCTGGTGGTGCTGAACGCCCGCGACGCCGCGATACGCGGAGCGGACATCCGTACGCGCACGCGATGCGTCGGCGCCCGGCATGCGGACGGCGTGTGGCATCTCGCGCTGGACGGCGGGACCAGGGAAGCGGCACGCGTGCTGGTGAATGCTGCCGGGCCTTCCGTCACCCGGGTCCTGCGCGACGTCGTCGGCCAACCGGAGCCTCGGCGCATCCGTCTGGTGAAGGGCAGCCACATCGTGGTGCCGCGGCTCTATGCGCATGACCGTAGCTATATCTTCCAGAACACGGACGGGCGCGTCTGCTTCGCGATCCCGTACGAGCGGGATTTCACGCTGATCGGAACCACGGACGAGGATTACCGTGGCGATCCCGCCGCGGCGACGACCTCCCCGGGCGAAGAGCGTTACCTGTGTGGCGCGGTCAGCTTCTATCTGCGGACGCCGGTCGATCCGGCGGACATCGTCTGGCGTTATGCGGGTGTGCGTCCGTTGCTCGACGACGGCGCCAGCAAGGCGCAGGAGGCGACGCGCGACTATGTGCTTGTGCTGGAGGCTCCTGCCTTACTGTCGGTGTTCGGCGGCAAGATCACCACGCACCGACGATTGGCCGAGGCGGCAATGGCGAAGCTGGCTCGGTTCTATCCCGGCATGCGTGGCGCATGGACGGCGCACGCCTCGTTGCCGGGCGGCGATTTTCCGTGGGATGGCAGTGAACAGGTGCGTGCCGACCTGGCGCGGCGCTATCCGTTTCTCGCCGACGCGCAACAACGCCGCTTCGTCCGCACGTACGGAACACTCTCTGCGGATGTGCTCGGAGACGCACGCAGGCCGGCCGACATGGGGCGCTGCTTCGGCGCAGACCTCACCGAGCGCGAGATCGACTGGCTGGTCCGCGCGGAATGGGCCAGGACCGCAGAAGACGTGCTCTGGCGCCGCAGCAAGCTTGGACTGCGCTTCGGTGTCACCGAGACACGAGCTTTGAACGATCACCTCGCACGTGTCCCTGCCGCGACGACCTGACCGATCCGTGCGATGCTACCGCTCTTCGTCGTCGAACAGGATGCGGTTGGCGGCGCCTTCCAGATCGTCGTACTGGCCGGAGCGGAGCGACCACAGAAACACCGCCAGACCGCCGCCGCCAAGGATCAGGCTCGCGCCGAGCAGATACAGGATGACATTCATGTCGACCTGCCGTGCAGGCGGAAGCTGTTCGCCAACACCAGCAGCGACGAACTCGACATCGCCGCTGCGGCAAGCCATGGCGTGACAAAACCCGCCGCCGCGAGCGGCACCATCAAGACATTGTAGCCGATCGACAACGCGAGGTTCTGCCGCATCACGTTCCGCGCCCGCCGTGCGGTCTCGATCAAAGCAGCGATGGGCGCCAGCAGATTCCCCTGGAACACCACATCGGCCACGGTCTGGCTGATGTCGGCGGCACTCGCGGGCGAGGCGGATACGCTGGCGGCGGCGAGCGACGGGCTGTCGTTCAGACCATCACCGACCATCAGCACCTTGCGACCGGACGCTACCAACTTCTCGATGGCCGCGACCTTCTGCACCGGCGTGCGCTCGGCCTGCCAGGCATCGATGCCGAGTGCGGCAGCGATCGGCGCCACGGCCGCCGTATGGTCGCCGGAAAGCAGATGTACCGGGAGGCCAAGACCGCGCAGCCGTTCCAGCGTTGCCGAGGCATCGGCACGCAGCGTCTCGGCAAAGTCGAAGCGGACCGGCGGGTGGTCCGGTCGTCTCAGCCACAGGACCGGCGCCTGCGTAACGGCAATCCCGGCTCCCACTCCACAGAACGCCGCACTGCCCAACCGGACATCGCCTGCCTGGATACCCTGTCCCATATGCTCGAAGACATCGCTTGCAACGGGAACCGGCCCCGATGCTGCCAGAAGCGCACGCGCCAACGGATGACGGCTAGAAGCGGCAAGCGATGCCGCAACCCGCAATGCGGCGTGGTCGATGTCCGGTCCCTTTACCAATGCTGGTGTCGGTTCCGTCAGTGTGCCCGTCTTGTCGAATACGACTGTATCTACATCGGCCAGGCGCTCCAACGCGGTCGCCGACTTGAGCAGGATGCCGGTACGGAACAGCCGAGCGGTGGCGATCACCTGCACCACCGGCACAGCAAGACCGAGCGCGCAGGGGCAGGTGATGATCAGCACCGCGCTCGCAGTCAGCAGCGCCTGCCCCACCGTCACGCCCGCTGAAAGATACCACCAGAGGAAGGTCAGCAGAGCCGCGAGATGCACCGCCGGCGCGTAGCGGCGCGAAACCCTGTCGGCGAGCACGACGAAGCGCGAACGCCGTGCCTCCGCCGCCTCGATCAGTCGCGCGCATTCGGCAAGCAGAGTGCCGTTGCCGGTGGCGGTCGCGCGCACGACCAGTGCCTCCCCGAGATTGAGTGTGCCGGCGAACACCTGCGTGCCGGGAGCGGCTGCGACGGGGAGGCTTTCGCCGGTGACGAGGCTGGCATCCAGCATGGACGAGCCGCGTTCGACCACGCCATCGACGCCGATGCGCTCGCCAAATCCAGCCAGCACGCGATCGCCGGGGACGATGGTGTGCTGACCGCAGCGTGCGATGCTGCCATCGGGCTGCAGCACCGCGACATCCGTCGCACGCAGGGTCAACAACTGCTCGGCGGTCGCGCGGGCCTGGCCTCGCGCGCGGTGGTCCAGCACGCGGCCGATCAGCAGGAAGAACAGCAGCGTGATGGCGGAGTCGAAATAGGTATGCACGCCGCCCTGCATGGTCTGCGCGAGGCTCATGCCGGTGACCAGGATGACGCCGAGGCTGATAGGCACATCCATGTTGGTCCGCATCTGGCGCAGCGCCGCCGCGGCAGAGCGGAAGAACGGCATTCCCGCATAGGCGATCGCCGGCATGGCGATCAGCGCGGAAACCCAGTGCAGCAGATCGCGTGTCGCCGGGCCCATGTCGTGCAGCAGACCACCCGCCTCTCCAGCCCAGATGCCGATGGACAGCAGCACCACATTG
>JANWJK010000117.1 GCA_025452005.1 Acetobacteraceae bacterium | reverse complement strand
GCCCATCGACACGCAGCCGATGATGTACATTTTCTTTCGACCGACGAAATCCGACAGGTAGCCGGCGCAGACCACCCACATGAAGCCCAGCACCGTCTGGGTAATGACCGCAGTCAGCACGAAATCGCGCGTGAACCCCAGGACCGTCGTGGCGTAGGTGAAGATCCACGCGCCGACGATGTAGCCTGGCGCCTGCTCCGGCAGACGCAGGAGTGCGGTCAGTATGATCTGCTTCGGCTGCCGCTTCAGCACCTCGAGCACCGGCACGCGCTCGGTGCGCTCTTCGTCGAGGATCTTCTGAAACACCGGCGTTTCCATGATGCCGAGCCTGATCCACAGTCCGACGACGACCATGATGGCGCTCAGGAAGAACGGGATGCGCCAGCCCCAGACCAGGAACTGGTCGCCGGAGTACCAACTGAAGAACAGCACTGCCGTGTTCGCCAGGAACAATCCGGCGGGCGCACCGAATTGCGGCCACGCTGACAGGAAGCCACGATTCTTGTTGGTGCGTGCCCACTCCATCGCCAGCAGAACGGAGCCGCCCCATTCGCCGCCGACGCCGATGCCCTGGATCAGGCGGATGATCGTGAGCAGGATCGCGCCCCAGATGCCGATGCTGTTGTAGCCCGGCACACAGCCGACCAGCACGGTCGCGACGCCGGTCACCAGCAGCGTCACGATGAGTGTCGCCTTGCGCCCGATGCGGTCTCCCCAGTGACCGAAGATGAAGGCCCCGATCGGCCGGCCGACAAAGCCGATGAAGAACACGCTGAATGCCTCGAGCACGCCGACAACCGGATCGGATTTCGGGAAGAACAACTTGCCGAACACGAGCGCGGTCACCGTGCCGTACAACAGGAAGTCGTACCATTCGATCGTGGTGCCGACCGTGCTGGCAATCACGGCGCGACGCAGTTGTGCCCTGTGCTCCTGTTCGGAAAGCCCGCTTGGCGTGACGGAAGCTTCTGCTGCCATATTGTTTTTCCTCCCTTGGTGCCCAGGAGCAAGACATGCCTGCCCCGGCACGCACCGAACCGATGCTGCCGCGCCAAACGCTCCCGGCGTTCCCGGGAGAAGGACGCCAGCACGCGAGCGTTGCATGCGGAGAAAATTTTGTGACTACACGATACTGCGAGCCTGGTCTTTTGCTTTTGGAAGATTGGTGCCTTGTTACGCTGATTTCTGCGCCAGCGCTTTCACTTCATCCATCGCCTCGACAAATCGCTGGTTGATCAGGGACAGAGCCTCCGCATTGGACTGCTGGATGAGGTCGCTGAGTTCCTTCATGTGCGTTACCGCACGCTGGTAGGCCTGCTTCAACAGCTCTGCCTGCTTCGCCGCCTTGGCCTGTGGCGCATCGGCGGCGGCGAGCGCCTGCATCGCCTCGGTCAACTCGGCCACGCTGCTCTGCACAATCTCCATGTGCCGCCGCGCGACCGCCTGGGCGCCTTCCAATGCGATGCGATTGGCCGCCGACAGCGTCTCCAGATTCTTGCGGCTGGCCGCCACGAACACCTCCATGTCGGGCATCGCGGGCAGCTTCATGTCGGCGAAGAATTTGGTGAAGTCCATGTTGGATTGCGGACCGCTTGCCATGGCTTTCGTCCTTTCCCTGCTGCGCATCGGGCAGGTTGCGCGCGGGAGACTTCCTGCGCAATCTGCGCCAATGATCACGCCATTGTCCTTGCATACCGGCGCCGAGGTGCGCGGCGTCGACCTGACGCAGCCAGTGGATACGGCATTGCGGGAACGGTTGAACCGCGCGTTCGTGGAGCACCCGGTGCTGGTGTTCCGCGACCAGCATCTGTCGCCGGCGCAACTGTTCGATGCGGTGCAGTTGTTCGGCGAGGTGTTCCCGCAGCACAACACACGCTTCGCGCTGCCGGAGTGCCCGCAGATCCACTACATCTCGAACCAGGATTTCTATCCTGACGGCAAGCGCTACATCCCCGGCGAGGGCTATCACACCGACCACTCCAATGCCGCGGAACCGCCGAAGGCGACGGTGCTGCACGCGGTGCGACTGCCGGACCGCGGCGGCGACACGCAGTTCGTCAACATGCAGCTTGCCTACCAGGCGCTGCCCGCGGCGATGCGGCAGCGGATCGATGGCATGCGTGCAATGCACGTGTACCAGAGCCGTCACAGCGAGCGGAAGCTGATGGCGCTGAGCGAGACCGCGCGACAGAACGTGCCGGACGCGGTGCTGCACCCGCTGGTGCGCACGCATCCCGAGAGCGGACGCAGGTCGATCTACCTCAACCCGATCCGCATCGAGGGGATCGTCGGGATGGAGGAGGAAGCGGCGCTGGCGCTGCTGGATGAGCTGCTGGCGCACGCGACGCAGCCGCAATACGAGTATCGCCACCAGTGGCGGACCGGCGACATGGTGATGTGGGACAACCGCTGCCTGCTGCACAAGGCGAATGGCGACTATGACATGGGGCAGGTGCGATACCTGTATCGCATCATGCTGAAGGGTGACGTGCCGGTTTGAGGCTCAGGCCGGCCGCAGTCGCCCCATCATCGCTTCCGCCCGGCGTCGCACCGAGCCGATCCGCCCCACTCCCGACAGTCGCCGGTCGAGGAACGCAAGCGTCGCCGTATCGTCTTCGCTGGAATCACGCAGCCAGTACAGCACCGTCGCGCCATACACCGCGGCGAGGATCGCCCGCTTGGTATACCAACTGAAATCCGCCGACCGATCGCCGGCCGCGTGCCAGATGGCATCCACGGTGCGCGCGGTGCACCTGGCGGCCAGCCGCGCGTGCCCCGGCAGCGCCAGCAGCGCCAGCGCGCGGCGGATCGCCTCCTTGTGCGGCCGGTTCTGCTCCAGCCGGAGCGCGATCACCGCGCGCACCCGCTGGTGCAGGCGCAGCGCAGGGTCCAGCGCGGCGGCGCCCTCCGCCATCCTGCGATCGGCCCAGTCGCAGAACGTCTCGATCATGTCGGCCGCACCGCCGGGGAACAACTGTTCGGCGTCCTCGGGCGCCATGCCGATATCGGCGAGCCCCGCGCGCAGCGCACGGCGCGTCCAGCCATCGAACGGCACATGCCCCAGCAGGGCCGCGATGGCGGCGTCGCGTTCAGCGCTGCGCTCGACCGCCATCAGCGGCCTTCCTGCTGCGCCGCAGCCGCCCGGGCCAGCTCCTCGGTGAAGCCGAACAACGAGAAATCTCGCATCCGCATCGGGTACAGGATACCGTCCAGGTGGTCGTATTCGTGCTGCACCACGCCGGCGTGGAACCCGGTCACCTCGCGCGCCACCGGCCTGCCGTCGCAATCGACGCCGCGGTAGCGGATGCGCGGTGCGCGCGGCACCGCGGCGCGCAGGCCGGGGATCGACAGGCAGCCCTCCCAGCGCAGCACGCGCTCCTGACTTAGGAACTCGATCTCGGGGTTGATCACCACGGTGTTGCCGACCGGCGTGTCGTCGGCGTCTTCATTGCCGCGCGCCTCGGCCACGCGGAACACGAACAGCCGCAGCGGCACATGCACCTGTGGGGCGGCCAGGCCGGCGCCGTATGCGTCCTCCATCGTCTCGACCATGTCGGCGACCAGGCGGCGGATCTCCGGCGCGCCGGGATCCGGCACCGGTTCACACTTCTGCAACAGCACGGGATGCCCCATGCGCGCTATCTTCAGAATGGCCATGTAGCCTCCACGGTCAACGCGTGATATAGGGCGCGTCCCCGATCGGCGGGGACGGCCACAGCAGAGAAGGAGAAGGCAGCCAAGTGCAAGTACTCGTGCGTGACAACAACGTCGACCAGGCGCTGAAGGCGCTCAAGAAGAAGATGCAACGGGAAGGAATCTTCCGCGAGATGAAGCTGCGGCGGCATTACGAGAAGCCGTCGGAGCGCCGTGCCCGCGAGGCGGCCGAGGCGGTGCGCCGCGCCCGCAAGCTGGAGCGCAAGCGGCTCGAGCGCGAAGGCTTCTGACAGTCTTTCCCTGATCTTGCTCCGGCTCGACCCAAGGACTAGGTTCCGATTGGACCAGTGACTTGGGGCGAACCTCGATGTTCACACCAGACCAAAATCGCCAGCAGTCGGTATTCGATCGGCTGCGCCTAGGCATCCTCGCCGGCACGCTGCCGACAGGCGCCCGTTTGCCGCCCACGCGCGCGCTCGCCGAGGAACTGGGTGTAGCGCGCCAGACCGTGGTGCTGGCCTATGAGCGCCTGGCCTCGGAGGGCTATGTGCGCGCCCGCACCGGCAGCGGCACCTACGTCGCGCCCGATCTGCCCGACGCCGCGCCTGCGCCCGCCGTGCCGCCACCCACTGCCGCCAGTTCGCTCTCGCGGCGCGGCCAGCGGATCGCCGCGGTTCCCGTCTCGGCGCACCAGCGCCAGCCCGGCATCGGCACGCTGCTCGCCGGCGGCATCCCCGCTCCCGACCTGTTTCCGAAGGAGGCCTGGGCCCGCTGCGCCGCCAAGGTGATGAAGACGCTGCCCAGCGAGCTCACCGGCTACCCGTCCGCGCAGGGCCTGCCCGAGCTCCGCACCCAGATCGCCGCCCACCTCGCCGCCACGCGCGGCCTGCTCGCCGACCCCGCCAACATCGTCGTCACCGCCGGCACCCAACAGGCACTGCGCATCGCCGCCGACCTGCTGCTGGACCCCGGCGACACCGCCTGGGTCGAGGACCCCGGCTACATCGCCGGCCGCGGCGCCTTGCTTGCCGCCGGCGCCACCCCGGTTCCCGTCATCAGCGACACCGAGGGCCTGGACGTCGCCGCCGGCATCCAGCGCGCACCCGACGCGCGGCTCGCCCTGGTCGCGCCCTCCCACGCCACGCCTCTTGGCGGCGCCCTGCCGATCGCACGGCGGCTCGCCCTGCTGGACTGGGCCGCCCGCGCCAACGCCTGGATCCTGGAGGACGACTGCGATTCGGAATTCCGCTGGAGCGGCCACCCCCTGCCGCCGCTGGCCACGCTCGACCGCGGCGGCCGGGTGATCTACTGCGGCACCTTCAGCAAGACGCTGGCCCCGGCGCTGCGCCTCGGCTTCGCTGTGGTTCCCGCGCCCCTGGTCCCCGCTTTCGTGCGCGCCTGCGCCCTGGCGCATCGCGGCATCGACACCTTCAACCAGGCGACGCTGGCCGAGTTCATGCGCCAAGGTTTGTTGGCCCCACACATCCGCCGCATGCGCACCGAGTATTCCCGCCGCCGCGACGCGCTGTTGGCGGCGCTGGCCCGCCACGCCCCCTCGATCCGCCCGATCGACGCGCCTGGCGGCCTGCACATGGTGGGCCGCCTGCCCGACGGCACGGACGAGGCGGGTGCGGTCGCCGCGTGCCGTGCGCGAGGGTTGGCGGTGTCGCCGCTCGGCGCCTACTACGCCGGTCCGCCGCGCATGACCGGCCTCATCATGGGGTTTGCCGGCACGCCGGCCGCCTTGGCGGCGGATACAGCGAGGCGGCTCGAGGCGGCGCTGCGGGGCGGAAACGGGAAGTGACTCGAATATCGGATCGGGGATGTCGTTAGTCGTTACCCCGAAGCGAGGTCGCGTATGATAAACCGGATTGGACTAAACCGCTTCGCGGTAGTTTTTTGATACGAGCTAGATATTGAAGAGCGTTTTTCGCTCACCGGCGCGGCCGCCACTGCGGAGCCACCTCGGATAGGCCTGTGCGCCGCGCCGCCGAGCGAAAAACGCTCTTCATTATCAGGCGCAAGATTCGTCAGGGCAGGGCTCGGCCTAGCCTCTTCGGCCGTTCGTCAGTTTTTCCTGCAAAAGGCTACCTGATCTAGCCAGTCGAGGGCGCAGCTT
>JANWJK010000116.1 GCA_025452005.1 Acetobacteraceae bacterium | reverse complement strand
CCGTAGCCTGCACGGCCAGTGACGCGGCACAGAACAAGCCGAGCGCGAGTCGACGCATAGTTACCTCCCCGGGGATGCTACCGGACTATGCGGGCGGCAAGCGCTCGCCGGTCAGCGCGTAGCGCCGCGTCTGCCGCAGGCCGATCGCATTCACCATGTGCGTCGAGATCGGCGTCGGCGCGATCCCGTGGCGCACCTCGCTGATCGCGAACAGCGCATCCGGCGTCGCCAGCGCCACGTCGACGCAACACGCAATCCCGACGCCACCGCCGAAGCAGGCGCCATGGATCATCGCCACCGTCGGCTTCGGCAATTCGTTCAGCGTCTTGCTGAAGCGCACCGTGACGATCGATGCCGTGTAGTTCTCCTCGGGCCCCTGGCGCGACAGGCGGTTCAGCCAGTTGATGTCGGCGCCTGCCTGGAAGTGCTTGCCGGCGCCCCTGATCACCAGCGCGCGCACCGCGTCATCGCACGCGAGCTTCTCCAGCGCGCCGGTCATCGCGCGCAGCATATCCTCGTCGTAGGCATTCGCCACCTCCGGCCGGTTCAGCGTGAGCGTCGCGATGCCGCGGCCGTCCGTGGCAAGCAGGAAGCTCATGCTGCAACGACCTTCGCTGGATCGGTGTTCGCGCCGCACACCAGCACGCCGACGCGCGCCCCCTCGGGCGGCCTGAAGGCACCGCTCAGCAGCGCCGCAAGCGCCGTCGCTCCGCCTGGTTCGGCGACCAGGCGCAGCCGGTCCCAGATCAGCCGTTGCGCCGCGGCGATGGCGTCATCCGGCACCAGCACCGCAGCGGCAACATGCGCCTTCGCTATCGGGAACATCAGGCCGCCCACCTGGCGCGCACCCAGGCTGTCCGCGGCCAGGCCGCCCACCGGCGACTCCACCGGGCGCCCCGCGCGCAGTGCATCGTGCAGCGCGGGGCAGGCCTCGGGTTCGACGCTGATCACCTGCGCGCTGCCGGCATACCATGTGGCGATGCCGCCGATCAGCCCGCCGCCGCCTGTTGCCACCAGCACATGCGTCAATCCAGGTGCATCCTGCTCGAATTCCCGCCCGACCGTCCCTTGCCCGGCGAGCACGTCCGGATGGTCGTAGGCGTGTACCTCGAGCGCGCCTGTTGCCGCCTGCCGCTCCTGCGACGCGGTCAGCGCTTCGGCATAGGTCGCGCCGGTCTGCACCACGCGCGCGCCATAGCTTGCAATCCGTGCGACCTTCATCGCCGGTGTCAGCGCCGGAACGAAGATTTCCGCCTCGGCACCGAGTGCACGTGCCGCGTAAGCGACGGCGGCGCCATGGTTGCCGCCTGACGCCGCGATGACTCCGGCGGGCGGCAGGTTGCTCGACAGCAACCGATTGAAGGCACCGCGCGGCTTGAAGCTTCCCGCGTGCTGCAACAGCTCCAGCTTCAACGTCATTTGAATGCCAAGGCCCAGGTCCGCGGCGGCAAGGCAAACAACCGGCGTGTGCCGGACATAGCCTTCGATTCGGGCCGCGGCGGCGGCGATATCGCTTCGGCTGATCATGCCGGGGAACGCTGGCACTTCCCCTCCGGGCCGACAAGGCGGCTTCCTTTCCGGTGCATACCGGATCAGAGTGGGTGGTCATGCAGATCCACGGGAGCTGCGCCAGCCGCGGGGGAGGCGGCGTGCTGCTGATCGGTCCACCAGGGGCAGGCAAGTCGGACCTGCTCCTCCGCCTGCTCGCGCGCGGTTTCGACCTGGTGGCGGATGACCAGGTGGCCATCGTGGATGGTGTCGCCTACCCGGTGCCTGCGCTGGCCGGTCTGCTCGAGGTGCGCGGTCTCGGTATCGTCCGGCTGCCCCACATCGCGTCGGCTCGCCTCGCCCTCGCCGTCGAACTGGCGTCCCCAGCCGTCCGGCTGCCGGCGCCGGCACGTCACGATGCGCTGGACCTGCCCCTCACTGTCATCGACCCCCAGGCCGCTTCCGCGCCGGAACGCGTCGCCATGGCGCTCGACTGTGCACTGGGCCGCGTCGCCCAGGTCGCCGGAGCCTTCATGGCATGAGAAGCGAACGCCTCCGGGTCGTGCTGGTCAGCGGCCTCGCGGGCGGCGGCAAGTCCTCGGTGCTGCGGGAGCTGGAGGATCTGGGCTACGACGCGGTCGACAATCCGCCGCTGGCCATGCTCGAGGGCATGGTCAGACGCAGTGAGCGCAAGCTGGCGATCGGCGTCGATACGCGCACCACCGGCTTCGGGGCCGATCTCGTGCTGGAGGCCATGGATCACCTGCGTGCCAACCCGGCACTGCGGCCGGAGCTGGTATTCGCCTGGGCCGACGAGGCCACGCTGCTCCGCCGCTTTACCGAGACCCGGCGCCGCCATCCGCTGGCGCCGCAGGGCCGGATCACCGACGCCATCGCCCGCGAGGAGAGCCTCACGGCCCCGCTGCGCGAGGGGGCGGACCTGGTGATCGACACCTCGGGACTACCGCTGGCGGCGCTACGACGGCTTGTTGATCGGCACTTCGGCGCCGAAAGCGACGCCGAGGAGAGCCGCCTGGTGGTGTCATTGATCTCGTTCGCCTATAAGCACGGCCTACCGCGGGAAGCAGATCTGGTATTCGATGGACGCTTTTTGCGAAACCCGCACTATGACACTATGTTGCAGCCGCGTACGGGGCTGGATGCCGAGGTCGGCGCCTTCATTGAAGCGGACCCGGACTTTTCGACATTCTTCGCCAAAATGGCGGATTTGATAGACATGCTCTTGCCGAGGTTCGTCCAAGAGGGCAAGAAATATGCGGCGATCACGATTGGGTGTACGGGCGGGCGGCACCGCTCGGTCTATCTGGTCGAAAAACTCGCGCAACATCTGGCAGACCGGATCGCCGCGGCATGGGCGGCCGGGGGAACAGGGCTTGGTTGGCGGCTGCACGTAACGCACCGCGAGCTGGCCCGTGAGGGGCTTGAGGCGGCCTACCTGACCGATCGGCCGGTGCCGCGGCCAGGCGATGCCTCGGGATTTCGCGACGCGGCCGCAACGGCCGCGCCGGTTCAGGCACAGGAGGCCTGAGACGACGACATGACCGACCGAACGTCATACCTTACCTGGGAAGCCTCTCACCGAAAATGATTGGCATGATCCTGGTGACCCACGGCCGCCTGGCCGAGGAACTGCGATCCGCCATGGAACATGTGGTCGGCTCGCAACGTAACGTCGATACGGTCTGCATAGGACCGGACGATGACATCGAGAATCGCCGCGCCGAGATCGAGGCCTGCATCGGCCGGTGCGATACCGGCGACGGCGTGGTGCTGCTGACCGACATGTTCGGCGGCACCCCGTCCAACCTGGCAATCTCGATGATGCAGCGTCAGGGCGTCGAGGTGATCGCCGGGGTCAACCTGCCGATGCTCGTGAAGCTCGCCAAGGTGCGATCGAAGCAGCCGCTCGCCGATGCGGTGAACTGCGCGGAGGAGGCCGGACGGAAGTACATCGCCGCTGCCTCGCATGTACTGCCGGGCGGCAAGGTCAACGGCTGCTGCGGATGACGCCGCAGGACGGCGACGCATCTCCTGCCGATGCTTCCTCGCCCGCCGGCGCTCCGGTCCTGACCCGCAGCGTCACGGTGCCCAACAAGCGAGGCCTGCACGCCAGGGCCGCCGCCAAGTTCGTCATGATGGCCGAGCGCTTCAGCGCCGCGGTCGATGTGATCAGGGATGGGCAGTCGGTGCCGGCGCGCTCGATCATGGGGCTGATGATGCTCGGCGCCGGGATGGGCGCTGTCATCGAGTTGCGTGCCGAGGGGTGGGACGCCAAGGAGGCGCTCGACACGCTCGCCGCGCTGGTCGAGTCCGGCTTCGATGAACAGGACTAGCCCGCCGCCCCCTCAGCACAGGCGCCTGGGCCGCGCGCGGCCCGACCACACCCGGCCGGAAGCGCGTTTCACCGGCATCCCGGTCTCGGCTGGCGTTGCGATCGGGCCGGTGTTCCGCGCATCCGAACCGACACCGCAGATCACCCGGCACAAGATCCAGGCTGCCGACTGTGCCGCCGAGGGCGCCCGCCTGGATGCGGCGATAGCCCAGTCGCGCAAGCAACTCACCAAACTGCGACACCGGCTGTCGGTGCTGCCCGAGGAAAGCCAGGCGGAATTGGCGCCCCTGATCGAAGCCTACATCCGCATGCTGAGCTCGTCGCGCCTGATCCGCGCGGTACGTCAGAGGATCGAGGAGACGCTGCTGTCCGCCGAGAGCGCGGTGGTGGCGGAGGCGGAGGCGATCGCCGCGGCAATACTGGCCCAGGCTGAGCCGGGCATGCCGGCGGAGGACCGCGCCGGCCTGGCCCGCCGAGCCGAGGAGGTGCGCGAGATCGGCCGGCGACTTGTGCGCAACCTGACACGGGCACCCTATCGCAGTTTCGCGGGCCTGCCCGAAGGCGCGGTCCTGGTCAGCGAATCGCTGCGACCGTCGGATGCTGCGTTGCTCGATCCGTCCCGGCTTGCCGGCGTTGCGACCGAGGAGGGCGGCGCCGAGGGTCATACCTCCGTCATGCTCCGCGCGCTGGGCGTGCCGTCGGTGCTGGGAGCGGCCGGACTTGCCCATGCGATCCGGCCGGGCGACATGGTGGTGATCGACGGTTCGGCCGGCATCGTGGTGCTGAACCCGGCGCCGGAGACGTTGGCTGCGGCACGGCGCGCCGTCACGGCCTTCGCCCGCGAGCGGCAGCGCTTCGGCAGGCTGCGCCGGCTGCCCGCCGAAACCCTGGACGGCGAGACGGTGGAGTTGCAGGCGAACCTGGAGCTGCCGCTGGAACTGCCGCTGATCGCCCAGTCGGGCGCGGTCGGCATCGGCCTGTTGCGCACCGAGTTCCTGTTCATGAACCGCGAGACAGTGCCGGACGAGGACACCCAGACGGAGACCTATCGCGTCATCGTGGAGGCGATGGGCGGTGATCCCGTGGCGATCCGCGTGCTGGACTGGGGCGGCGAGAAGGACATCGAGGCGCTCTCCAGCGCCGGCATAGTGCCCGACATCGCCGATGCCAACCCCGCACTCGGATTACGGGGAATACGGCTGCTGCTCCGCCATGTGGAGCTCCTGGAAACCCAGCTTTCTGCCATCCTGCGCTCCGCCACCGCGGGTCCCGTGCGGGTCATGCTGCCCATGGTGACCACGGTCGCGGAAGTGAGGGCGGCACGCGACGTGTACGAGCGGGTGGCGCGGCGATTGCGCCGGCGCGGCGAGCGCATCCCCGAGAAGCTGCCGCCTCTCGGCATCATGATCGAGACCCCCGGCGCGGCGTTGTCGGCCGATGCGCTGGCGCTCGAATCCGATTTCTTCGCAATCGGCACCAACGATCTGACCGCCTACACGCTGGCGGTGGACCGCGGTGAGACGGATGTCGCCGAGCTCTACGATCCGCTTCACCCCGCGGTCTTACGGCTGGTGCAGTTCGCCACCGAGGCGGCGTTGCGGATGCGGATGCCGGTATCGGTGTGTGGCGAGATGGCTGCCAATCCGCGGTTGACCCCGTTGCTGCTCGGACTGGGGCTGCGGAGTTTCAGTATGGCGGCCTCCGGGGTGCCCCGCGTCAAACAGGCAGTCCGGTCGGTTGAGATCGACGCCTGTGCGCGCTTCGCGCGGCACGTCATGGAGCAGTCGGATCCGGCGAGGATCGAAGAGCTGGTCGCCGGCTTCAGGCCGACGGCCGGGCATTAGTACGGTTTCACCCTGACCGGAGGCCTCCTCGTCATATTGCACCAGCCGAGCCTGCCGCACTTCACTCTATGAGGATCTGCGTGCGCCGAAGGAACGCGAGCAGGGGCAGCAGAGGAAGACCCAGGATCGCGGAATGGTCCCCTTCGATCGAGTCGAACAGCTGCACGCCGCGACCTTCCAGACGGTAGGCCCCGACCGTACTGGTGACGGCTTCGGCTTCGGCCGCCAGGTAGCCGTCGAGGAAATCGTCGCTGAAGCCGCGCACCGAGAGAGCCGGCACGGCAACGTGGTGCCAGACACGGGCGTCATCCAGGCGGCATACGACCGCAGTGGCCAGCACATGCCGGCGCCCGCGCAGCGCGCGAAGCTGCTGGCGGGCCTCGTTCGTATCGCCCGGCTTGTCGTACCAGATGCCGTCGCATACCAGGATTTGGTCGGCGCCGATCACCAGCGCCTCGGGCATACGTTGCGCGACCGTCGCCGCCTTGTGGTCGGCGAGCCGCAGCGCGGCATCCGTGGCATCCAACCCCTCGCGGCGGGCCTGCCGCTTGACGACGGCCTCGTCGATATCTGCCGGACTGACCGTGAATGCCAGACCTGCCGCGTCCAGCAGCGCGCGGCGCGATGCCGACGCGCTGGCAAGCACCAGCCGAGGCGCCGACCGCTGGAGCATCAGGCTTTCACGGCCTCGGCGTCCTTACGCCGGCGCTCGTGCCACGCATCCATGAGCTGCAAAACGGTGGCGGCGGTCTCCTCGATCGAGCGCCGCGTCACGTCGATCACGGGCCAGCCGCGCCGGTTGCATAGCCGCCGCGCCCAGAGCAGCTCCGCCTTGACTGCCTCCTCATCGATATACTCGGTGCTGTTCTGCCGCGCGATGGCGGCGGCATTGCCGGCGGCAATCAGCCGCAACCGATGGCGGCGGATCTCGATCAGCGCCGCGGGATCCAGAGTGAGCCCGACCACGGGACATTCCACGGTCTCCAGCCCGGGCGGTTCTGGCAGGTTCGGCACCAGCGGTACGTTGGCCGCCTTGGTGCCGCGATTGGCCAGGTAGAAGCAGGTCGGCGTCTTCGAGCTTCGCGACACCCCCACCAGCACGACGTCCGCCTCGGCCAGGCCCGGCTGCGCCTGGCCATCGTCGTGGGCCAGCACGTAGTGCATTGCGTCGATGCGACGGAAATAGTCGGCGTTCAGCGCATACTGCCGGCCTGGGCGGGCGGCGGCCTCTTCACCGATGAAATCCTGGAGGAGGTTCATCACCGGATCGAGCACATTCACAACCGCGACATTCAGCCGTCGGCACGTGGTTTCCAGCTCCGCACGCAGCGCCCGATCGACCAACGTGGACAGCACCGGCCCTGGTTCGTGCTCGACCCCTTCAAGCACCCGATGGAGCTGGAAGCGGGTCCGGATCAGGCTCCACCGATGATAGACGATGTCCGCATGCTCGAACTGCACAGTGGTGGCACGGGCAATGGCGTTCAGCGTCTCGCCGGTGGCATCGGATACGAGATGCAGATTGATGCGGTGGCCAGGCATGCGGCTGAGAATAGCGGGGATAGCGGGGACTGACAGCACCTTGCCTGCGTGGGCGAGGAAATCCGGGGATAGCTGGTACCGTCCGGACTACTGTGGAGGAATCCACATCCTACCCTACCGTGCATCTGGACAGCGCCGGAAAATCCGATGGAGTCTTGATGTTCGCCGATGGCGCTCTGGTGGATATCGCCTGCAAGACCGGCGCGGAACATCATCCACCCGATTCACAGGCCCTATCACCACCTCATCCAATCCTTTATTTTTCTTTTCTTTTTAGGCAATGGGCATGGAGAGAGCTGCGAAGCCCCTGCTGCGGGCGCTGGCGGGCGAACCGGTCTGGCCGCCACCGATCTGGCTCATGCGCCAGGCCGGCCGGTATCTTCCGGAATACCATGAGACCCGGGCGAAGGCTGGTAGCTTCATCGCGTTGGCGACGACCCCGGAACTGGCGGCTGACGTCACTCTCCAGCCAATCCGCCGCTACCATTTCGATGCGGCGATCCTGTTCAGCGACATCTTGATGATCCCGTGGGCGCTCGGCCAGGGGCTGGAGTACCGCGAAGGCGAGGGACCGGTGCTGCCGCCGCTGCGGACCCTGGCGGATATCGAAGCATTGCAGTTGGCGAGCCTTCCGGGCGCGATTGCACCCATCCTGGAGACGGTGCAGCGGGTTCGTGCGGGACTGGTGGATGAGGGTTTCACCGACTGCACGCTGATCGGATTTGCTGGCGCGCCGTTCACCGTTGCCTGCTACATGGTCGATGGCGGCAGCTCGCGGGAATTCGCCGCGACGCGCACCATGGCCTACGCTGAGCCCGCGCTGTTCGAACGCCTGATCGCCCTGCTGACCGACGCAACGGTGTCCTATCTGTCGGCGCAGATCGAGGCTGGCGCCGAAGCAGTGATGCTGTTCGACAGTTGGGCTGGCATCCTGTCGCCGGCGCAGTTCCGCCGGCACGTGGTCGAGCCGGCGCAGGTTATCGTCAATTCCCTGTGGCAGTTGCATCCCACCGTGCCGATCATCGGGTTTCCTCGGCTGGCGGGCCTCCTGGTCGGCGACTATGCGACGGAGACGCGGGTCGACGGGATCGGGCTGGATACGTCGATGGATCTGGGACTGGCCGGTCGTGTCATCCCGGCCCGCACGGCAATCCAGGGCAATCTCGATCCGCTGGCCCTGGTGGCAGGGGGACAGGCATTGCGGCGTGAAGCCGAGGCGATTCTGTCGACTTTTCAGGGGCGTCCGAGCATCTTCAACCTGGGACACGGTATCGTGCCGCAAACCCCGCTCGAGCACGTAGCTGCCCTGGTGGAGCAGGTGCGTGCGGCCTAGGGTCGCGGTCGTCCTGTTCAATCTGGGTGGACCCGATCGGCCGGAGGCAATCCGGCCGTTCCTTGCGAACCTGTTCAAGGACCCGGCAATCCTGCGCGTTCCGCTCTTCGTCCGGCCGTTCCTGGCACGCCGCATCGCTGCTGCACGGTTCGAGCCGGCCCAGGTGAGCTACGCTGCGCTTGGCGGCAGTTCGCCCTTGCTCGAGCTGACACGCGCACAGGCCTCGGCGCTGGACGCACAACTGGCTGAATTCGATGCGAAGTGTTTTATCGCGATGCGTTATTGGCACCCGTTCAGCGATGAGACCGCGAAGGCCGTGCGCGACTGGGGCCCCGACGGGGTACTGCTGCTGCCGCTGTATCCGCAGTATTCCACTGCGACAACGGGCAGCTCGCTGACGGCATGGCGCGAAGCTGCGGCGCGCGTCGGGCTCGTGGCAGACACGACCGCGATCTGCTGCTACCCGACCGACGCGGCATACGTCGCTGCCATCGCGGCATTGCTTCGCGCCGAATGGCAGGCGGCGCGGCGGCAGCTTGCGCCGGCGACAGGACTGCGTGTGCTATTTTCCGCGCATGGGCTGCCGGAATCGATCGTGCAGGCCGGCGATCCGTACCAGTGGCAGATCGAGCAGACCGTCGCGAACGTGCTGGCGGACTGGGACCCGGGCACGGACTGGGTGGTCTGCTATCAGTCACGGGCCACGCCACAGCGCTGGATCGGACCGAGCACGGAGGCAGAGCTCGAACGAGCCGCACATGATGGCGTCGCCGTGCTGGTCGTGCCGATTGCGTTTGTCTCGGACCATTCCGAGACGCTGGTGGAGCTCGACATCGACTATCGTGCGCTGGCGGATCGGCTTGGTGTGCCGGGCTACTTCCGTGTTCCCGTGCCCAATGCCGACGCCATGTTTATAGCCGCGCTGGCGGATCTGGTCCGGCGCGCGCGGACGCGGGGGCCGGGGCTGTGCAGCCATGCCGGCGGCCGCATCTGCCCGGCCGACCGCACTTTGTGTCCCCTGCTATGACGATAGGGTTTCTTACGGCGCTGTACCCGTGGAGCAAGGCTTTCCACGTCATCGCGATGATCGCCTGGATGGCGGGTATGTTCTATCTGCCGCGACTCTACGTCTATCACTGCGAGCTGCGCCCGGGCTCGGCGGAGAGCGAACGCTTCAAGGTGATGGAGCGCCGCCTGCTGAAGCAGATCATCAACCCGGCAATGATCGCAACCTGGACGTTCGGTGTCCTGCTGGTGCTGACACCAGGGATCATTAATTGGTCCACCGGCTGGTGGTACGTAAAGCTCGCCATGGTGCTGCTGATGTCGGGCCTGCACGGCGCTCTGTCGCGCTGGCGGCGCGATTTTCTGGAGGACCACAACAGGCGGACCCAGCGCTTCTACCGGGTGGCGAACGAAGTGCCGACGCTGCTGGTGATCGTCATCGTTGTGATGGTGATTGTCCGTCCGTTCTGACAGCGCCGGGCCGGAAGCCCTTGACATATCCGGCTGTTCGCCCCAACTGCCCGGTTGACGGAGTGCGGCTGGTCCGCCTAGGGTCTGGCTTCCCTCCGCAAGGTGACGATAAACCGCCACCTCGTTCCCCCCACCAGACGGGACCGAACCCGGCCATCGGCAAAGATGGTCGGCAACTTCACACCGGGCCTTCCGCCCTGTCCCGCACCACCAACTGGACTGCGTCCATGCATCTTGCCGAACTCAAGGCCAAAACACCCTCCGACCTCCTGAGCTATGCCGAATCACTCCAGATCGAGAACGCATCGTCGCTGCGCAAGCAGGACATGATGTTCGCGATCCTGAAAAACCTGGCCGAGAACGACCAGGCTATCCATGGTGAGGGCACCCTCGAAATCCTGCCCGACGGCTTCGGCTTCCTGCGGAGTCCGGAAGCCAACTACCTGCCCGGACCCGATGACATTTATGTGAGCCCGAGCCAGGTCCGCCGCTTCGGTCTGCGCACCGGCGATTCGGTCGAGGGACAAATTCGCGCGCCGAAAGACGGCGAGCGGTACTTCGCGCTGCTCAAGGTCAACACCATCAATTTCGAGCCGCCGGAATCCGTGCGGCACAGGATCAATTTCGACAACCTGACGCCGTTGTATCCTGACGAGCGTCTCAAGATGGAAGTGGAGAACTTCCAGTCGGTGGCAAAGGGTCCTTCCAAGGACTACACGCCGCGGGTGATCGATCTGATCTCGCCGATCGGCAAGGGCCAGCGCGCCCTGATCGTGGCACCGCCGCGGACCGGCAAGACGGTGATGCTCCAGAACATCGCGACCGCGATCGCCGGCAACCATCCGGAAGTGTTCCTCATCGTGTTGCTGATCGACGAGCGGCCCGAGGAAGTCACCGACATGGCGCGCAGCGTGAAGGGCGAGGTGATCAGCTCGACCTTCGACGAACCGGCGACCCGGCACGTACAGGTGACCGAGATGGTGCTGGAGAAGGCCAAGCGCCTGGTCGAGCACAAGCGCGACGTGGTGATCCTGCTGGATTCGATCACCCGCCTGGCGCGCGCCTACAACACTGTGGTGCCCAGCTCCGGGAAAGTGCTGACCGGCGGTGTCGACGCCAACGCGCTGCAACGGCCGAAGCGGTTCTTCGGCGCGGCGCGCAACATCGAGGAGGGCGGGTCGCTGACGATCATCGCGACCGCGCTGATCGATACCGGCAGCCGCATGGACGAGGTGATATTCGAGGAGTTCAAGGGCACCGGCAATTCGGAAATCATCCTGGACCGCAAGCTGTCCGACAAGCGGTCGTTCCCGGCGATCGACATCACCAAGTCGGGCACGCGGAAGGAAGAGCTTCTGGTCGAGAAGGCCACGCTGTCCAAGATGTGGGTGCTGCGCCGCATCCTGAACCCGATGGGAACGGTGGATGCAATGGAGTTCCTGCTGGACAAGCTGAAATACAGCAAGACCAACAACGACTTCTTCGACGCGATGAACACCTGATCTGCGACCGGCCGGACCCGATCCGGCCGGTCGCGGATTTCGCAGCCGGTTTCCCGAGCCACTGAGTTCTTCCGTGAAGCATCTCTGTGCCGCGACCATTGTCGCGCTGCTGGTGACGGCAGCATTGCCCGCGATGGCGGAGCAGGATGCTGTCGTCCTACCGTTGCGCGACGCCGCGACGGTCCGGCCGCATCATGTGACTGTAAAGGCGGTTCGCTATGCCGGCAGCGACGCGCTCGAGGTACGGCTGACCGGCCCCTATCGTGGTCCGGACACGGACACCTTCGCCTTTGTTCCGGGCCTGGACTTTCATGATGGCACGATCGAGGTGGATGTCGCCGGCACGCCATTGCCGGATGCGCCACCGGGCGCCCGAGGGTTTGTCGGGATCGCCTTCCGGATCGATACCGGCGGCGACGACTTCTCCAGTGAAACCTTCTACATCCGGCCGACCAATGCCCGTGCCGAGGAACAGGTTCGGCGCAATCATTCGACACAGTATTTCTCATATCCGGGCTACGATTTCGACAGGCTGCGCCGGGAGTCGCCGGAGCAATACGAAGCCTACGCCGACCTGGTGCCCGGCGAATGGACCCATCTTCGGATTGAGGTATCGGGCGCGGCGGCCCGATTCTATGTTGGCGCCGCCACACAACCCACGCTTGTCGTCCGCGACCTGAAGCATGGTGCCGCCGCGCACGGGACGGTCGGGCTGTTCGTGGACAATGGCACCGACGGCCACTTCCGCAACCTGACCATCCGTCCGCGGTGATCCAGTCGGCAGTGCGCCGCTAGCGCGCCGGCCCACGCACCGAGGCCGGCTGGCCAGGCAACGCGATGGTTCCCACGGTCAGCAGCCTCCCCGCGGAAATGCGGAAGATCTGCAGGTCCTTGTCGATGTAGTTGCCGATATAGACGTATTGGCTGTCCGGGCTGAACGCGACGCCCTCCGGCAACGCGCCTATCGGCGCCTTGTTGATCACCGTCAGCTTCCCGCCGGGACCGACCGACATCAGCGCCGCGTGCCCACCCTTCGCGTAGTTCCACGCGGTGGGCTTGGCGCCCGATCCCTCGATCAACGGCGTCACCGCCCACTTGCCGTTCGGCGCGATGGCGAACCCCTCGGCGCCGGTGCCGGGCGCCGTGATATCCACCACGTGCGGATGCGCGCCCGATGTATCGATGCTGACCTCGGCATCGGCGTTCAGCCCCTGCGCGCCAGTGTGAGACGAGACGGCGAACTTGCCGTCCGGCGTGACGTCGATGTTGTAAGGATTGAACGCCGACGGGATGTCGAGCGACTTGTCGTACGTCACCTTTGTCCCGTCGATCGTCAGCACGCCGACCTTGTTCACCAGGTTCATGCAGACGAAGGCGCGCTTGCCATCGGGCGTGATCACCACGGCAGCGGCTTCCTGCTCCATCGGCACCTCGCCGACCGCCTTCACTGTCGTCCCCTGGATGGACACCACCGAAACGCTCTTGCCGGCGCGGTTGGCGATCAGCGCGAGATCGCCCTTCTTCGAGATCGACAGCCCGGACGGCTGCTTGCCGACGGTCACCGTGTCGATCAGCTTCGGCGGACTGGCGGTCAGATCGATGACGAACAGCTTGTCGTCGAATGAGACCTTCCAGGCGTCTCCGTCCTGCACATGCGTCACCGAGTTGGCCACCAGCCCAAGCTTGCCGTCGGGCGTGATCTGCAGGTTGGTCGGCGGACCCAGCAACGAATTCATCAGCGGCAGGCTGGCGCGGATCTTCGGCTTCGCCGGGTTCGATACGTCCATCACGAGGACGGCGTCCTTGCCGGGCGGGCCGTTCGCCTGTCCGTCGGGACCGAAGGAAACCTTCTCGTCGAGCCCGATCAGGATGTCGCTGGTGGCGGCGTTGGCGGACTGGCCCACGAGCAACGCAAGGCAGGTGACCAAGGCAGCGCCGCGCAATGTCACGGTGTTTCCTCCTGTTGCCGGTTACACCCGCTGGCCGCCGTCTATGTGGATTTCCGACCCCGAAATGTAGGTCGCGGAGTTTGAACACAGGAACAGCAGCAGGTCCGCCACATCCCTGGGCTTGCCCAACCGGTGCAGCGGAATGTCGCGCTCGACGATGGTTTCCGTGCCCGGCGACAGGATGCCGGTGTCGATTTCGCCAGGCGATACCGCGTTCACCCGAACGCCCGCGCGCCCCAGATCGGCCGCCAGCTCACGGGTCAGCGCCCAAAGCGCCGCTTTCGACGCGGCATAGGCCGCCGAAGCGAACGGGTGCACCCGCGACCCGACGATGGAGGTCATGTTGACCACCGTCCCGCGCGCTGTCTCCAAGGGCGTGCGCAGCCCCTGGACCAGGGCAACGCAGGCGAAGAAATTCACGTTGAAGATGTGCAGCCAGTCCCCGTAGGCCATCTCCAGGGCAGGGATCTTCCCGCCGTCGGCTCGCTTGGGTGAGATGGCCGCGTTGTTGATCAGCGCGTCCAGCCCGTCGCCCACGATATCCCGCAGGCGCGGCATCTCGGCCAGCACGCGCGCCGGGTCGGCCAGGTCGAGCTGGACGTGATTCTTCGCGCCGTCCCATGGGCATCGCGGGTCGAACGGGTGGCGCGAGATGGTCAGCACGCGCCAACCTGCGTCGCTGAATGTTTTGACCGTGGCGTGGCCGATGCCTCGGCTCGCCCCGGTCAGCAGAAGAACACGCTGTCGCTCGGCCATGCCGCAACCTTTGCGATAGTTCCAGCGCCAAGGCAATCGCTTCCCCGATTGCCAAACATGCAGATATCTTTATATAGCGCCGCCGACCCCAGGCAGGAGAGCACCGACATGGCAACCGAGGACTACAAGGTGAAGGACCTCTCGCTGGCCGAGTGGGGTCGCAAGGAGATTGCCATGGCCGAGGACGAAATGCCCGGCCTGATGGCGACGCGCGAGGAATACGGCGCCTCGAAGCCGCTGAAGGGCGCGCGGATCGCGGGTTGCCTGCACATGACGGTGCAGACCGCGGTACTGATCGAGACGCTGCAGGCGCTTGGCGCCACGGTGCGCTGGTCGTCCTGCAACATCTTCTCCACCCAGGACCATGCCGCGGCGGCGGTGGCGGCGGCCGGCGTGCCGGTGTTCGCCTGGAAAGGCATGAGCGAGGAGGAGTTCTGGTGGTGCATCGAACAGACGGTGCGCGGACCTGCCCAAGGGACTGGCGAAGCCTGGACGCCCAACATGATCCTCGACGACGGTGGTGACCTGACGCTGCTGATGCACCAGAAGTATCCCGAGATGCTGAAAAATGTGCGCGGCATCTCGGAGGAGACCACCACCGGCGTGCACCGCCTGCGCGACATGGCGCGCGACGGCAAGCTGCTGACGCCGGCGATCAACGTGAACGACAGCGTGACGAAATCGAAGTTCGATAACCTGTATGGTGTGCGGGAAAGCCTGGTCGACGGCATCCGTCGTGGCACCGATGTGATGATGTCCGGCAAGGTCGCCGTGGTGAATGGCTTCGGCGATGTCGGAAAGGGGTCGGCCGCGTCCCTGCGCAATGCAGGCTGCCGCGTGGTGGTGACCGAGGTCGATCCGATCTGCGCGCTTCAGGCGGCGATGGAAGGCTACCAGGTCACCACGATGGTCGACGCCGCGCCGGTCGGTGACATCTTCATCACCGCCACCGGCAACGTCGACGTCATCACGCTGGACCACATGCGGGCGATGAAACACCGGGCCATCGTCTGCAACATCGGGCACTTCGATTCCGAGATCCAGATCGAGTCGTTGCGCAACTACAAGTGGGAAAACGTCAAGCCGCAGGTGGACGAGGTGGTGTTTCCCGATGGGAAACGGCTGATCGTGCTGAGCGAGGGCCGGCTGGTTAACCTGGGCAATGCCACCGGGCACCCCAGTTTCGTGATGAGCGCCAGCTTCACCAACCAGGTGCTGGCGCAGATCGAGCTGTTCAACGCGCCCGCCGGCCAGTACGACCTCCAGGTCTATACGCTGCCAAAATCGCTGGACGAGAAGGTCGCGGCGCTCCACCTGGCGAAGGTCGGGGCCAAGTTGACGAAACTGACCCCGCAGCAGGCGGAATATATCGGCGTTCCTGCGTCAGGGCCGTTCAAGCACGACCAGTACCGGTACTGACGCGGACCGGCGATACTAGGTAAATTGTTTCCAGTCTGCGCAGGGTTGCGTTAGCATCCGTCCGCACGGGATCTGGGGAAAGGCAAATCACGATGAATGAGCAGGACCTGCGTGGTCTGATCGAGGATGTGCGGCGGGGCAAGCTGTCACGGCGCGGATTTACCCGCGCCATGGTCGCACTCGGCCTTACCGCGCCCTTGGCGACCCAGATGCTGATGCATTCCGGTGTCGCCGTCGCGGCGGAGAAGCCGGTCTACAAGCCGACCAAGCGTGGCGGCGGCGGCGCGCTGAAGGTGCTGTGGTGGCAGGGCCCGACTTTGCTGAACCCACATTTTGCGGTCGGCACCAAGGACCAGGACGGCTCGCGCCTGTTTTATGAGCCGCTCGCAGGGTGGGACCCCGATGGCAACCTCGTGCCGGTGCTGGCCGCGGAGATCCCGACCGTCGACAACGGCGGACTGGCCGAGGACGGCACGTCCGTCACGTGGAAGCTGAAGCAGGGCGTGAAGTGGCACGACGGCCATCCGTTCACCGCCGACGACTGCGTCTTCAACTGGGAATATGTCACCGATCCGGCGACGGCCGCGGTGACCATCGGCAGCTACCAGGACGTGAAGGTCGTCAAGGTCGACGATCACACGATCCGTGTGGAGTTCAAGAAGCCGTCGCCATTCTGGGCCGACGCCTTCGTCGGCTCGGTCGGGATGGTGATCCCCAAACACCTGTACGAGCCATACAAAGGTGCCAAGTCGCGCGAGGCGCCGGCCAACCTGGCGCCGGTCGGCACCGGCCCATATCTGTTCGTCGACTTCAAGCCGGGCGACGTGGTGCAGGGCAAGCTGAACCCCGACTATCACATGCCGAACCGTCCGTATTTCGACACCATCGAGATGAAAGGTGGCGGCGATGCCGTGTCGGCCGCACGCGCCGTGCTGCAGACCGGCGAATACGACTTCGCCTGGAACCTGCAGGTGGAGGACGAAATCCTCAAGCGCCTCGAGACCAGCGGCAAGGGCCGGGTCGAGATACTGCCGGCCGGCAGCATCGAGCATATCCAGCTCAACAACACCGATCCCTGGACCGAGGTCGATGGCGAACGGTCGAGCATCAAGACGAAGCATCCGTTCCTGACCGACCCGGCGGTCCGGCAGGCGCTCAACCTGCTGGTCGATCGTGCGTCGGTACAGCAGTACATCTATGGCCGCACGGGTATTGCCACCGCCAACTACGTGAACGCACCCGAGAAGGTCGTTTCCAAGAACACCCACTATGAGTTCAACGTCGACAAGGCGATCAAGCTGCTGGACGAAGCCGGCTGGAAACCGGGCGCCGACGGGGTTCGCGCCAAAAATGGCGTAAAGCTGAAGGCGGTCTATCAGACCTCGATCAACGCGCCGCGCCAGAAGACCCAGGCGATCGTGAAGCAGGCCTGCCAGAAGGCCGGAATCGAGGTCGAGATCAAGTCGGTCACCGCCTCGGTCTTCTTCTCGTCGGACGTGGCGAACCTGGACACCTATCCGCACTTCGCCTGCGATCTGCAGATGTACACGACCACGATGACGCAGCCGGACCCCGGCGTGTTCATGCGGCAGTTCCTGTCGAGCGAAGTGGCGAGCAAGGCGAACAAATTCCAAGGCCGCAACATCACCCGCTGGCAGAGCGAGGAATACGACAAGCTCCACCAGGCGAGCGAGAAGGAGCTCGATCCGGTGAAGCGGGCGGCATTGTTCATCGCCATGAACGATCTGCTGATCAAGAACGTGGTGGTCATCCCGGTGGTCGGCCGTCCCAGCGTTGCGGCGGCGGCGAACAACCTGCACGCGCCTCTGAGCGGCTGGGACAACAATACTTACGCGCTGCAGGACTGGTATCGCGACTCCTGAAGCGAGTGCAGTCGCTCGCCATGAAGGTCCGCCGGTGAGCCGCTACCTGATCAGACGGCTGCTCATCGCGGTGCCGAGCCTGCTCGGCATCAGCCTTGTGCTGTTCACCATGCTGGCGCTTGCCCCCGGGGATCCGTTCGGCGAGCTGGCGACCAATCCGGCGATACCTCCATCGGTGCAGGCCTCGTTGCGCCTCAAATTCGGCCTCGATGATCCCATCCCGGTGCGCTACCTGCATTGGCTCACCGCGATGGCGCACGGCGACTGGGGCTTCTCGTTCGTCAGCCGCATGGACGTCGATAAGCTGATCCTGCAGCGCCTGCCAACCACGATCGGCGTGATCGGCGCATCGCAGATCGTGGCGTTGCTGATCGCGCTGCCGGTCGGTGTCTACGCGGCAACCCGCCCCTATTCGATCTTCGACCAGATCGCCAGCACGTTCGCCCTGATGGGATTCTCGCTGCCGCCCTTCTTCACCGGCCTGGTGTTCATCCTGGTGTTCAGCGTCGGCCTGAACTGGTTCCCCTTCGTGTTCCGTTCGGATCTGTCGGCGTCCGGACTTGCCTGGTGGTGGGAGGAGTTCAAGCAGTGCCTCATGCCGATCACCGTGCTGGCGACATTCCAGGCCGCTACCTGGACACGTTTCGTGCGCTCCGCCGTGCTCGACGTGATCCGTCTCGACTATGTCACCACCGCACGCTCCAAAGGTCTGCCGGAGAGCGGCGTCGTACTGAAGCACATCGTGCGCAACGCACTGATCCCCGTCGTGACGCTGATAGCCCTGCAATTGCCGATCGTGTTCAGCGGCGCCATCGTGACTGAACAGATCTTCCGGGTTCCCGGTATCGGTTCACTGCTGATCAGCGCGATCCTGGCCAACGACACGCCGGTGATCATGGGCGTGACTTTCGTATTCGCCTGTCTCGTCGTTCTGTTCAATCTGATGGCGGATCTGATCTATGGCTGGCTCGACCCCCGCATCTCCTACCGTTGACGCCGCGGTCGTCGTTGTCCCGCCGAAGACGCGGGCGCGGCAGGTCACGCCGTGGACCGATGCCTGGCGGCGGTTCCGCCGTCACCGCCTCGCCGTGGTGAGCAGCGTGGTTCTGCTCGCGATGATCCTGGCGGTCGCATTCGGCCCCTTACTCTGGCGCGTCCAGATCAACGATATCGATTTCACCGCCATGCTCCAGACACCGAGCCGGGCGCATCCGCTGGGTACCGACGATCTCGGCCAGGATCTGCTGGCGCGGATGTTGTACGGCGGACGGATCTCGCTTGCCGTCGGGCTGGCGGCCATGGCGGTATCGGTCGTTGTCGGCACACTGGTCGGGGCGGTTGCGGGCATTTCGCGCGGCAGCGTCGATGCCGCGCTGATGTGGCTCACCGACCTGTTCCTGTCGCTGCCGCCGCTGCCTGTGCTGCTGTTGATCATCTACCTGTTCCGGGACACGTTGAAGACGCTGGTGGGGCCGGAACTCGGCATCTTCGTCCTCATCGTCGCTGCGATCGGCGCCTTTCGCTGGATGATAACGGCGAGACTGGTACGCGCGCAGTTCTTCGCGTTGCGCGAGAAGGAGTTTGTCGAGGCAGCACGCGCTCTCGGGGCCTCGACGTTCCGTGTGGTGGTGCGCCACATACTGCCGAACGCGCTTGGGCCGGTGATCGTTGCGGGAACCATCGACGTGGCCGCCGCCATCATCACGGAATCCACGCTGTCGTTTCTCGGTCTTGGCTTTCCGCCCGACATACCGACCTGGGGCCGCATCCTGTTCGACGCCAAGGACGTCCTGGACAGCGCGCCGCATTGGGCGCTGTTCGCAGGCGGCGCGATCTTCCTCACGGTGCTGGCCATCAACTTCATCGGTGACGGATTGCGCGACGCGCTCGATCCGCGCCGCGTCATGTGACGGCTTCTGCCCTGCATGGCTGATCGCCTCCTCGAGATTCGCGGGCTGAAGACGCAATTCAAGACCGACGATGGCATGGTCCGGGCGGTCGATGGCGTCGATCTCATCATCGACCGTGGCGAGACGCTGGGTGTGGTCGGCGAATCCGGCTGCGGGAAGACCGTTACCGCGATGACGGTATTGAAACTGATCCAGATGCCGCCAGGCCGCATCGCCGATGGCAAGGTTCTGTGGCAGGGACGCGATCTCGTGCCGCTTGGTCCCGACGAGATGCGGCAGATACGCAGCAAAGAGATTGCGATTATCTTCCAGGAACCGATGACCTCGTTGAACCCGGTCTATACGGTCGGCCATCAGATCGCCGAGACCGTCCGGACGCACGAGGATCTGAGCCGGCGCGATGCGATGGACCGCGCCGTCGAGATGCTGCGCCTGGTCAACATCCCGACGCCGGAACGTCGCGTGCACAGCTATCCGCATCAGTTCTCCGGCGGGATGCGACAGCGCGTGATGATCGCGATGGCGCTGTCGTGCAATCCCAAGTTGCTGATCGCAGACGAGCCCACCACGGCGCTCGATGTCACCATACAGGCGCAGATCCTCGATCTGCTGGCGGAAATGAAGTCGCGTCTCGGCATGGCGATCATGCTGATCACCCATGCGATGGGCGTGGTCGCCGAGACCGCGCAGCGGGTCGTCGTGATGTATGCCGGCCGCGTGGTCGAGGAGGCGACAGTCGAACGACTGTTCGCCAGCCCGCTGCATCCTTACACGCAGGGGCTGATTCGTTCGATCCCGCGCATCGACAGGGACGCCGGGAAGCGTGCGCGGCTGGAAGCGATCGGCGGGGCCGTACCGCGACTGATCGATCCGCCGCCGGGCTGCCGCTTTGCGCCGCGCTGCAAGTTTGCGCAGCCTGCCTGCACTGAGGCGGTGCCCGAACTGCGTGCGGCCGAAGCCGGCCACAGGGTTGCCTGCATCCTGTATTGAGTGGGGCAATGACCGAACCGCTGCTGCGCGTCAATGACCTGGTGAAGAACTTTTCGGTGAAGGGTGGCGTGCTGCGCCGCACGGTCGATCAGGTGCACGCGGTCGATCACGTCAGCTTCGAGATCGCCACCGGCGAGACGCTGGGTCTGGTCGGCGAATCGGGTTGCGGCAAGTCCACCACCGGGCGATGCATCCTGCGGTTGATCGAACCGACCGAGGGCGAGGTCTGGTTCGAGGGACGCAACGTCATCGAATTCGGTCCGGCCGAGCTTGGCAGGCTGCGCCGCGACATGCAGATCATCTTCCAGGATCCATATGCGTCGCTGAACCCGCGCATGACGATCGGCGCGATCATCGGTGAGGCGCTGACCATCCATGGCCTGGCGAAGAACCGCCAGGCCTTCGAAGATCGCGTGGCGGAATTGCTGGAGATCGTCGGGCTGAACGCCGACCACATCCGGCGCTACCCGCATGAATTCTCCGGCGGGCAGCGTCAGCGCATCGGGATTGCTCGCGCGCTCGCGGTGTCGCCGAAGCTGATCGTATGCGACGAACCGGTCTCGGCGCTCGATGTGTCGATTCAGGCGCAGGTGATCAACCTGTTGGAGGATCTGCAAGAGCAGTTCAGCCTCACCTACTTGTTCATTGCTCACGATCTGTCGGTGGTGGAACATATCAGCACGCGTGTGGCCGTCATGTATCTCGGGCGGATCGTGGAAATCGCGCCGGCCCGCGATCTGTACGACACGCCGCTGCATCCGTACACCGAAGCGCTGCTGTCGGCGGTGCCGATTCCGGACCCGACGATGAAGCGTCAGCGGATTCGCCTGCAAGGCGATGTCCCGAATCCAATTCGTCCACCGACCGGCTGTCATTTTCATACGCGTTGCCCGATCCGGGAATTGCCGCTGTGCAGCACCGAGAAGCCGCCATTGCGGCAGTCCCGGGAGGGTCATTGGGTCGCGTGCCACTTGCGCGGATAGCGCGCGGTTCATCCGAACACTTTTAATTAATCAGAGCGTCATCCTGATGGACTGGCGAAGTGCTCCGGTGCTGCCTAACTGCCCGAGCGCCACGTCCGGGGAGGGGTGTTGATGCGGGGCAACGGCGGTGAACAGAATGGTCCGCGTACCGAGGCACTGCGTCGTGCGCTGCGACAGGTACGCGACGAAGCGGCAGCAGAGGACCTGATATTCCTTGAGTTGTGGCAGACGCAGCGGCGTCCTGGCATTGCCGCCAGCCTGCGCGCGAGCCAGATTCGCCGCGCCAATCCCGCGCTCGCCGAGGAAATCCATGCGGAGCTGACCAGACGATAGGCCCCTTGCTTCGCGCGCCGTGCCGATGGCACGGTGCGCCCGCAGGAGGGTGCGATGGCGGTCAACAAGGTCTATCCCGATGCGCAGACCGCGCTCGCGGGGCTGTTGCGCGACGACATGACGATCATGTCAGGTGGATTCGGCCTGTGCGGCATACCCGCCGTGTTGATCGACGCGCTTCGCGAAAGCGGCGCAAAGGGACTGACCATCATCTCCAACAACGCCGGCATCGACGATGTCGGCCTGGGCGTGCTGCTGAAGACGCGGCAGGTGCGCAAGATGATCAGTTCGTATGTCGGCGAGAATGCCACTTTCGCTCAGCAGTATCTCGCCGGCGAACTGGAGATCGAATTCAACCCGCAGGGCACGCTGGCCGAACGCATCCGCGCCGGCGGCGCGGGTATTCCTGGCTTCTACACGGCGACCGGTGCCGGCACACAGATCGCCGAGGGCAAGGAGACCAAGCAGTTTGACGGCCGCACCTATGTGCTCGAGCGCGGCCTGCGCGCCGATCTCGCTGTGATCCACGCGTGGAAGGCGGATAGCGAAGGCAACCTGATCTACCGGAAGACGGCGCGGAACTTCAACCCGATCATGGCGACCGCGGCCGATCACGTGGTGGCCGAGGTCGAGGACCTCGTCGATTACGGGCAGATCGATCCCGACCATATCATTACGCCCGGTATATTCGTCAATCGCGTCGTGCCGCTCGAGACAGTGGGCAAACGGATCGAGCAGCGCACGGTGCGCAAGCGGTACTGAGGAGAAGCGCGATGCCCTGGACACGCGATCAAATGGCCGCCCGCGCCGCGCGCGAACTGCGCGACGGGTTCTATGTCAACCTCGGCATCGGCATTCCAACGCTGGTGGCCAACCACATCCCCGAGGGCATGTCGATCCAGTTGCATTCGGAGAACGGCATGCTCGGCATGGGGCCGTTCCCGTTCGAGGGCGAGGAGGACGCCGACCTGATCAATGCCGGCAAGCAGACGGTCACCGAGCTGCCGACCACCAGCTTCTTCGATAGCGCCGCGAGCTTCGCCATGGTGCGCGGCGGGCACATCGACATCTCGATACTGGGCGCGCTGCAGGTGGCGGAGAATGGCGACCTCGCGAACTGGATGATCCCCGGCAAGATGGTGAAGGGGATGGGTGGAGCGATGGACCTCGTGGCCGGGGTGAAGCGCGTGGTCGTGCTGATGGAGCACACCGCGGGCGGCAACCCCAAGCTGCTGAAGCGCTGCACGCTGCCGCTGACCGGGGCGGGCGTGGTGGCCCTGGTCATCACCGATCTGGGCGTATTCGAGGTCGGCGAGGGTGGCCTGCGCCTGGTCGATATTGCGCCGGAGGTGACGGTGGAGGAGATCCGCTCGAAGACCGAGGCCGGGTTCAGCGTGGCGGCGGAACTGAAACAGGCGGCGTGAGGAAGGCCGGGGTGGCCGGGGGCCGGGCTAGGACCGGTTCCAACGGATTGCCCCAGACTGTATCGCCGGTGCGGGCGAGCAGCATCAGGTCGGATTTCACCCAGGTGTAGATGCGCCGGCGCCCTTCCGGGGAGAGCGGGCCTCCGGTGGCGACGATCGTGCGCAGGTTGCCGATATCCGGGCGGCGGCGAGCGCGCTGGAAGGCGGCTTCGGCGAGGAGCGGCGCGGGGGCGACCACAACGGTGGCGGCCTCCTCGGCGGCTATGGCGAGAAGGTCGGTGGGCGCGGGCGCGGCCAGGATGATGGCGGTGCCTTCGAGCAGCGCGGCCAACCAGGGCCAGGCCGGTCCGACGACCAGGAGCCTGTCGTCGGGACGCAGATCGGCGTGCAGCAGCAGATCGGCGACCGGCCGGATCAGCGTGGCCGATGGCCAGAGGCGGCCGAGCGGTGCGGCGAGTTCCGCTGGCAGCGCTTCGTTGCGGGATATCCCGTCCCGGTTGAATGAGAGGCGCGACCCGCCTGTGGTGCGGAGCACCAGCCCCTCCCGCGGCCCGCCGTGCCGGGCGAGACGCTGCGCCTCGTCCGATAGACGCGCGAACCCCGCCACAGCCGCCCGGAAGATGGCCGGCCGCTCAGTGGAAAATCGCTGCAATGCGGACCAATCCTCCAGGTCCATGCCTGCTACGGTTCGAAGCCAGTGCATGAACGCCCAGGCATTCGTGGCGACGACCTGGTCCTGGTCCGGCGCATAGAGGATCTCGGCCATTGACGCCCCTTGATCGGCCCGGAGGCCGGGCGCTATATCGCGCCTCCGCGCGGCGGGGCCATAGCTCAGTTGGGAGAGCGCCTGAATGGCATTCAGGAGGTCAGGGGTTCGACTCCCCTTGGCTCCACCAATAAATTCAGTAGCTTACGGCTATACGCGACGAATTGCCCCGAAAAATGTCCGCATTGTGTCCGCCACGAAGCGGGGTCGGTCGAATTGCGGAGGTGTTCCGGTGCCCCGAATAGTCGTCGCTTCGTTTCGCCAAGGTGGTCGCTTAGTCACTCCAGTTGAGGCAAACGGGGGGCAAGTCGTGCCTAGCGGCTGCGGTGTTCAATTCGGGGCGGAAATCTATAATTGCCCTGCGGGGCGCAATCTCCTAAGCCGAACGAAGTTCGCCGCCCTCTCACGCGGCAACGCGGGTTCGAATCCCGCAGGGGACGCCAAGTAATTCAATGGGTTATGGTGGGATTCGGCCGAGTCATGGGCCTTTAGTTCCGGGTTACCAAGATTCCTACCAAGAAAGCGCATCCCGGACGCGAGCGAACGAGGCCGAACGGCAAGCGCGCGCCAGTAGT
>JANWJK010000115.1 GCA_025452005.1 Acetobacteraceae bacterium | reverse complement strand
GGCGGGATGAGCATAAGGCCGGGTTTGTCGGCGAACTCGCCATCGAAGTCTGCGGGGCTGGCCGTCCCGTGCCAGGGCTCGATGCAGAGGAAACTGCCCGCCTCACGGGACCAGATGCCGAGTTGGCGGAAGCCCTCCCAGGCAAGTTCGATGGTCGGCGCGCCCGGTGCGGTGTAGCGCACCGACTGGCTGACCGGCTCCGGCAGTATCACCGCGTCCGCCGCGAAGAGCGCCGGATCTAGCGCCAGGGTCTGGCCCTTGATCGGTGTCGGCTCCAGGTTCTCGCGCAGCAGGCCGTCCGCAAGCCGCCGCACCGCCCCCGCCTCGGGCTCGGCGAATTCCAGCACGTGCGCCGTCTTCTCCACGCCCTCGGCCAGCGGCCACGCGAACCCCGGATGCGCCCCCAGCGAGGCTGGCAACACCTCCCGCCCTGGATTGGTGAGGGTGAACCGTTGCTCGAGTGAGTCGTCGTCCAGCGTGAAGGCGACCTCGAGACGGAACGCGAATGGATAGATCGCCCGCGTATCGGCATCCTCGTGCAGCACCAGCCGGCACCCTACGGCGCTGCGGTTCAGCCACGCGAAGCGCCGGTCGCGGGCAAAGCCGTGCTGCGTGAGCCGATACGACTTCCCATCGTGGCGCAGCGTATCGTCCTTCAACCGGCCGACAATGGGGAACAGCACCGGTGCATGACGCGGCCAGACCGGTCCGGCCTGCCACAGCATCTCTTCACCGGCGGCGTCGCGCAGCGAGCAAAGCTCCGCGCCGTCCGCCTTCACCGTGGCGGACAAGGTTCCGTTCGACATCACGTGCCGGTCCATCATCGGACTTCAACGGTCAGTGTCCACGCCGTCGACCATAGCGCCGACGCACTGCCCTGACGAATCCACGGAACGATGGTGAGGGTCATGGAATTATATGACTAGGCGATCAACCTGGCGCCCGGCCAAGTCAGGCGCCCAATTCGGCCCGAACCGCCGCTTCCAGGTCGCGCATGCGGAACGGCTTGCGCAGGAACCGCCGCTTGACCTGCTGCGACACAAAGTAACCGGAGATGAGGATGACCTTCAGACCGCGCCGCCGCTGCGTCGCGATATCGGCGAGGTCGATTCCCGACATGTCGGGCATGCGGATATCCGTGATCATCATGCGCAGATCCGGGGTCCGTCCCAGCAGGTCCAGTGCCTCGGCGCCTCCGCTGGCCTGGATCACCTGATAGCCGAAGTCCTCCAGGAATTCGGCTACGACCATCCGCACCTCGGGATCGTCGTCCACGATCATAAGCTTCGCATAGTCAGCTTGCCCGCAGTCGGGCGTGGCAGTCTTGTTATCGGTCACACAGGACACCGTCGCTCCCGAACCAATATGGGAGTCCTCTGTCTCCCTTGCGGTCTCTGTTGCCATCAATACTGCATGGCAACGGATAGCTGCCGCCGATAGCACCACTCTATGTAGCTGGGTCACGATCTTACTGTTCCGGCCCCAGATACTTCATCACAAACGTGCGACCGCCCACGTGGCCGAAAACTCGACGGATGCCGGCGATCCGTGCGATGGCTCTTGCCGCATGCGCGAACCATGAGGACGTGGCAATGAGTGCTCCGGGGCAAGGCCCTCTCGGCCGCTTCAAGGTGATCGATCTTTCCCGCGTGCGCGCCGGTCCGACCGCGGTGCGCCAGCTCGCGGACTGGGGCGCCGACGTCATCAAGGTCGAATCACCCGAAGGCGACGCCGGCATGGGCGGCGAACGGCACGGGCCGGACTTTCAGAACCTGCACCGCAACAAGCGCAGCATGACACTCAACCTGAAGTCGGCCGAGGGCGTGGCGATCCTGAAGCGCCTCGTGCAGGGCGCCGACGTGCTGGTGGAGAACTATCGCCCAGATGTGAAGTTCCGCCTGGGAATAGATTACCAATCGTTACGACATGCCAACCCGCGACTTATCTACGCCAGCATTTCGGGCTTCGGTCAGGACGGCCCGTATCGCGAGCGCCCCGGTTTCGACCAGATCGCACAAGGGATGGGCGGGCTGATGTCGATCACCGGCCTGCCAGGCCAGGGACCGGTGCGCGTCGGCATTCCGGTCGCCGATCTTTCCGCCGGCATCTTCTGCGCGATGGGCATCCTCGTGGCACTGCTGGAGCGCGAGCAGTCCGGCGAAGGCCAGTGGGTGCAGAGCAATCTGCTCGCCGCACAGATCGCCATGCTGGACTTCCAGGCGGCGCGCTGGACGATCGGTCACGAGGTGCCGGCCCAGGCAGGCAACGACCATCCGACGAGTATCCCGACCGGCGTCTTCGCGACGTCCGATGGCTACATGAACATCGGCGCCGCCGGCGAGGCGATCTACCAGCGGTTCTGCAAGGTGCTCGATGCGCCGCAACTCGCCACCGATCCGGATTTCGCGACCAACGCCGACCGCTCCAGGAACCGCGCGCGGCTGAACGAGGCGATCGGCGCGATCACCCGCGGGCGCACGACGGCGGAATGGATCGATCTGCTGAACGAGGCCGGTGTGCCGTGCGGGCCGATCTATCGGATAAACGAGGTGTTCGCCGACCCGCAAGTGCGCCATCTCAACACCACGCGCCACGTGCAGCACAAGGTGCTCGGTGATGTGGAGGTTGTCGGCCAGGCGGTCGAACTGTCGCGCACGCCCTGGAGCGTTCGGACCGCGTCACCGGAACCGGGCGAGCATACCGACGCAGTGCTGCGGGAACTGGGCTACGGCGATGCAGAGATAGCCCGGCTGCGCCAACAGAAGGTGGTGTAGGTCAGGCCGTCACCGGGTGTATCGCGTCGTCGTGGTCGCCCGCGTCCCGGCCGTCGTGATCACCACCGGTTCGGCCGCAAGCAGGCGCGGCTCCCCCTGCCCTTCCCACAGCCAGTACTTGTTGTCGCCCGCGCCATTGACCGCGACCACCTTGTGATTGCCCTTCGTGTCGATCGCGTGGATCGTCACGCGGCTGATCAGCCCGCCCTTCAGCGCACGCATGTCGTCCACCGCCTCGGCGACCGCGTCGGCAACACCGGCCCCCTTCTTCATGTACAAGACGATGGAACGCGCGGTGCCGCAGCGTACCGTCATCTCGCCGGCACCGGTGCACGCGGCCGCGCCAAAACGCGTGTCGGCGTACGAGCCTGCGCCCACAATCGGACTGTCGCCGAGGCGGCCGGGATATTTCCACCCCCAGCCGGACGTGCTCGTACCACAACAGATATTCCCTGCCGCGTCATGCGCAAGAAACACGGTGGTATCGCGCCCCACCTCGGGATCGATCGCATGGCAGCAGAGCGGAGCGAGCGGCGTATCGGGCCAGGCAGACTTCTGCTGCTCAGGCACTTCGTTGTCGAACCACGCCTGCCAGGCGCGGCGCGATGCCTCGATCAGGTTGTCGGCGGGTTCGGCACCGATCTCGCGCGCGAACCGAGCGGCACCGTCGCCCACCAGGAACTCGTGCGGCAACCGCCGCATGATCTCGCGCGCGACACTGACCGGATGGAGGAAGCCTTGCAGCGCGCCGACCGCGCCGGAACGCAGTGTGCTGCCATCCATCATGCAGGCGTCGAGCTCCATTTCGCCCAGCAGGTTCGGCCAGCCGCCGCGGCCGACGGTACGCACCGACGGATCCGCCTCGATCACCTGAATGCCGGCCTCGATCGCATCCAGCGCATGCGCACCCTCCGCAAGCATGCGTGCCGTGGCCGGTACGCCGAGTGTGCCTTCATTGTTGGTGACCAGGATCATCGTGCACCTGCCTCAACGTGGACCTGGACTGTTGCATCGACCGAGAGCGCGGGGAAGGCAATCGTCGTCCCGAAACATGGCAATCGGCCGAGTAGCCGATAGTTCGGGTTGTGCTGTCATTGCGAGGAGCGCAGCGACGCGGCAATCCCCATCGATGGGGATTGCTTCGCTTCGCTCGCAATGACCGCGTGAACCGCGGCGACGTGGTCTAGTCTAGCTGACCACATTTCGAAGGGTCATGGCCCTGTCGTCACATAGCCGACGTCGGACCGCCCCCTCGCCTGGGATCTGGCTGTTGCGGGACGCCAAGGCTCGGTTCAGCGAGCTCATGCGGCGCGTCCGCACGGAGGGGCCGCAGCACGTCACTGTCCATGGCCGGGACACGGTTGTTATGCTTTTCGACGAGGAGTTTCGTCGGCTGAATGGTGGGCAATTGGGTCGAACACTGGTCGCGTTGACCATCAGACGACACCCTCCTCGGCGAGGCGCTGCACATCCGACTTGCTCATGCCCAGGAGCGTCGTAAGCACCCACTCGTTGTCCTCGCCGTAGCCCGGCGCGCCGCGATTGGTCGGGCCGCCGATATAGGCCGGCGTTTGGCTGAGCTTCATGGGCAGCTCATACACCGGCCAGGTGCCGATCTTGGTGCCGGTGACCTCCGTCAGCCACTTCAGATGCCGCAACTGCGGATCGCGATCGCAGCGGTCCTCGGCGTTCTGGCACACGCCTGCCGTCACGCCGGCGCGCTGCAATGCAATCATGCAGTCATAGCGATCCTGCGTGCGGGTCCACGCCTCGACGAGTGCGTCGAGCGAGTCCTGGTGCAGCAGCCGGTGCTCCAGCGTGTTGAAGCGGCGATCGTCCAGCCACGCCCCCTGCCCTGCCACCTGGGCCAGGCTGCGCCACTCGGCGTCGTTGAAGCAGGCGATCGCAATCCAATGATCCTTCCCGGCACAGCGATACGCGCCATGCGGCGCCGCCGGCTTGTAGGGCGAGCGATTGCCGTAACGGCGCCACTCCCGCTCGTTCGCCGACCAGTCGAGGATCGTCGCGCCGGTCAGGAACAATCCCGACTCGCATTGCGACGCGTCGATCCACTGCCCCTCGCCGGTGCGCTCGCGATGATACAGCGCACCGAGCAGCGCCAGCGCGTAACCGTAGGCGCCCATCCAGTCGAGATACGAGTAGCCCCAGCCTACCGGCATCGCCGGCTCAGGCAGGCCTGACATGTCGCCCTGCCCGCCGAACGCCGCGGCCACCGGACCGACGGTGCGCATCCGTCCATAGGTGCCGTGCACCCCCATGCCGGATTGCTGGATGTAGATGACGTCCGGCCGGATGCTCTTCATCACGTCATAGCCGAGCCCGAGCCGCTGCAGCACGCCGGGCGAAAACCCCTCCGCCACAACATCGCAGACGCGCACCAGGTCCTTGGCGATCTGCAACCCCTTCGGATGGCGGATGTTCAGCGAGAGGCCGCGCTTGCCGGCATTCTTGTTGTTGAACTGCCCGCCCATATCGGGATCCTTCACACCGGGCAGCGGGCCGGTCGCGGCATCGCGCGCCGCGCGGCCGCCGATCGGTGCCATCGCGGCAAGACGCGTATCCGGATTGTCCTTCCATTCCACCTTGAAGCTTTCCGCGCCCATCGCGGCAAGGAAGCGCGTGCCGCCGGCCGATGCCAGGAACCACGCGAAATCCAGGATCTTCACGCCTTGCAGCGGGAACGGCTTGTTGTGCAACGCCGACAGTCTCGGGTTCGCCACACCGCGTGGTTCGGCCGGCACGCTGGGACGCCGCACCGCTTCGCCCAGCACCGCTGCCGTATCCTCCCCCAGCAATGGCGCGCGTCGCCCCACCTGCCAGCTCGTCTTGTTGCTGAGCCACTTGCTGCTGGGATAGCGGAAGCTGCGGCCATGCTCCGGATGGAACACGTCGGCAAAGCTCTTGCGTTTTAGCCAATGCTCGTCCAGCGCATTCTCATGCGGCTTGCGCAGCGGCGCCCACAGCAGGCCGGCATCCTGCGCCTCGCGCCACGGCATGTCCGCATAGGTCCACGCACGGATGAATCGCTGCACCACGTCAAGCATGTGTGCGCGCGTCTCGTCGCCGGCCTGCGAACCAGGAACCTGGCGCGCCCTCAAATCAGCATCGGGTGGCGGCGGCTGTAGGTCCGCCTGCATGCCGTGATTCGCCAGCAGCGGCACCAGGTTCTTCAGGTCGCGCGCACCCATGCCATGTGTGATGAACCAGCGGCCGTCCTTGGTGTGGCTGATGGACGGCGAATGGTTCGGCGTCTCCGCCGCATGCCGGTTGGTCATCCGCCAGATCGGCACGCGCCGCATCACCCAGTGCATGATGTCGAGTTCGGGGTTCTTCGACACCGCCTCGTGCACCGCCACCGACACGTCCTGTCCCTGTCCGCTGCGATGACGGTGGATCAGCGCCGCGATGATGCCGGTGGCGAGCTGTTCGCCGGCGATGTGGTAGGCATGCCAGATCTGCGGTGCGATCGGCGGCGTGTCGTATTCCAGGTTGGGATCGGGATCGTAGCCGCAGTTCATCATGATCCCGCCGAGAGCGAGATGGATCAGGTCGGAGCTCTTCAGGTCCTTCCATGGCCCGTCGTCACCGAACGGTGTCATGCGCGCGGTCACCAGCGAGGGAAAGCGCGCGTTCAGTGCAGCACGATCGATGCGCAGCGCCTCGTTCAGCGCGCCACAGCTTGCGTCGAGCAGCACGTCCGCGCCTTCCAGCAGGCGCAGCAGGTGCTCGCGCGCGAGCGTCTCGCGCAGATCCAGCACCACCGACTTCTTGTTGCGGTTGTAGTTCCAGAAGAACAGCGAGCGTTCCAGTCCCGGCTGATCCTCCAGGAAAGGTCCGATCCGTCGCGTCGCATTGCCTTCCGGCGGCTCGATCTTGACCACTTCGGCGCCCAGACCGGCGAGCAGCAGCCCGGTATATTCGGCGCGTTCGTCGGCGATTTCGACCACGCGCAGCCCCGCAAGCATGCCGGGGCCGGCATTGCCCATCATTTCGCCGGGTCCATGGGAAATCTCGCCGGCACCTGACATGGTGCTTCCTCCTTACGGCTTGGTGCGCTTCAGCATCTCGAGGAGCATCGCATGGAACTGCTCCGGCGCCTCGTACGCCACCCAGTGGCCGGCACCCGGGATCATCCGCACATCGGCATCCGGCCGCAGCCCGCGCAGTGCCACGACGCGCTGCGGCGCGCGCGGATTGGCCGGTGCATCGCGCTCGCCCCAAATGCCGTTCACCGGCGCGACCACCTGCTTCAGCGCATTGGGCAGCGCCCCGCTGCGCGACAGCGTCGGCGTCTTCAGCCGCGAATGGCGCGTGTTCCATTCCTGGATCGCCAGTGCCAGATCGTCGATCTTCGCCGGATCGGCGATCATCAGCCGATTGAGGTTGATGCGATGCGTCTCGACGCGTTCCTCGCCGCTGAGATGCCGCACCTTCAGCAGCTCCACCGCGCTGCCTGACGGTCCCACGCCGCTCGAACCGATGATCGTCACCGAGCGCACCCGCGCGCCATGGATCGCCCCGACGCACGTCGCCATCGTGCCGCCGAACGAAAAGCCGGCCACGTCGTAGCGCGCGTCCGCACCGAGCACGATGTCGATGCCATGCGCCACGATCTTCGCCACCGCCATCGCATCGTCGCCGACCGGCGGGAAAGCGGATTCGCCCAGTCCTGGCAGGTCCGGCACCAGCAACCGGTACTGCCGCGACAGCACGTCGATGTTGTGCGCCCAGTGCCGCCACGATCCCGCGCCGCCATGGAACAGCACCAGCACCGGTCCCTCGCCCCACGCCCGCCACACCATGGTTCCGTCGCCGCACGGCGTTTCCGTTCGCCACGCGGTCCGTTCGAGCCGGTCCAGAAATGCTGCCGACCCAGAGTCGATCCGATCGTTCATCCTGTTTCCATTTGCGGATATTCGTGGAAGGCTAGGGACGCCGCCGCGACATCGTCAAGGTCAGGCCACTCGATACGGAACGCACGAAACCATGACGATCATCTTCATCGGCGACATCCACCAGCAATGGCACAGCGTCGAGCGCGGCCTGGCATCGCTCGATCCGCTGCCGCAGGCTGCCGTCCTGCTCGGCGACATCCAGTGCGAACGCCCGCTCGACGATCTGGCCGCGCCGCTGCTCGATCGCGGCATCGACGTGCACTGGATCTTCGGCAACCACGACAACGACGGCGGACCCGAGATGTGGGCCAACCTCGTGGAACCCGACCGTAATCCGCGCACCACGCAAGGGGCGCTGCACGCGCGGGTCGTCGAGATCGCCGGCGTGCGCATCGCAGGCCTCGGCGGCACGTTCCGCCCGCGCATCTGGGAACCGCCCGAACCGCCGCGCCTGCACCGCCGAGCGCAACTGCCCGAGGACCTCGCGGGCCTCAACTGGGGTGAGGAGCACATCGCCGCGCTGATCCATTCGCTCGGCGCAACGGCGATCTGGCCCGAGGACTACGAGTACCTCGCGACCCAGCGCGCCGACATCCTGGTGACGCACGAGGCCCCGCGCAGCCATCCGTCAGGCAATGCGGCGCTCGATGCACTGGCGCGCGCCATGGGTGCCGGCCTGATCGTGCATGGCCATCACCATGTCTGCTATCGCGCCGTTGCGCCAGACGGCCTGCGCGCGATGGGCGTCGCGGCCGCCTGGGGCGCCACGATCGGCGGCGACTGGCTGTGGCCCGGCGAGGCACCCCGCCACCTCGGCAATCTGATCTCCGGATGGTCGCTTGAGGCAGACGCCATGACCCAGTAAGACAGCCACGCGAAACGAAGCCCGGGAGGCGCAGGAAAGCTGGTGGACCTCGAAGTCCTGATCGAAAACACGCTGAACGTCCTCGCCGCCGGTCTTACCATCGGTTGCATCTACGGTCTGATGTGCATCGGCCTCGGCCTGATCTTCGGCATCATGCGCATCGTCAACTTCGCCCAGGGCGAACTGTTGATGCTGGGCATGTACGCCAGCCTCTATCTGGTCACCGGCGGCGGCGTACTCGCGTTTCTCGGTCCATATGTCGGTCCTTTCGTCGGCGCGTTGTGCGCCGGTCCGATCGTGTTCGCCGGCGGCGCATTGCTGCACAGGTTCCTGATCGCGCGCGTCTCCGGCCTGCGCACCGCCGGCAGTATCGACGATGGGCATTTCGGCCAGCTTCTGGTCACGCTGGGCATCTCACTGATTTTGCAGAACGGCGGACTGATCGTATTCGGCTCGACGCCCGAGACCGTGCGCACCCCGCTTGCCTCACGCGCCGTCGAGATCGGACCGATCTACGGCGATGCCACCGTGTTCCTCAACAAGGCGCGGCTGATCGCCTGCGCGGTCGCGATCATCACCGCGATCACGCTCTATCTGGTGCTGGAATACACCCGGCTCGGCAAGGCGTTGCGCGCCGCGGCCGACAACCCGACGGCCGCGACCTACATGGGGATCGACGTCGATCGCGCCTACCGCATCGCCTTCGCCTTGGGCTGCGGCATCACCGCCGTGGCGGGCGGACTGATGGCCACGTACCTTTCGTTCGGCCCGTTCATCGGCCTGGACTACGTCATCATCATGTATTCCGGCGTCGTGCTTGGCGGCATGGGCAGCATTCTCGGCGCGTTCTGGGGCGGGCTGACCGTTGGCTTCGTGCAGCAATGCTCCGCGCTGGCGCTGCCGCCACAACTACAGAACGCGGCGATCTTCGTCGTGTTCCTGCTGATCGTCTCGCTGCGTCCGCAAGGCCTGTTCGGCCGTTCGGCAGAGCGCGCATGAGACAAGGCGCAGGCGTTCGGCTGCGTCGCGACGGCATTGCGCTGGCGGTGGTGACGGTCGGCTACCTGTCGATCTCCGCTTTCGTCACCAACAGCTATTACCAGTTGATCCTGACACTGGTGCCGATCTGGGCGGTGTTCGGCGTATCCTGGAACATCCTGTCAGGCTACGGCGGGCAGTTGTCGTTCGGCCACGCATCGTTCTTCGGCATCGGCGCCTACGTGGTCACGCTGGCGCTGCTCTACTGGAACCTGACGCCATGGCTGGGCATTCCCCTCGGCATGCTGGCGGGCGCGGTCGCCGCGGTGATCATCGGCACCCCGACGTTCCGGCTGCGCGGGCACTACTTTGCGCTGTCGATGCTGGCCTATCCGCTCGCCATTCTGTATTTCCTGCAATACTTCGGCTTCCAGGAATTGTCGCTGCCGATGCACCGCGAGAATCCCGCGGCCTATCTGGAGTTCGCGGATCCCCGGCTCTACACCGTTGTCGCCACCGGCCTGCTGGCCGCCGGTGTGCTGGCCTGCGTGCTGGTGGAGAACTCGCGCTTCGGCCTGGCGTTGTTGGCGATCCGCCAAAACGAACTGGCGGCCGAAGCGGCAGGCATAAATTCGCGCCAGTGGAAGATGCGGGCGCTGATCACCTCCGGCATGATCGCCGCGGCGGCCGGCGGTCTCTATGCCTGCGTGCTGCTGGTGGTCACGCCTGATTCGGTGTTCGGTCTTCTGGTGTCGGCGCAACCGGTGGTGGTCACGCTGTTCGGCGGTGTGGCATCGATCTGGGGCCCGGTGATCGGTGCCGCCGTGCTGGTCCCCCTGGCCGAATCGCTGAACGCGCAGCTCGGCAACATACTTCCCGGCATCCAGGGCGTGGTGTACGGCGCCGCCATCATCGTGATCATCCTGGCGGCGCCGGATGGATTGTTCTGGACCATCCGCGACCGCTGGTTTCGCCGCGCACTCCCGCCACCGCCCCCTGCCCTGCCCGCAACGCCGGTGCCGCCGCGCGTCTATGCCGCGGTGAGTTCAACGGCACCGTTGCTTCAGGTGCAGGATCTGTCGCGCTCGTTCGGCGGCCTGCGCGCGGTGAGCCAGGTGAGCTTCACCGTCGCGCAAGGCGAAATCCTCGGCATCATCGGCCCGAACGGCGCCGGCAAGACGACGCTGTTCAACGTGCTGAACGGCGTGCTGCCGGCGGACGAAGGTCGCGCGACGCTCGCCGGTCAATCGATGCTCGGCCGCAAGGTACACCAGGTATGCCGCATGGGCGTCGGACGCACCTTCCAGGTGGTGCGCAGCTTCCCTCGCCTGCCGCTGCTGGACAACGTGGTGGTCGGTGCCTATGGCGCCGGATTGCCGGATCGCGATGCCGTCGCGGCAGCAGAACTGGCATTGCGTCGTGTCGGCCTGCTGCAACTTGCGACACGCCAGGCAGGACAGCTCACCAACAAGCAGCTGCGGCTGATGGAACTGGCGCGCGCGCTCGCCGGCCAGCCGCGCCTGCTGCTGCTGGACGAGACGCTGGCAGGGCTGGGACGCGACGAGTGCGACGATGTGCTGGATGTGCTCGGCAAGCTGCGCGATGAAGGCATGACGATAGCGATCATCGAACACACGATGCATGCGATGATGCGGCTAGCCGATCGCTTCGTGGTGCTGGATCACGGCGCGGTGCTGGCCACCGGATTGCCACGCGACGTGGTGGAGGATCGCGCGGTGATCGAGGCGTATCTGGGGAAGAAGTTCCTGGCGCGGCAGAATGCGTAGCGGGCAGGTAATGACATTGAAATTGAGATTGAGATTGAGATTGATTCTCCCCCTCCCCTTGCGGGAGGGGGTTGGGGG
>JANWJK010000114.1 GCA_025452005.1 Acetobacteraceae bacterium | reverse complement strand
TTGTGTGGGGTGGGGCCCCCCGCGTGGGGGGCCGCTCCCCGGGCGTTTCCGTTTTGGTGGTGGGCGGCCCCCCCCCCCACCCCCCCCCCCCGGGGGGGGGGGGGGGGGGGGGGGGGCGCCCGCGGCGGTTGGTTGCTGCCGCCCCCTCCCCCCAACCACCTCCCGCAAGGGGAGGGGGAGTATTCATTGTATTAATTACCATCTCCTCGCATCTGCATTAGTCACCGTTGCGTTGCATTTACTGCGCCGCCACCTGCATCTGCCCATTCGGCGCGCGCCGTTGCTTCAGCTCCTCTGCCACAAGGAACGCCAGTTCCAGCGATTGCTCCGCGTTCAGCCGAGGATCGCAGAACGTCTCGTAGCGCTCGGTCAGGTCCGCCTCGCTGAGCCGGTGCGCGCCGCCGGTGCATTCGGTGACGTTCTGGCCCGTCATCTCGACATGCACGCCGCCGGCCCAGGTGCGCTCCGCCGCATGGATGTCAAAGAAGCTCCGCACCTCGGACAGGATCTGATCGAAGTTCCGAGTCTTCAGCTTGGCGACGGTGGATATCGTGTTTCCGTGCATCGCATCGCACAGCCAGACCACTCTCGCGCCCTCGCGCTCCACCGCGCGGATCAGCGGCGGCAGCCGCGCGCCGACCTTGTCGTGGCCCATGCGGCTGATCAGCGTGACTCGCCCCGGCTCGTTAGCCGGGTTCAGCCGCTCCAGGATGCGCAACAGATCGTCGGGCTCCTGCGTCGGCCCGATCTTCATCCCGAGCGGGTTCTTAACGCCTCGCAGGAACTCGACATGGGCGCCGTCGACCTGGCGCGTGCGGTCGCCGATCCACAGGAAATGCGCCGAACAGCCGTACCAGTCGCCGGTGGTGGAATCGATCCGCGTCAGCGCCTGCTCATACGGCAGCAGCAGCGCCTCGTGGCTGATGTAGAAGTCGGTCTCGCGCATGTCGCGCGTGGTGGTGCTGGTCATGCCGCAGGCGGCCATGAACGACAGCGTCTCGTCGATCCGGTGCGCCAGGTCCTGGTAGCGCGCGGCCAGCGGCGAGCGCGCGGCGAAATCCAGGTTCCAACGATGCACCTCGTGCAGGTCGGCATAGCCGCCGGACGCGAACGCGCGCAGCAGGTTCAGCGTGCTGGCCGACTGGAAATAGCCGAACTCCATGCGCGCCGGATCGGGGATACGCGCCTCGGCGGTGAACTCCGGTCCGTTGACGATGTCGCCACGATAGGACGGCAGCGTAACGTCGCCCTGCGTCTCGGTATCCGAGGACCGCGGCTTGGCGAACTGCCCGGCCATGCGCCCCATCTTCACCACCGGCAGCGAAGCGCCGAAGGTCAGCACCACCGCCATCTGGAGCAACACGCGGAACGTGTCGCGGATGATGTTGGCGGTGAAGTCGGAGAAGCTCTCGGCGCAGTCGCCGCCTTGCAGCACGAAGGCCTTGCCCTCGGCCGCCAGCGCGAGATGCGCCTTCAGCCGCCGCGCCTCGCCGGCGAACACCAGCGGCGGATACTTGCCGATCCGCGCCTCCATGGAGGCCAGCTTCTCCGGGTCCGGATAGGCCGGCACCTGCCGGATCGGACAGGCGCGCCAGGAATCAGGCGTCCAGGCGCGGGCGGGCATGGTATCGGGCATGGCAGGTCTCCTCGGACGTCGTTATAGCCGACCCATCAGTGTCATGCGAGCGCACCGCGGCAATCCCACGATTGTCGCGCCTCAGCGAACTGCTACGATCCCCGCATGAAACACGGCTGCCTCATCGGCCTGCTGCTGATCGCGCTCTCCGCGTGCAGCAGCCGGCAGCCGACGCGGGACGCGTGCGTGGTGGCCCAGGTGTCGGGCTACGTCGCGGCCGGCAAGGCACAGGTGCAGATCACCGTCGCGCAGGACGGCGCCCCGTGCGTGATCGACGCCTCGATCCTCAACGGACCGATGGGCCAGGGCGAAATCGTGATGCCGCCGGCTCACGGCACGGCCACATCGCGGCGCACCGCGGAAGCGACCCAGGTCTTCTACACGCCGGAGCACTCGTATGTCGGCACCGATCGGTTCGAGGTCGCCTTCGGCCCGGACTTCACCATGACGGTCCTGGTTCAGGTCGTGCCGATCGCCGCGAGCCACTGAACATCACTCGCTGGCGAAGACGCTGGCCATCGCTTCCGGCTGGCTGCCACCGGACGCGTACTGATGGCAGGCCACGACGCGGCGCAACTCGGTGCGGAACAGCGGCGGCTTCGATTGTTGGCAGACCGCCATGGCGACCGGGCAGCGCGAGACGAACTTGCAGCCGCCGACCCCCTGCCCTTCCTGGTGCCCGGCTGCCGGCTCGCTCAGCCAGTTCCGCTCCAGGCTCACCTGCGGGATCGAGGCGATCAGCAGTTGCGTATAGGGATGATTGGGCGCCTTCACCACCAGCTCGACATCGCCTGCCTCGGCAACCGACGCGCGATACAGAACGATGATGTTGTCCGCCACCTGATAGGCCGTCGCGAGATCATGGGTGATGTAGATGATCGAGATGCCGCGCTCCTGGTTGAGCTGGCGCAGCGATCCCAGAATGGTGGCGCGCAGCGACGCATCGACCATCGAGACCGGCTCGTCCGCGACGATCAGATGCGGACGCAGCAGCAGGGCGCGCGCCACCATGACGCGCTGACGCTGTCCGCCGCTGAGCTGATGGGGATAGCGGCCGAGGATCTCCTCCGGCCGGAGGCCGACGGCACGCAGCGCGTCCTCGATCAGGCCGCGCGCAGCGGCCTTGGTCCTGGCAAGACGGAATTTGGCAACCGGCGTGGTGAGAACGTGATCCACCCGGTAGAACGGATTGTAGACGCCGTACGGATCCTGGAAGATCGCCTGGATGTCGCGGCGGAATGCGCGGCGTTCCGTGCCGGACAGGTCGTGCAGGTCGCGACCCTGATACAGCACCTGACCCGATGTCGGCGCGACGAGGCCCAGCAACAGCCGTGCCAGCGTCGTCTTGCCGCTGCCGCTCTCGCCGACGATGGCGGTAACCGACGGACGATCGGAGTCGATGGCCAGGGAGAAATCCTCGAGCGCAACTGTGCTGTCGCGATCCAGCAGGCCACCGCCGTAGGTCCTGGTGACGTGGCGCGCCTCTAGCAGAACCGTCACGGGATATCACGCAAGATGACACGCGGCCTGAGCGCCGGCCGCCACTGCCCGCAGCTCCGGCCGCTCGGCGCGACACCGCGCGACGGCAAGCGGACACCGCGGATGGAAGGCGCAGCCGGGCGGCAGGTCGCGCAGCAGCGGCGCCAACCCCGGAATGCCCTGCATCATCCCTTTCCGCTCCAGCGAGGGAAGGCTTGCGATCAGCATCTGCGTGTAGGGATGCTTCGGCGACGTGATGATCTCGCCGATCGGCGCGACTTCCACCAGCCGGCCCGCATACATCACGCCGAGCCGGTCGACGAACTGCGCCATCAGCCCCATGTCGTGCCCCACCAGCACCACCGCGGCGCCCAGTTCCTCCTGCACGCGGGCGAGCGTGGCCATCACCTGGCGCTGCACCACCACATCGAGTGCGCTGGTCGGCTCATCGGCGATGATCACCTTGGGGCGCAGGCAGATCGCGATGGCGATACAGGCGCGTTGCTTCATGCCGCCGGAGAGTTCGTGCGGATACATGTCCGCAACATCGGGCGGCAGACCGACATGGCCGAGCAAATCGCGCACATGTGCGTCGGTTTCGCGGCGCGACAACAGAGTGCCGTGATCGCCGAGCGCGTCGGCGATCTGCGCGCGAATGCGCAGCACCGGGTTAAGCGCGTTCATCGAGCCTTGCGGCACCAGCGCGATGCCGGCCAGCCGCAGCTTGCGCATGGCGTCGTCCGACAGCGAGGAAAGCCTCGTGTCGTCCAGCCAGACGTCACCGCCATCGATCCGTCCCGGCGGGCGGATCAGGCGCAGGATCGCCAGCGCCATCGTCGATTTGCCGGAGCCTGATTCGCCGGCAAGCCCGAAGCGTTCGTGCGGGCGAAGGCTGAACGACACATCGTCCACCGCCCGCACCTCGCCGACCGGATGATCGTACAGAACGCGCAATCCCTCGACCCGCAGTACGGCGTCGTTCATGCCGATTGCCGCAGGCGGGGATTGGCGATTTCGTCGAGCCCTACGGTGAGGAAGAACAGGCCGAGGAACACCGTTACGATGATGACGATCGGCGCGACCCACCACCACCACCAGCCGTTGAGAATGGCGGCGTTGAAGTTGATCCAGTACAGCGTCATGCCGAGCGTCGGCGATTCCAGCGGGCCAAGGCCGAGTACCTCCAGCCCGATGGAGGCAAGGATCGCGGCGGACACCGCGTTGACCAGCGTGGCCGCGAGATAGGGCAGCAGATTCGGCATCATCTCGCGCAGGATGATCTCCGGACCGGTCATGCCGTTGAGGCGGGCCACCTCAACAAAGCCACGCTCGCGCAGGGTCAGCACCTGGGCGCGGATGGTGCGCGTGGGGTTCAGCCACGCCAGCGATGCGACGACGATCGCCATCTGGTTGACGGTAAGCCCGCCGCGGACCGAGACGGCGATGATGATGAGCACCAGCAGGCCGGGCACGGTGAGCCCGATATCGGCGATGCCGCGGATCAATGTGTCGGTGATGCCGCGGTAGTAACCGGCGATGAATGCCAGCGCAGTGCCGATACCGACGCCGAGAAAGCCGGCGATGAAACCGATCTTGAGGGTCAGCGGCGTGCCGGCGACCATGGCGGCGAGCAGATCGCGGCCCTGACGGTCGGTGCCGAACGGATGCTCCCACGTGGGCGGCTGCAAGGCACGCACCGAGAGCGGACGCGCGAGTTCGGTATCGACGGTGAGGTTGCCGACGATGATGAACAGCGCGAGTACCGACAGCAGCACGATGCCGACGGCGAGCGACTTATTGCGGCGCAGGTAGCGGAACATCAGTGCGGTTTCACGCCTCTCTCCGATAGGAGATCCGCGGGTCCAGCCACGGATACACCACATCGAGGATCAGCGTCGCCAGACCGAGTGCCACGATCACCGTGAACACGATGCCCTGGATCAGGAAGTGATCGTTCTCACGGATCGCCTGGAACAGCAGCGCGCCGATACCGGGATACCCGAATATCACCTCCACCAGCACCGCCCCCGACAGGATCTGCCCCAGTGCCAGCGCCAGCGCCGTGGTCTGCGGCAGGATCGCGTTGCGCAGGCAATAGCGCAGGAAGATGGTCGAGCTCCTCAGCCCCTTCGCGTCGGCGAAGGTCACGTAGTCCTCGCCCATCGTGGTGACCATCATGCCGCGCATCCCCAGCGCCCAGCCGCCTGTTGCCACCAGCACGATCGACAACGCCGGCAGCAGCGCGTGCGAGATCACGTCCCAGACGAACCCGAGCGACAGCGACGGAAGCGCGCCTGCGCTGTAGCCGCCGAAGATCGGCAGCAAAGGCAACTGGAACGCCAGGAGGTACATCAGGATCAGGCCGAGCAGGAAGAACGGGATGGCGTGCAGTGCCCATAACGGCGGCATCAGCCAGCGCATCCATGGTGGTGCGCCGGGCCAGGCCAGCAACGCACCCAGGAACGTGCCGATGCCGAACGACAGCAGCGTGGTGACACCGAGAAGACCCACCGTCCAGGGCACCGCCTCGGCGATCAGCTCGCGCACCGTGCGCGGATAGTTGGCGATCGAGTAGTTGAAATCGAGCCGCGTCGTGGCGCTCAGATAGGTCACGTACTGTCGCCACAACGGCTGGTCGAGACCGAAGCGCCGGTCGTACTCCTTTACCATGTCTTCGAGGCCGGCATGCACGTACCCGCCAAGCAGCGCCGACTCGAGCAGCCTGGTGCGCACCGGATCCTGCCCCGACAGCCTGGGCAGGAAGAAATTCAACGATGCGGCCAGCCAGACGATCAGCAGGAAGACGCCGAAGCGGCGGGCGATATAGGCAAGCTGCATCTAGGCCGGCTTCAGGTTCCACAGCACGATCGGATAGGTCAGATGCCACGATGCGCCGTTGACGTAGTCGTTGTCGGCCGTCGGCCAGTTCTTCCAGTACGTGGTGTTCATCGGGATGCGGTGATGGTTTTGCACCAACTGGATGTCCGGCAGCTCCGGCAGCCAGATCTCCATGGCGCGATGGAACAGTTCCAGCATCTTCGGTTTGTTGTTTGGATCGGTGACGTACATCGCGTCGGTGATCTTGTCGAACTCGGCATTCTTCCACCGCGCGAAGTTCACCAGATGGGCGCCGGGCACCGCGACGCTCAGCCCCTGATACAGCCGCAACGTCGAGTACGGTTCGGTGATCGAACCGCCATGGCCATAGATCGAGCCGGCATATTGTCCCTTCTGGAACCGGTCGTTGAAATCCGGTGGCAGGCTCATCGACACCTCGACGCCGCGGCGCTTCAGCATTTCCGATAGCACCGGCCCGATCGCCGGCCCGGCGGCGCCGGTACCAATGATCTCCAGGCTCAGCTTCTTGCCCTGCGCGTCGGTCCAGATGCCGCCATCCTTCTTGTAGCCCTTGCCCGCCAACAGCGCGTCGCCCTTCTTCGGATCGAACGCCAGAGTGTCGTACTTCGCCAGCAGGTCCTTCACCGCATCGAAATACGGCATCAGTGGCGGATACGGCGGCAGCGGCAGCGACGACACCTCCGAGGCGCCGAGATAGCCAACATCGATCAACTGCTGGCGGTCGATATAGTAGGACAGCGCCCAACGCACGTCCTTGTCGTCGAACGGCTTCACCTCGTTATTGACGTAGAGCGAGATCGGCCACCAATCGACATAACCATAGGGTGGCTTTTGGGCGGTGTGCGTGATGATCTTCGGATTGCCGCGGAACAAGGTTGGAAATGTCGCCGGCTGCATGCCGGTCGCCGCATCCAACTGGTTGCTGATCAGCGCCTGCGCCGTCGCCTGCTCGCTGGCATAAGGCAACCAGATGGTGCGCTCGATCGCCGGCAGCGGCGCCAGCCCGGCCTTCGCTGCCCACCATTCGGGCCGCCGGTCGAATACCTTCTGCTGCAACGAGGCGTCCGTCACCTTCCACGGCCCCGTGCTCACCGGCCAGCCTTTGGCGATGTCGAAGTTCTTGAACGTCGTCCAGTCCTGGTCGCTGAAGATGTGCTTCGGCACGATGTAGACGCCGATGTCGTATTTGTAGGTCACGAAGAAGAAGAAGCGCGGCGCGGGTACCACGAAATCGACCACCACGGTGTTGGCGTCGGTCGCCTTCGCCTCCTTCATCACCTGCTGCACATCGACGCCCCATTTCACCTTGGGCCCTATGTCGCGCAGGCTGTTCAGCGTGAACGCCACGTCCTCCGCCGAGAACGGCGTGCCGTCCGACCAGGTGATGCCGGAGCGCGTCTTGATGGTGAGCTGCTTGAAGTCCTCGGTGTACTGGTAGCTCTCCGCCAGCCACATATAGGTCTTGTCCGCGAACGCGCTGTAATAGGCGAGCGGCTCGTAGATGATGTTGGGCCCGTTCTGGTGATTGGAGCCGATCGAGTATGGATTCCACAGCTCGAAATCCACCCAGCGCCCCTCGCGTCCACCCCAGACCAGGGTCATCGTCTTGTTGCGCGGCGGCGCGGCGGGCTGCGCCGTTGCCAGGCCGATCGGTGTCAGCGCGGCGGCAGCCGCGGCGACGGCACCCTGCATGACGGCGCGGCGGCGCGGGCGCGGTTCCACGCTGTTGTTCGACATGGTCGGTTTCCTCCAGATATCGGCGTGGTGCTTATAGCGCGACTTCACCCGTCATAGCGAGGAGCGGCGCGACAATGGCCTAGAATCCAAACATGTGGTCCAGCGAGAATCCGCCGGCGTCATCCATCAGCCCATGATAGCCGAACAGCCGGCATGTCGTGTCACGCACCAGCACGTAGCCGTCCGGCCCTGCCTGCCGCAGCGCGGCGTCGCCGAATACCGCATGAGGCCACACCGTGGTCGAACCCGAGCAGGCAATCGCCACATGCTGCTCCGCGACAACACGCCCCGCGGCGTCATGCAGCAACAGCACCGTCGATGACTGTGCATGCCAGGACGCCGATGCCGGGTAGATCAGCACCGCGAAGCTGCGCCGGCGCAGATCGCCGAGTTTGAGGAACAGCCGCGTGCTGAGCCCCGGCGGCGAACCGCCGTACGACTGCGGCTCATCGCGATAGGTCATCACCGTATTGAAGATATGCCCGCCGAAGCTCGACTCCGCGACGTGCCCGGACTGCCGATCTTCGTAACGGAACAGCGCGTGCAGCCAGCCATCCGCCTCGCCGCCGTCGCGAAAGTCGTAGACCAGTTCGGCATGTCCCGCCGCCACCTCATCCACATCCAGCGCCACGGCGTGATCGCGCCCCAGGCAGCCGAGGAAGCGTTCCGCCTGCTTGATCCCCGCCTCATCGAACACGTCGAGCCGGAGCGGCAACGTCTTCTGCGACACCGCCATCGGTGTCGGCTGCACGATGCTGCGGAAGCGTTCGCGCGGCAGTACCGGGAACGGCAGCAGATAGCCGCGGCCCAACTGCCCCGGCAGGTGCGTGATCGCCGGATCGGGCGTGAGATCGCCGCGCTCCACATTGACATGTGCGATGCGCACACGCTCGCCGCGCGTCACCTCGTAGCGTGGCCGCACCATATGGCGTCCGGCCCGCACCTCGATCTGCGCCGGCCAGCGCAGTTCGGGCAGCACATGCGCCACGTCCACGGCCACCGTGGCGAACGGTCCCACTGCACGCGTCAGCGCCGCCGGCCGTTCCGCACCCATGCGATCGAGCGCAACCGTTCCTGCCGGTATCGGCGTCCTGTGGCTGTTCTGCAGCCACAGGACCACCTTCTCGTCGTCACGCGGGGCCGGCAGACCGGCGTAGCGATCCGACGGCCAGGCATTGGCGTCGTGCGTGCACGACAGGCTGGCGCCCCAAGGGGACGAGGCGTCGCTCGCATACGTGTCGAGCGCGTATTTCACCACGTCGTGTCCCGCCGCACCGATCGCGTGCAGGAACAACTGGCCGGTGAAGGCGGGCAGGCCGAAACGTTCGCGCACGACACGGCTGTCGATGGAGAAGCCGCAGGGTCCGGCTGGGATGTCCTGCTGCCAGGTTTGCAGCACGCGGCCAGCCGCATCGAACAGCCGCAGCCACAGACGGATCGCGCCGCCGCCGTAGCTCGCCCAGTAGTTTGCCGACACCAACCTTGTGGACAGCCCGTCGGCGTCACGGAAGAACGCGAAATTCGTCGCGAAGTTCAGTTTGTCGAGGTAGCGCGCGCAATTGCTCAGCATCGCATCCGGGAGCTTCACCGCATCCAGGCTGACCACCTCGGCGCCCGGCGGCAGCAGATGCGCGATACGCGCGGCGATGCGCCCCGCATCGAACGCAGCGATCAGCACGATCCGCGCGCCACTTCGCGGCAACTCGGTCAGCGCACGCGCGACATGGCCCGCGCGTTCCTCACCCACGGCGGTCACGTCATGCACATAGAGCCCGACGAACGGCGGCGCCTCGGGATGCAGCGCCAGCAGTGGCGCCGCAATTCCCTCCGGGTCATAAATCGCCACCGGTCCGGCGAGCCGCGCGAGCAAATCCGCGGTTGCCTCCGCCGCCAGCGGGTGCGTCAGCGCCTTGTACAGCACGTTGCCGCCGGCGCGGTTGTCGAAGGTCTGGATGTTCAGCATGGCAGTCCGAGCCGGCGGCACATCTCGGCTGCGGCCTCCGCGGTGTCGTCGAGCGGCGTCACCGGCCACATTTCCAATCGTCCGGCGAATTCGCGCACGCGCCCTTCGCGCAGCAGGCAATCGGTGAACACGCTGTTCCGGCGCGACCAACCAGGCAGCTTTGCCAGCATCACCGGGGCCGCCGTCGCTACCGCCTCGGAAATCATGGAGACGCTGTCCATTGTGACGACGATCGCGTCCGCCAGGGCGAGCATGCCGAAATACGGATTGTCGCCGCCGCCGTCCCAGACAAGTCCGCCCAGCGGCACCAGTTTCTCGGCCAGCACGCGCGTCACCGCGGTATCGGTCCGGCGCGAAGGCGTCACGGTGACGCCGACCCGGTCCTCTCGCATCATCGCGGCCAACTGGCCGGCAAGTTCCGCCGCGACGGTCGCATCCAGCCGGAACCGGCCGTTGCTGCCGCCCACCAGCACAGCGACCAGCGGCCGCTTCAGATGCGCAAGATGTGGCCGCCAGACATCCGCCTCCGCGGCCAGCCGCGCCGGCGTGACGCGATGCAGCGCGGTCCGCGTCACCACGACGTTCGGCCCGGTCAGGCCGTCGTGCCGGTTCACCACCACCAGATCGAAGCGGCGCGGATCCATTCGCGGATGCTGCACCTGCACCACTGGCCGGCCACCCCTGCGGAGCGCCGCGCCGACCGCGGCCGCCACGCCGCCGCAGCCGATCACCAGTTCCGGCAGCGGCGCGCGGATTGCGTCCGCCGCCGCCGCCAGCGGCGCCGGCCAAAGCGAGGCGGTGACCCACCGCCAGGGCGCGCGCGGCGCCAGGACACGCATCTCGGGCTCCAGGCCGGCCGCCTCGGCCAAGCCCAGCGCCTGCGCCTGCAGCCCGGCATAGCCTTCGCTGAGAATCCACGACGTCGCGGCAGCCGACATGCGCGGCTTTTCGGCGCCTGACGCTGGTCCGTCAACCAGTGGCCACCACGCGCCGATCAGGGCAATCTGCGCGGCATGGACAGAGACCTGATCGGCTATGGCGCCCATCCGCCCGACCCGAAATGGCCGGGCGGCGCACGGTTGGCGGTGAACTTCGTCCTGAACTACGAGGAAGGATCCGAACCGTCGGTGCCGGACGGCGACCCCGCCTCGGAGTGGGGCCTGACCGAGAACGGCATGCTGAACCCCGGCGTGCCAGGGCGCGACCTGGCAGCCGAGGGAATGTTCGCCTACGGCAGCCGCGTCGCGTTCTGGCGGATCATGCGGCTGTTCGGCGAACGCAATCTGCCCTTCACCGTGTTCGGCTGCGCGCGGGCGCTGGAGCGCCATCCGCCAGCCGCCGCCGCGATCCGCACCGCGGGCCACGATATCTGCTGCCACGGCTGGCGGTGGGAGAAGCATTTCGAATTGTCGGAGGCCGATGAGCGCGACCGCATCCGCCGTGCCGTCGCATCGCTGCAACAGACCATGGGCGAGCGGCCACTCGGGTGGTACTGCCGCTACGGGCCGAGCCTGAACACCAGGAAGCTGCTGGTCGAGGAGGGTGGTTTTCTTTACGATTCAGATGCTTACGATGATGAACTGCCATACTGGATCACTGTCGGCGGCCGACGCCATTTGGTCGTCCCGTACAGCCTCTCCACCAATGACTCGAAATTCGGCCGCGGCACCTTCGCCACCGGCGACGACTTCTTCAGCTACTGCCGCGACGCCTTCGACTTCCTCTACCGGGAGGGCGCCACGCAACCGCGGATGCTGTCGATCGGCCTGCACCTGCGCATTATTGGCCACCCCGCCCGCGCCGGGGGGTTGGAACGGCTGCTCGACCATGTGAGCCGTATGCCGGGCGTCTGGATTACCCGGCGCATCGAGATCGCACGCCACTGGGCAACAGTCCATCCGCCGGCGTGATGGCGGATCAGCCGGCGGCTCCGCCGCATCTTGCCGCCGACGACGGACTTCCGCTGCCGCAGCGCACCTGGGCGATCCTGACCATCGCACTGGGCCTGACGCTCGCGGTGCTGGACGGTGCGATCGCCAATGTGGCGCTGCCGACCATCGCACACGACCTCGACGCCAGTCCGGCGTCGTCCATCTGGGTGGTGAACGCCTACCAGCTTGCCGTGACGATCTCGCTGCTGCCGCTGGCCTCGCTTGGGGACATCTACGGTTATCGCCGGGTCTACCAGTATGGACTGATCGTCTTCACCATCGCATCTCTCGGCTGCGCATTGTCGGACTCGCTGCTGACGCTGACCATCGCGCGCGTCGTCCAGGGCTTTGGCGCGGCCGGCATCATGAGCGTCAACGGCGCCCTGGTGCGGTTCATCTATCCGCGCCGCTGGCTCGGCCGCGGCGTAGGGATCAACGCGACGATCGGTTCGATCGCGTCCGCGATCGGCCCGACCGTCGCGGCGGGGATCCTGTCGGTCGCCCCGTGGCCCTGGCTGTTCGCGGTGAACGTGCCGATCGGTGTGGTGGCGATCCCGATGGCCCTGCGCACGTTGCCGCCGACACGTAGCTCCGGCGTCCGGTTCGATGCACTGAGTGCGATCTGGAGCGCACTTGCCTTCGGCATCCTGGTCAGCGCGATCAGCGGACTGGGACACGGTGAGCGCGCCATCTATGCCGGCGCCGAACTGGCCCTGGCACTGGCGTTCGGCTTCGTGCTGGTGACACGACAACTGGCGCAGACCTCGCCCATGCTGCCGGTCGATCTGCTGCGCATTCCGTTGTTTGCGCTGTCGGTCGCCACGTCGATCTGTTCGTTCGTCGCGCAGAGCATGGCGCTGGTGTCGCTGCCGTTCCTGTTCGAGGACACGCTCGGTCGCAGCCAGGTGGAGACGGGACTGCTGCTGACGCCGTGGCCGCTCGCCGTCGCGATGATCGCGCCGTTCACCGGCCGGCTGGCGGACCGCTATCCGGCCGGGCTGCTCGGCGGCTGCGGGCTGGCGGTGATGGCGGTGGGACTGGCGCTGATCGGCCTGCTTCCGGCGCAGCCGGCGACGTCCGATATCGTCTGGCGCATGCTGATCTGCGGCATCGGCTTCGGCTTCTTCAACACGCCGAACAACCGCGCGATCCTGACCGCCGCGCCGCCGACGCGTGCCGGCGCGGCGAGCGGCATGCAGGCGACGTCGCGCCTGCTCGGCCAAAGCGTGGGCGCCGCCATGGTGGCCCTGGTGTTCGGGCTGTTTCCGCAGAGCGGCACAAGGCATTCGCTGATCGTCGCGGCGTGCGTCGCGGCCTGTGCGGCGGTGGTGAGCTTCGTCAGGCTGACGCAACGCGGGCGCGTCGGACGTTGAAGCGCTACCCGTCCCACACCTGACTTGGCATCGGCAGATTGGCGAAATTCGCATCGCCCGGCGGCCGGTCCGGCGCGATCCCGGCCATGCCGAGCAGCATCACCCATTGCCGCACGTGCTGGCCGACATGCCAGGTGGAGCGCTCCAGGTATTCGTGCAGGATCTGCGGGCCGTAATAGGTCTGCACCGGATCGCGCCCCGACTTGTCGGGCTTCGCCGCCCACCAAGCCGCCAGCCGCTGTCGCACATCCGTGCCATAGGCGACGATGTCGGCGGTCGTCTGCATCGCGTCGGGCGGGCGAGAGGTCAGGCGCTCGTAGGCCAGCGTCGCGCCGTTGCCGACCTCCAGGAACGTCTCCGCGATGCGGAAGATGTGGTGGCCGAGCACGCGATAGCTGCGCGGACGGTTCGGCACCTCGGTGGCCAGCTTCGCATCCGGCATCTGCGGGATCATGCGGATCCCGGCACCCAGGAATAGGTCCAGCCGCTGGATCAACTGGTCGGGCGACAGCACCGGTCCGGTCGCCTCGTCCAGCCCGAGGAACTTCACCACGTGGCCGATGTTCTGCGCGAACACGTAGTCGTCGCCGCGCGACAGCACGGGGACAGAGCGGGCACCCAGCCGCCTCAGATCATCGAGCCCGGCGGGGTCTTCCAGCACGTTGATGGATTGGAACTCGATCGCACGGACCGAGAGAAACTCCTTGAGTTTCAGGCAGCTCGTTCATCCAGGCTGCCAGAACACCTTCAGCGGGATCGCGTCCATCGTTGTGTCTCCGTCGTCGATGGACGGCAGGTTCCTCCCTGTGGCACGCCGCGTCAATCGGCTGCGGCAGGGGCACCTGTGGTCCGGCGCATCGCTTGCCACCGCGTGACGATCGCGCAATCCTTCGACGCGAAACGGGAGGGATTTGATGGCGTCCGACCTGAACGATCTCGAGCAGGCTTTGCAAACCTATTTCGACGGTCTCCATGAAGGCGACACGACCAAGCTCGGCCGCGTGTTCCACGACGTGGCGCAC
>JANWJK010000113.1 GCA_025452005.1 Acetobacteraceae bacterium | reverse complement strand
GCCAACTCGGCATCTGGTCCCGTGAGGCGGGCAGTTTCCTCTGCATCGAGCCCTGGCACGGGACGGCCAGCCCCGCAGACTTCGATGGCGAGTTCGCCGACAAACCCGGCCTTATGCTCATCCCGCCCGGCGAGCGCCGGACCCTGTTGATCCGGATCAGATTGTGCTGACCTGCTTGAGAGCTACCTTTTTGAATTATGATTTTGCTTTATTTTCTGCCAGATGGCTTCCATATTTTCGAGCGATAAATCAGAAAGTACCTTTCCCGTAGAAACAACATCCTGCTCCATCGCATTGAAGCGTCTAGCGAACTTCTGGTTGGCCTGTCGCAGGCAGGTTTCGGGGTCGAGATCGAGCTTCCGCGCCAGGTTGGCGAGCACGAACAGCAGATCGCCGACCTCATCGGCGAGCCGCTCGGGGTTGGCGTCCGGAAGTTCCGCCCGGACCTCGGCGATCTCCTCGTCCAGTTTGCGGAGCACGGCCTGCGCATCGGGCCAGTCGAAGCCGACGCGGCCGGCGCGCGCCGTCAATTTGGCGGCGCGTGTGAGGGCAGGGAGGCCAGCCGGCACGCCGGCGAGGGTGCCTGTCTCGGCTCTCGCCGCTCTCTCAGCGGTCTTGTGGGTTTCCCAGGCCACGGTTTGTTCCGCGGCGTTGCGGGGCGCGGCGTCGCCGAAGACATGCGGATGGCGGCGGATCATCTTGTCGGCAATTGTCCGGGCGACCTGGGCGAAGTCGAACCGACCGGCTTCCTCGGCCATCCGCGCATGGTAGACGACCTGGAACAGCAGATCGCCCAACTCGTCCGGCAGGCTTGCCATGTCGGCCCGGGCGATCGCGTCGGCGACCTCGTAGGCTTCCTCGATGGTGTAGGGCGCGATGGTGGCGAACGTCTGCTCGTTATCCCAGGGACAGCCGCTCGCCGGGTCGCGAAGTGCGGCCATGATGTCGAGCAGGCGACGGAGTTCGGTTTCTGCGTTCAGGGTCAGTCCCCGTAAATCTCATCCAGGCTCAACGTGATGCCCGGCGGATCCAGTTCGATGAGGCCGTCGGAGACGACGCGTGTATCGATCTGGTCGCCGGTCCGGCGATGATGGATGATCTCGCGCCGCAGCGGGCGGACCAGCAGGTAATGACGTACCGAGGCCAAGCGGAAGTAATCCGCGAGCTTGCCTCCCGCGTCGAGGTTCGCAGTCCTCGGGGACAGGACCTCCACGACCACCACAGGATTGGGAGCGGCAATCGCCTCGTCCGGAATGGGATCGCCGCAATTCACCAGCGCGTCCGGCTCGTAGTCGGTGTCGTCGTCGATTTCCACGGTCATGCCGTCAGGGGCAGCCTGACACGGCAGGTTGGCCTGCCGGATTTCCCGGTCCAGAGCACGCCAGATCCGGGCCTTCAGCCGCGCATGCACCCATCGTTCGGGTGCCATGGCGACAGGCGTGCCGGCCACGCGCTCGTAGCGGCCCTTCGGCTGGTCGGCCGCCCACCGATGATACTCGGGACGGGAGAGACGCTGTGCCATCGGGGCAGCATAGGGAGCCGGCGAACCGCGTTCAATCAGACGCGCGATCGCTCAGTCCATTTGCCGCATAAGATATATTATGTTAAATATAAGATCATCCCATCATGGCCAGCCTCGATGCCGGACGGAAGGTTCGCCCGCAGCCAGCCCCAGTCCATGTCGGTGCTCATGTGGGTCAACACCGTGCGGCGTGCGCCTATGCGCTGCGCCCACGACAGCACCTGCGACAGGTTCGCGTGGGTCTTGTGCGGCCCGTGGCGCAGGAAGCAGCCGACAACCCAGGTATCGACGCCCTCCAGTGCGGCGAATGCTGCATCGTCCAGGCTCACCACATCGGTCGAATAGCCGAAGTCGCCGATGCGCAGGCCGAGCGACGGGATGAAACCATGGTCCTGCTCGAACAGCCGCGCCTGCATGTCCGCGGTCACGATGGTATCGCCGGCAGCGACCTCGCGCGCCACCAGCACTGGCCGGAAGAACCCCGGTGGCTGCCAGGGCCGGAACGCGTAGGCAAAGCGCCGCGTCAGCTCTTCCAGGGTGGCCTTGGTGGCGAACGCATCGAGTGGCCGGCCGACAATCCGGTTCAGGATCCGCACGTCGTCGATGCCAGTGATGTGGTCGGCGTGCGCATGGGTGTAAAGGACCGCATCCACCCGAGGCACCCGGCACGCCAGCAACTGTTCGCGCAACTCCGGCGCGGTATCCACGAGCAGCCGCATGCCGCTGTCGCTCTCGACGACGATGCTGGCGCGGGTCCGGCGGTTGCGCGGCTCGGTAGGGTCGCAGGCGCCCCAGTCGCCGCTACCGTCCGCGCCGCCGATCAACGGAACACCGGTGGAACTTCCGGTGCCGAGCAGGATCACCCGCATGCAGTCAGGCCGCCTTGCGGAACAGGCGGCGGAAGTTCGTCGTGGTGAGGTCGGCGAGCGCCGCGGGCTCGAGGCCGCGGACCTCGGCGAGCACGCGGGCGGTGTGCGTCACATAGGCCGGCTCGTTCCTTTTGCCGCGGAACGGCACCGGCGCGAGGTACGGCGCATCGGTCTCCACCAGCAGACGATCCGCGGGAAGATCACGGGCTATCTCACGCAATTCATGGGATTTCGGGAACGTTAGAATGCCCGAGAAGCTGACATGGCCGCCCATCGCCACCGCCGCCTCGGCCAGCGCCCGCGAGGAGCTGAAGCAATGCAGCAGGAAGCTGAAGTTTCCACCGGTATCCCGTTCATCCTGAAGGATAGCGGCGATGTCGCCGTCTGCGTCGCGGGCGTGGATCGCAAGCGGCAGGCCGGCCAGTCGTGCGGCGCGGATGTGGGCGCGGAACCCGGCCTGCTGCACGTCGCGCGGGGAGCGGTCGTAGAAGTAGTCGAGCCCCGACTCGCCGATGCCGATGACCCGGGGATGGGCAGTCATGGCGGCAACGTCCTCGGGCGACGGTACAGGCGCCTCGGCAGCATGGTGCGGATGGACGCCGACGGTACACCACAGGTTCGGCTGCGCCTCGGCGATCGCCGGCAGGCGCTGCGACTGTGCGAGCGTGGTGCCGATGGTCACCATTTCGGCCACGCCCGCCGCAGCCGCACGCGCCAGCACCTCCGGGCGTTCGGCCTCGGTATAGTAGTCAAGGTGGCAGTGTGAATCGATCAGCATGGCGGCTCGTCAGCGAGAGGGTTGGACACGCTACGCCGCCGGCTCGACGTAGCGCGGGAACACGCCCTGCGGCGCCGGCAACACAGAACCATCGGCCAGCGGAGCAGCAAGATCGGCCAGTTGCCGGGCATTATTTGCAACCCCAAGCTGGTCGAGCATCCGGCCCATGCTCTCGGGCATGAACGGCTGCAGCACCGTCGCGATCACCCGCAGCACGTCAGCCAGCACACGCAGCACCGCCGCCATCCGCACTGGATCGGTGCGGCGCAAAGCCCAGGGCGCCTGGTGGTCGATGTAGGCATTGGCGGCACGGACCACTTTCCAGACATCCTCCAGCGCCTCGTGGAAGACCTGACGGGCCAACCGCTCGCGCAACGCGCCGGGCAGTGCCTCGGCCATCCGCGTCAGGTCCGCATCGGCGTCGCTGACAGGCCCCCTCCCCGGCAGCCTTCCGTCGCAGTTGCGCGCGATCAGCGACAGCGACCGCTGGGCCAGGTTGCCGAGGTCGTTCGCCAATTCGACGTTGATGCGCGTGACCAGTGCCTGGTGCGACATCGTCCCGTCACCACCGAATGGCTTCTCCCGCAGCAGGAAGTAGCGTACCTGATCGAGGCCATAGGTCGCGACGAGCTGGCGCGGCTCGATGACGTTGCCGAGCGACTTGCTCATCTTCTCGCCTTCGACGGTCCACCAGCCGTGCGAGGATATCCGCCGCGGCACCGGCAGACCGGCCGCCATCAGGAAGGCCGGCCAGTAGACCGCGTGAAAGCGCAGGATGTCCTTGCCGACGAAATGCGCATCGGCCGGCCAATAGCGCCAGCGCGATGCGGTCTCGTCCGGAAAGCCGCAGGCGGTCACGTAGTTGTTGAGCGCATCCAGCCAGACATACATCACGTGGTCGGGCGCGCCCGGCACCGGGATGCCCCACCTGAAGCTGGTCCGGCTGATCGACAGGTCGCGCAACCCGCCGCGCACGAAACTCAGTACCTCATTGCGACGGCCCGCGGGCAGGATGAAATCGGGGTCGTCTTCGTACAGCTTCAGCAGCGTGTCCTGCCAGGCTGACAGCCTGAAGAAATATGAAGGCTCCCTCACCCATTCCACCGGCGCACCGCTTGGCGCCGCCTTGCTGCCGTCAGGACGGGTGGTGAGTTCGTCCTCGTCGTAGAATGCTTCATCGCGAACGGCGTACCAGCCTTCGTAGTGACCGAGATAGATGTTCCCGCTGGCGTCGATCCGCTGCCAGAGTTCGGCGCACGACACCTTGTGGCGGTCTTCCGTGGTGCGGATGTAGTCGTCGAACGACACGCCCATCTTCACCGCCATGTCGCGGAAGTCCGCCGACACCTTGTCGGTGAAGGCTTGTGGATCCATCCCCGCTTCGGCCGCTGCCTTTTCGACCTTCTGGCCGTGCTCGTCCGTGCCGGTGAGGAAGAACACGTCGAAACCGTCGAGCCGCTTCCACCGCGCCATCACGTCGGCTGCGATCGAGGTATAGGCGTGCCCGATATGCGGTGCGCCGTTCACATAATAGATTGGGGTCGTGATGTAGTAGCATCCGTTCATGGCATAGTTCCGCTGAGCATTCCGAGACCGGCCACAACCGCCTGGCGTTTGTCCAGGTTGAACCGCTCGGTCTCGTCCTGCAGCCGTGTCAGCGCGTGCCACACGTCGCCCCAGGCATCAAGGGGCCGCAGCGCGACCAGCCGCGCCTGCTCCTGATCCGCCCTCCCCCGCACCGTCTCGCGCACGGCGGCGGCGATGCCCGCGCGCAGCAGGTCCATGAAGTTGCTGAACGCCGTCTCACCGCGCGCCAGCGTGTCCGCCACCGCATAGGCACGCTGGGGCTTCAGTCCCGGCAACGCGGCCAGCACCTCATCGACAAGTCCCGCGATCGCCAGCCCCTGGTCCTCCGCCAGCAGCAGTGCCCGGCCGGGTGAGCCTTCCGCCACGGTCGCCAGCCGGCCCCGCTCATCGGCCGCGAGATCGGGCAGGTAGGCTGCGAGCAGTCGGTCCATCGCCTCCTGCCCCAGGGGATCGAGCCGCAGGCGGCGGCAGCGGCTGCGAATGGTCGGCAACAGCCGGCCGGGCGCGCCGCAAACCAGCAGCAGGATGGCGCGTCGCGGCGGCTCCTCCAGGATCTTGAGCAGCGCATTGGCCGAGGACTGGTTCATTTCCTCCGCGCCATCGACAATGGCGACGCGCCAGCCGCCCTCGGCGGGAGTGAGGCTCATGAAGGCGCTGATCCTGCGCACGTCCTCCACCGCGATCTGCGTGCGCATGCGGCGGCGCTTTTCGTCGTAGGCAAGCTCGACCGTGTGCAGGTCCGCGTGCGCGCCGGCGGCGACACGGCGGAAGGTCGGATGCTGTGGGTCCAGCGCCAGCGTGTCGTCGGCGGGCACGCCGGCGAGCAGACGGCGGGCGAAGCGGTAGGCGAGCGTGGCCTTGCCGACACCGTCCGGGCCGGTGATCAGCCAGGCATGGTGCATGCGGCCCGAGCGCATCGCCTCGAGCAGCGTGGCCTCGGCGGCCTCGTGGCCGAGGAGCAGCGGGTTGGCGCGCGGTTCGGGAGCCATGTGGGGGTTATATCAGCTCGGCGTTCGCATTGACCCAGGCGATCGCTATGCTGCGGGTCGCCGACCGGCAACGAAAGCGACGCGCATGAGATCGATCCTGATCGCTGCATTGTCCATCCTGCTGGCTGGCGCAGGCAACCACGCCAGCGCCTCGCTGCTGTGGCATTGGAACTACAATGGAACGGGTGTGAACGCCTCCGGCACATTTACGACGGACGTGAGTCCGGACGCCAACGGCTTCTACCAGATCATCGGCATTATCGGCACGGCGAACGGAGGTACTATCACCGGGCTGCAGCCGACCGGCACCGCGATTCCAGGGAATTCGGGATTCGCCGTCGACAATCTTGTCCGCCCGACCGGGCCTCAACTTACGTCGCACGGGTTCGGGTTCGCGGTCTCCAACGGCGAGTTCCATAATCCATTCTACGCCGGAGACTATCTCGACTACATTGCTACTCCGCCGTACGTCGATGGCGCCGGAGCGGAGCCGACCATCCGGTTCACCGCCTCGCCGGTGCCAGAACCGGATGCGCTGACGCTGCTCCCCCTTGGGATTTGCGCTCTGTTGGCGTGCCGTGCGCTGGGCAGACAGACGAGGCGATAAGGCGTCTCCCGTTACCGCGTCATGCGGCCGATCGTCTCGACCAGCTCCTCGACCTTATGCCTCTGCTCGACCGGATCGCCCGATGCAAATGCTCCGGCGACGCAATGTGACACGTGATCGCGCAGGATCTGCTCTTCCACCTTGTGCAGCGCGGCGCGCACGGCATCAATCTGTGTCAGGAGGTCAACGCAGTAGCGGTCGTCCTCCACCATGCGCAGGACGCCGCGCACCTGACCCTCGATCCGCCTGAGCCGCGCCGTCACCGTACGCTTCGTGGCGTCATGCATCTTGCTACCATGCCCTGGTGGGGTATATCTACCGCACACCGCCGCCGCAGGCAACCGAGAAACCAGCATGAGCAGTCACGACGCAGCCACGATCGACGATCGTGACAGGGCGACCGACCCGGTCTGCGGCATGCAGGTCGATCCCGCAGCGACACGCCACCACGCCGCCCATGCCGGAGCCACATTCCATTTCTGCTCGGCCGGCTGCCGCGACAAATTCGTCGCGGACGCGGACAGGTATCTGACAACTCGCGACGAGCAACCCGCCGACACTGCCGCCACCTACACCTGCCCGATGCATCCCGAGGTACAGCAGATCGGCCCTGGCAACTGCCCGATCTGCGGCATGGCGCTGGAGCCACTGACCGCCTCCGCCGAGACGGCGGCCAATCCGGAACTGGCCGACATGAAACGGCGCCTTTGGATCGGCGCCGCGCTCACCGTCCCTGTCGTCGCCTTGCACATGATCCCTCTTGGGTTTGACACCAACTGGCCGCAACTCATCCTGGCGACGCCGGTCGTGCTGTGGGCCGGCCTGCCGTTCTTCCGCCGGGGCTGGGAGTCGCTGCTTCGGCGCAGCCTGAACATGTTCACGCTGATCGCGCTTGGGACTGGAGCGGCCTGGATCTACAGCATTGTCGCCACATTCGCGCCCAACCTGTTCCCTGCCGGTTTTCATTCCGCGCATGGCGGCGTCGCGGTGTATTTCGAGGCCGCCGCGGTTATCACGGTGCTGGTGCTGCTGGGCCAGGTGCTCGAACTCCGGGCGCGCGAGCAGACCGGCGGCGCCATACGTGCGCTGCTGAACCTCGCTCCCAAAACAGCGCGCCGCGTGACCGCCGGCGGCGACGATGAGGAGATACCGCTGGATCGGGTCCATCCGGGGGATCGGCTGCGCGTACGGCCAGGCGACGGCGTGCCGGTCGATGGCATCGTCCTGGAGGGCGGCAGCGCGGTGGACGAAGCGATGGTGACCGGCGAGTCGATGCCGGTCGCCAAGCAGCCCGGCGATCGGGTGATCGGCGGCACGGTCAACGGCACCGGCGCCTTCGTCATGCGCGCCGACCGCGTAGGTTCCGAGACCATGCTCGCCCGCATCGTCGCGATGGTAGCGGAGGCACAGCGCTCGCGAGCGCCGATCCAGCGCCTCGCCGACATCGTCGCCGGATGGTTCGTGCCTGCGGTGATCGCCGTCGCGCTGCTGGCGTTCGCCGCCTGGGCGATATGGGGTCCGCCCCCTGCCCTCGCCTACGCCCTGATAGCCGCCGTCTCGGTGCTCATCATTGCCTGCCCTTGCGCGCTCGGTCTTGCGACGCCCATGTCGATCATGGTCGGCGTCGGTAAGGGCGCGGGGATCGGCGTCCTGATCCGCTCCGCCGAAGCGCTGGAGCGGCTGGAACGGGTCGATACGCTCGTCCTCGACAAGACCGGCACATTGACCGAGGGCAGGCCACGCGTGGTCGCGGTGGTGCCGGCGGGCGACCGGTCCGAGAGCGATCTGCTGGCGGCCGCAGCCTCGGTCGAACGCTCCAGCGAGCACCCGCTGGCCGCTGCGATCGTTGCCGCGGCTCGCGAGCGTGGATTATCGCTCAACGGAACCGGAGCCTTTCGTTCGATCACCGGCAAGGGTGTCATCGGCGACGTGGACGGCCAGGCCGTTGCGCTGGGCAATGCCGGCCTGATGCACGATCTCGGGGTAGCACTCGACGCCTTTGAAGATAAAGCCGATCTGCTGCGACGGGACGGCGCCACTGCGCTCTATTTGGCGATCGGCGGCCGGATCGCGGGCGTCATCGCCATCGCCGACCCGATCAAGCAGACGGCGCCCGAGGCGCTGCGCCGCCTCCGCACCCTGGGACTGCGGATCGCCATGCTGACCGGTGACAACCGGTCCACCGCCGTGGCCGTCGCGCGTCGCCTGGATATTGCGGAGGTCTTTGCCGAGGTGCTGCCGGCTGACAAGCACGCCCTGGTACGGCGACTGAGGCAGGAGGGCCGCGTCGTCGCCATGGCGGGCGACGGCGTGAACGACGCCCCAGCCCTCGCTGCCGCCGCGATCGGCATCGCCATGGGCACCGGCACCGAGGTTGCAATCGCCAGCGCCGGCATCACCCTGGTGAAGGGCGATCTTGGCGGCATCGTCCGAGCGGTCATGCTCAGCCGCGCCACGATGCGCAACATCCGCCAGAACCTGTTCTTTGCCTTTATCTACAACCTGGTCGGCGTTCCGGTCGCCGCGGGCGTGCTGTATCCCGTCGCTGGCATTTTGCTCAGCCCGGTCTTCGCGGCGCTCGCCATGTCGCTCAGTTCCGTCTCGGTGATAGGGAACGCGTTGCGGCTGCGCCGCCTGGCGCTGTAAGCCCGCCCTCGGTCTCGACAAAGGCGGCGATCTCCGCCACGCCCGTGCCGGCGCGGATGTTGGCCAGCACGAACGGGCGCGCACCACGCATCTTCCGGGCGTCGCGGTCCATCACCTCGAGGCTGGCGCCGACAAAGGGCGCAAGGTCGATCTTGTTGATCACCAGCAGGTCGCTGCGGGTGATGCCCGGACCGCCCTTACGCGGGATCTTGTCGCCGGCGGAGACGTCGATCACGTAGATCGTCAGGTCGGCAAGTTCCGGACTGAACGTCGCGGCGAGATTGTCGCCGCCGGACTCGATCAGGATGAGGTCGAGGTCGGGGAAGCGACGGTTCAGGTCGGCGACGCCGGCCAGGTTGATCGAGGCATCCTCGCGGATCGCAGTGTGAGGGCAGCCGCCCGTTTCGATGCCCAGGATGCGCTCCGGCGGCAACGATCCGGCGCGGGTGAGGAATTCCGCATCCTCTTTGGTGTAGATGTCGTTAGTGATCGCCGCGATGTCGTAGCTGCCGCGGAACTGCTTGCACAGCGCGTCCATCAGTGCGGTCTTGCCGCTGCCGACCGGTCCGCCGATGCCGACGCGCAACGGTCCGTTGCGGGATTGTGTCATGAGCGGAACAGCCTCGTGTACTGGGTTTCGTGGTGCATGGCGGCAAGGTCGGAGCGGAAGGCGCAGCCGCCGAGGTCATCGAGCGTGGCGGCGCGCGAGTCCGCTGCGGCGCGCATGATGGTCGGTTCCAGCGCGGCGAGGACGCGCAGCCCCGTGTTCTGGCCGAGCGGGACCAGGCGCACCGCGGCGGAGATCAGGTTGGCGGCGAATGCCTGGAGGTAGGCGGCCGTGGTTATGTCTTCGTCGAGACCATGCCGGCCGGCAAGTGCACCCACCGCAACCGGGTAGGCGACGCGTTCGGGTAGATCAGGCGGGTGCCATGCGGCGGCGGCGGCGACGAATGCCGTGCCTTGATCGAGCGATTCGGCTCGACGTTCGCGCGACGGAGCGATTGCCGCGGCGAGGTCGTTCAGCGCCGCGTGGTCGCTGCCGGCGCGGTGCGCGTGGCGCAGCAGGATCGCATCGTTGCGACCGGAACCGTGGATAAGGACATCGCGGAGCCAGACGTGCAGCGTGTCACCATCAGCGATGTCGCCGCACTCCACCGCCCATTCCACGCCGTGCGAATAGGCGTAGGCGCCGGTAGGAAACGCCGGTGACAGCCAGGCAAGGAGGCGAAGCAACGCCTGGCATCGGACGCCATACTCCCCCTCCCCTTGCGGGAGGGGGCTGGGGGGAGGGAGCGGATGGCGGTCCATGGCCCCCTCCCCCCAACCCCCTCCCGCAAGAGGAGGGGGAGTTCCTTGCCCGTGTCCATGGCTCTGTTCACTCATCGTGATCGTGATGATGGTGATGCCCGCCGGCGTAGGCGCCCGGCTCGGGATCGAACGGCGCCTCGATCGCATCGACGTGGCCGCCCAACCCTTCCACCATCTCCCTGATCACATGGTCCGCCCGGATGCGGACGCGATCACCCAGCAGTTGCACCGGAAGATGGCGATTGCCGAGGTGCCAGGCGATCCGCACCAACTCGTCTGCATCATGTGCATGGATCTCCAGCAGCGGCTCCGGCTGCGCACATACCCGCACCACGCTGCCGTCCACCGCCAATCCGTCGCCGTCGCGCAGCCGCACCGCCTGCGGCAGGTCGAGCAGCACCTCCCTGCCCTGCTCGGTCCGCAGCAACATGCGCCGCCGGTGGCGGCGGTCGAAGTCGATCAGTACGCGATCGATTTCCGCCGCCGCGTCCCATGTGCCGGCAGGCAGGACCGCCGAGGCGCGCATCAGAACAGGAAGTAGCGCTGCGCCATGGGCAGCACTGTTGCGGGCTCGCAGGTGAGCAGCACGCCATCGGCGCGTACCTCGTAGGTCTCGGCATCCACCTCGATCAATGGCATCGCATCATTGTGTATCATCGACCTCTTGCCGATGCCGCCCCGCGTGTTGGCAACCGGTACCAGTCTACGTTGCAACTTCAACGCCTGACCTATACCCGCATCCAGCGCGGCGGCGGAAACGAACGTCAGGCAGTGTTCCGCCAGCGCGCGGCCGAACACGCCGAACATCGGCCGGTAGTGCACCGGCTGCGGCGTCGGGATCGACGCATTGGGATCGCCCATCGGCGCACATGCGATCGAGCCGCCCTTGATCACCAGGTCCGGCTTCACGCCGAAGAATGCCGGCGACCACAGTACCAGGTCCGCCAGCTTTCCTGCTTCGATCGAGCCGATCTCGTGCGCCATGCCCTGCGCGATCGCCGGATTGATGGTATATTTCGCGACGTAGCGTTTCACCCGCGCGTTATCGTTGCGCGCGCTGTCGCCTGGCAGGGCGCCGCGCTGCGTCTTCATCTTGTGGGCGGTCTGCCAGGTGCGGATGATCACCTCGCCGACGCGGCCCATTGCCTGGCTGTCCGACGACATCATCGCCAGCGCGCCCAGATCGTGCAGGATGTCCTCGGCCGCAATCGTCTCCTTGCGGATGCGGCTTTCGGCAAACGCCACGTCCTCCGGGATCGACGCATCGAGGTGGTGACACACCATCAGCATGTCGAGATGCTCATCCAGCGTGTTCGCCGTGTAAGGCCGCGTGGGGTTCGTTGAACTCGGCAGCACGTTGGCGAGCGATGCCACCTTGATGATATCGGGAGCGTGCCCGCCACCCGCGCCTTCGGTGTGGAACGCGTGGATGGTGCGGCCCTTGAACGCAGCGATGGTGTCCTCGACGAAGCCCGATTCATTCAGCGTGTCGGTGTGGATCATCACCTGTATGTCGAATCTGTCGGCCACACCAAGTGCGCAGTCGATCGCCGCCGGCGTGGTGCCCCAGTCCTCGTGCAGCTTCAGGCATGCGGCGCCGGCGCGGATCATCTCCTCCAGCGCGGCCGGACGCGACGCATTGCCCTTGCCGGCGAAGGCGATATTCACCGGCAGTCCTTCTGCCGCCTGTAGCATGCGCGCGAGATGCCACGGGCCAGGCGTGCAGGTCGTCGCTGCGGTGCCGGTGGCGGGCCCGGTGCCGCCGCCGATCAGCGTCGTGATGCCCGAAGCGATCGCATCCTCCACCTGCTGCGGGCAGATGAAGTGAATATGCGCGTCGATGCCGCCGGCAGTGAGGATCTTGCCTTCACCGGCGATGATTTCGGTGCCCGGTCCGATGATGATATCGACATTGGGCTGAATGTCCGGATTGCCCGCCTTGCCGATCTTCGCGATGCGGCCGTTGGTGATCGCAACGTCAGCCTTCACGATGCCCCAGTGATCGATGATCAGCGCGTTGGTGATCACCGTGTCGACCGCGCCTTCCGCCTGCGAGGCCTGCGACTGGCCCATGCCGTCGCGGATCACCTTGCCGCCGCCGAACTTTACCTCTTCGCCGTAGATGGCGAGGTCGCGCTCCACCTCGACGATCAGGTCGGTGTCCGCAAGACGCACGCGGTCGCCGACGGTAGGTCCGAACATGTCGGCATAGGCGGCACGGGGAATTCGGGCCATCAGTCGAGCGCTCCCATGACCGCGGCGTTGAATCCCTGCACGACGCGCTTGCCGCGGTACGGTATCAAGGTGACCTCGCGCCCCTGTCCCGGTTCGAAACGGATCGCTGTGCCGGCGGCAATATCGAGGCGCCTTCCCCGTGCGGCGACGCGATCGAACAGCAGCGCCGGATTGGTTTCGGCGAAGTGGTAGTGGCTGCCCACCTGGATCGGCCGGTCGCCGGTGTTGGCAACGGTGAGCGCGATGCGGTCGAGATCGGCATTCAACTCGATCTCTCCGGCAACTGGAAACACTTCGCCGGGGATCATCGGCCGACCTGCCACACTGGCTGGAGATTGCTTCGCGTCGCTCGCAATGACAGGCGAGTCGGTTTCATCGGATCGGCTCGTGCACTGTCACAAGCTTACTGCCGTCGGGGAAGGTCGCTTCCACCTGCACGTCGTGGATCATCTCGGCAACGCCTTCCATGACCTGCGCGCGGGTGATCACAGAGCCGCCCGCTTCCATAAGGTCCGCGACGCTGCGGCCGTCGCGCGCGCCCTCGATGACGAAATCGGTGATCAACGCTATGGCTTCGGGATGGTTCAGCTTTACGCCCCGTTCCAGCCGCCGGCGTGCGACCATCGCGGCCATGCTTATCAGCAGCTTGTCCTTCTCTCGCGGAGTAAGGTTCATGCGTTCCCTCTCAGCATAGCCACACGCGCGGCAAGGCACGCCCGCCTCGCAACACCGCCAGCGCATCTACCACGGCGGCACGCAAGGTCGCACTGTCGGCTGCGAGCATACGGGCGATCAGCATGCCATCCCAAGCGCTCGCACCAACGCCTCGCTGGCGCAGCGGGTCGAGCATCGCTTCGGCATCGGGTGCGACATGGACCAGTGTCGCCACCGCGCGCGCCCCTGCGGCAATCGCCGGCCGCCGCAGCGTCGCCGACACCTCGCCTTCGAGCCGGATCGCATCATGCAGCAGCAAGCGGCCGGCGCGACGGACCTCGAAGAGGTCGCGCAGGGCTGCAAATTCCACCACCTCGCCCATGGCGGCGCGGCCGAATATCAGGCTCTCCACGCCGAGGAACCACGCATCGGTCGCAAGCTCCACGCACAGCCGGCGTCGTACTGCGCAGCGATCGAACAGGATGGTCTCCTGCGGCAGCCACTCCGCCGCGCCGCACGCCGCCACGGCGATCCGCGTGGTCACGCTGGAGGGAGCGCTGTCAGGCAATGCACGGTAGAACCGCTCCGCCGCCTGCGACGCAATAGTGGCGCGCGCACCCTCGCCCACGGCAAACGTCGCATCCAGCATGTCGCCGCCGGCAACACCACCCGACGTGTTCAGCGTGACCACCTGCCGCCACGCGCTGTCGTCGGGCCGCGGAAACCGTGCCTTCAGACACCCGACTTGGCGCAACCCATCCAGCACCGAGTGTGGACCGCGGCGCTTCACGGATACCGCCAGTTGCCCGGAGGCGCGCTGCAGCGGGACCGTTCCGTGCCGGTTGGCGACCGCATCCACGCTGCTATCGATGAGACGGCAATACGATATTGCGCAAGAGGACAACCCGTTCGGCAAGCGCGGGATGCGCCGCCACCGAGGTGCGGAACCGCCGATCCGCCGTGACAACCAGGGCATTCTTCTCGAGTGCGAGCGCCAGATAGCAGCAATCGTAGATCGGGTGTCTGAGGTCGTGGGCAATGGCGAGCGCGGCAACAACCGCGTCGGCGTCCAGTGATCTGGTATGCAGTGGCGCGCGCCGAAGGTCCTGCAATGCGTCGTTGCCGCGTTCGCGACCGATCTCGCCGCGACGCACACGGCTGGCAATTGCGTTGCCGGCCTCCACCCAGAACAACGCGCTGGTGAACAGGTCACGGCCACGTCCCAGCGCTGTCGCGAGATCGCTTTGCTCCTCCTCCAGCACCCATTTCAACCCGACGCTCGCGTCGACCACGAGGCGCCGTGGCACCTGGTCAACGTGCATCGCGGCCCCGACGGATCAGTACAGCGCTTTGGACTGCAAGCGGTTCGGGGGTTCTTGCCAGTCTTCGCTTCGCAAGGCCGCCCCACCAGTCGGCACCGTGACGCGGCAGGCAGACCGACGCGAGGATCTCGCGAGCTTCTGCCTCCACGCTGCGTCCTGCGGCGGCCGCGCGCTGCCGTAGCGCGGCCTGAACCTCCTCGGGCAGCTTCCGGATAGTCAAAATGGATGCCATCGTCCACGTCACCATGTCGTGCATGCATTGCATGCGTCGCGGACAATCTGGTAGCGCACCTGCGCGGTGTCAACATTTTCAGACCGATAGACGGCGTCGCACATCCTCCTCGTTCAGCTCCTCGCGCCGACCCGACAGCACGACGTCGCCACGATCCATCACCACGATGGTTTGCGCGAGATCGCGGGCGAAATCGAAATACTGCTCGACCAGCAGGATGGCCATCGCGCCCTGCGACCGCAACAGCGCGATCACCCGGCTAATGTCCTTGATGATGCTGGGCTGGATCCCCTCGGTCGGCTCGTCCAGGACCAGCAGCCGCGGCTTCATCACCAGCGCGCGCGCGATGGCAAGCTGCTGCTGCTGCCCGACCGACAAATCGCCGCCGCGCCGGCGCAGCATCGTCTTCAGCACCGGGAACAGCTCGAACACCTCGTCCGGCACGCTCCGTGCGCCACGCGGCAGGACGGCAAATCCGGTCTCCAGGTTCTCGCGTACTGTCAGGAGCGGAAAGATATCGCGTCCCTGCGGCACCCAGGCGATGCCACGCCGCGCACGGTCGTGGATCGGCAGTCGCGTGATGTCGGCACCCTCCCAGCGGATCGTGCCGGCGCTGACCGGGTGCGCGCCGGTTATCGCGCGCAGCAGGCTGGTCTTGCCCACGCCGTTGCGTCCGAGCAGGCAGGTCACCGCGCCGATTTCCGCGGTCAGCGAAACCTGCCGCAGCGCAATGGCGGCACCGTAGTGCAGATCGACGCGATCGACTTCCAGCATCAGCGCCCCAGATACACCTCGATCACCCGTGGATCGGCACTGACATGATCGATCGAGCCTTCCGACAGCACCGACCCTTCATGCAGCACCGTTACCTTCACATCCAAGGCTCGAACGAACGCCATGTCGTGCTCCACCACCACGATGCTGCGCGTACGGTTGATCTCGCGCAGCAGTTCCGCGGTCTGCTCGGTTTCGGCGTCGGTCATGCCTGCCACCGGTTCATCCACCAGCAAAAGCTCCGGTTCCTGCGCCAGCAGCATGCCGATCTCCAGCCACTGTTTTTGCCCGTGCGACAGACCTGCGGCCAACCGATGCCGCTGGTCGATCAGGCGCGTGGTGACGAGGATCTCCTCGATCCTCCGTCTCTCCGTCGCGGTCTCGCGCGCCCAAAGCGTGAAGCGAGGCCGTCGGTCCTCGGCCAGCGACAGGAGCAAATTATCCCACACCGTGTGCGGCTCGAATACGGTCGGCTTCTGGAACTTCCGCCCGATGCCCAAGGAGGCGATCGCTGGTTCGTCGAGCCGCGTCAGGTCGGTGTCCTTGCCGAACACCACCTTGCCCTCGTCCGGCCTCGTCCTGCCGGTGATCACATCCATCATCGTCGTCTTGCCGGCACCATTTGGGCCGATCACCGCACGCATCTCGCCCGCTTCCATGACCAGCGACAGCGCGTTCAGCGCACGAAAGCCGTCGAAGCTGACGGTCACGCCGTCGAGATACAGCAACGTATCGTGCAGTTCGGCGCTGACGTCGCTCATCCTGTCGCCTCGCGCGGTTCGGCCTGCACCGAGACAGAATCGGGCACCACCACGCGTTCGCGCCGGGCGAACAGACCGACGATACCACGCGGCAGCACCAGGGTGACGAAAATGAAAATCGCGCCAAGCGCATACAGCCACAGCGAGGGCAGTGCGCTGGTAAAGTAGGTCTTGCCGAGATTGACCAGAACCGCACCGAGGATCGCACCCGACAGCGTGCCGCGGCCGCCGACGGCGACCCAGATCACCGCCTCTATCGAGTTCGCGGGAGAGAACTCCGACGGGTTGATGATGCCGACCTGCGGTACGTAGAGCGCGCCGCCGATCCCTGCCATCACCGCCGACAACACCCACACAACGAGCTTATAAGACTCCGGCCGATATCCCAGGAACCGCGTGCGTGCCTCGGCGTCGCGCACCGCCACCAGGACCTTGCCGAACCGTGAGGTCACCAGCCAGCGCGCCACCAGGAACTGCGCGCACAGGAACAGCGCGGTAATCACGAGCAGGGCGCAGCGCGTGGTCTCGGCCTGCACCGGGAAGCCGAGCAGGTCCTTGAAGTCGGTCATGCCGTTGTTGCCGCCGAAGCCCATGTCGTTGCGGAAGAACGCCAGCAGCAGCGCATAGGTCAGCGCCTGGGTGATGATCGACAGATACACGCCGGTCACGCGCGAGCGGAACGCCAGCCAGCCGAACACCAGTGCCAGCACGCCTGGCACCAGCACCACCATCAGTGCCGCGAAGCCAAACCACTCAAAGCCGTGCCAGTACCAAGGCAATTCGTGCCATCCCAGGAACACCATGAAGTCCGGCAGGTTGGCGTTGCCGTAGACGCCGCGCGCGCCGATCTGGCGCATCAGGTACATGCCCATGGCGTAGCCGCCGAGGGCGAAGAACGCGGCATGTCCGAGCGAAAGAATGCCGGCGAAGCCCCACACGAGATCCACCGCCAACGCCAGCATTGCGAAGCAGAGATACTTGCCCGCGAGCGCGACGGCATAAGTCGGCATGTGCAGCGGCGCATCCGGGGCCGTAGCAAGGTTCAGCACTGCGAGCACGGCGGCGCCACCCAGCACCAGCGCCAGAGTCAGCCATGATGCACGGTTGAGGATCATGCGGACTCGTGAAGCAAGTAAAGCGAGTAAAACAAGTCCTCCCCCTCCCCTTGCGGGAGGGGGTTGGGGGGAGGGGGAGGATGTTGCCCGAACGCCGCGCAAGACAGGCCGCCTCGTCATGCCTCGGCCGCACGGCCCTTGAGCGGGAACATGCCTCTTGGCCGCCGCTGAATGAACAGGATGAGCAGCACCAGCACGACGATCTTGCCCAGCACCGCCCCCGCCACCGGCTCGAGGAACTTGTTGACGATGCCGAGCGTCAACGCACCCATCACCGTGCCCCAGAGATTGCCGACGCCGCCAAACACCACCACCATGAAGCTGTCGATGATGTAGCTCTGCCCCAGGTTCGGCGAGACGTTGTCGATCTGGCTCAATGCGACGCCCGCCATGCCCGCCACACCCGAGCCGAGCCCGAACGTCAGTGCGTCGATCCAGGGCGTGCGGATGCCCATCGCAGCGGCCATCTGCCGGTTCTGCGTCACCGCACGCATCGCTAGCCCAAGCGAGGTGAACCGCAGCGCCGCCATCAGCGCAGCCAGCACCAGGAACGCGAACACGATGATGTAGAGACGGTTATAGGTGATCGTCAGGTTGCCGAGTTCCGTGGCGCCGCTCATCCAGTCCGGCGTGCCGACATCGCGATTGTTCGGACCAAACAGCGAGCGCACCGCCTGCTGCAGGATCAGCGACAGTCCCCACGTCGCCAGCAGCGTCTCCAACGGCCTGCCGTACAGCCAGCGGATCAATGTGCGCTCGATCGCGATGCCGATCAGGCCGGCCACGATGAATGCAAGCGGGACGGCGATCAGCAGGCTGCCGCCGAACAGCCCAGGTGCATAGTCGCGGATCGCCTGCTGCACCATGAACGTCACGTAGGCGCCGATCATCACCATCTCGCCGTGCGCCATGTTGATCACGCCCATGACGCCGAAGGTGATCGCCAGGCCCGCCGCTGCCAGCAACAGCACCGAGCCGAGCGACAGTCCGTAATAGACGCTCTGCAGAATACTCCAGAGTTGCAGATTGCGATCGATTGCCGTCATCGCGGCCGCGGCGGCATCAGACACGGACTGGGGCTGACCTGACAGCGACGCCAGCAGGCTGCGACTGTCGATGTCGCCGCGTGCGCGCAGCACGTCCACTGCCGCCACGCGGTCGGCATCGCCGGTGCTTTCGGCGAACAGCAGCGCCGCGGCGCGCGCCTGCTCCATGCGCCGCTTCGCGCCGGGGTCGGCTTCGTGCGCGAGGGCGCGGTCGAGTGCCGGCAGCGCGGCCGGGTCGTGCGAATGGAACACCGCCTCGGCCGCCGCGACGCGTGTCGCCGCATCGGGAGCGAAGAGACGCAGGCTGCCGAGTGCGGCGTCCACTGCGCCGCGCACTGCGTTGTTCACGCGCACCGGCTTCAGACCGCTGGCCATGACGTCTGGCGAAGGCGTGCCGTTCGCTGCATCGATGAACGTGCCGTCCTCGGCCTTGATGAACAGCGCCTTGTCGGCATTGCGTACGAAGAGGCGATTGGCCTGCAGCGCGGCCAGGATTGCCGCCGCCTGCGTGTGACCCGAAAGCGCCAGCATCTCGACACCGTGACGGATCGTCTCAAAGCTCGGCGATGCTAGCGCGGCGAACGCATCGTCGGCCGATTGCGCGCGGCTGGTCACTGGCGCCAGTGCCAGCGCGACGATCAGCAGCAGGCAGGCAAAACGCTTCATCGCACGCTTTCAGGAAGGCGTTGGGGGTGACCCGGGAGGATGCGGGCCACCCCCGTGGGATGGTCGGCTCAGGCGATCACGCCTTTTTGCCGCCACCTGTTCCGCACTTGCCGGTCTTGACGTTGAAGGCCCCGCACGACAGCGGCGCACGCCAATCGCCGATCAGGTCCTTGGTGTCCTCGACATACGGCGACCATTCCTGTGCGACCACGAGACCAGGTGTCTCCCAGACCGTGTTGAACTGGCCGTCGGCCTGCACCTCGCCGATCAGCACCGGCTTGGTGATGTGGTGGTTCGGCATCATCGTCGAAAAGCCGCCGGACAGGTTCGGCACCGATACGCCGATCAGCGCGTCGATCACCGCATCGGGGGCAACGGTGCCCGCCTTCTCGACACCCTTCACCCACATATTGAAGCCGATGACATGCGCCTCCATCGGGTCATTGGTGGTGCGCTTCGGGTTCTTGGTGAACTTGTGCCAGGCGTCGATGAACGCCTTGTTGTCCGGATTGTCGACGCTCTGGAAGTAGTTCCATGCCGCCAGGTGGCCGACCAGCGGCTTGGTATCGAGGCCGGCAAGTTCTTCCTCGCCGACGCTGAACGCCACCACGGGGATATCGGTCGCCTTGATGCCCTGGTTGCCCAGCTCCTTGTAGAACGGCACGTTGGCGTCGCCGTTGATGGTCGATACCACCGCCGTCTTCTTGCCGGCGGAGCCAAACTTCTTGATCGAGGCCACGATGTTCTGCCAGTCGGCATGGCCGAACGGCGTGTAGTTGATCATGATGTCGTCCGGCGCGACGCCCTTCACCTTCAGATAGGCTTCCAGGATCTGGTTGGTGGTGCGCGGATAGACGTAGTCGGTGCCGGCCAGCACCCAGCGCTTCGCCTTGCCTTCGTCCATCAGGTAGTCGACCGCCGGGATCGCCTGCTGGTTCGGCGCGGCTCCTGTATAGAACACGTTGCGGCTGCACTCCTGGCCTTCGTACTGCACCGGG
>JANWJK010000112.1 GCA_025452005.1 Acetobacteraceae bacterium | reverse complement strand
TCCGATGGCACTTGCAGCGGGTAACTGGACGGGTTTCGACGTCCTGCAACCGTTCGGCGCATCGAATAGAACCCCCTTATTGATCACAGACAGGAATATAACCGTGCGTCCCATCCGATGCCGGCCGTCGTGGGCACGGTAGTAGGCCTTTCTTTACCGATCCTTACCATTCAGGTGATGAGTTGGCCGCGACCGCAACACCGTCGCCGAGCCCGCCATGTCGTCAAGCCACGCAGTCGCTGCTGCCTCCGCCGATCCGGAGCAGCTCTGGCCCACATTCGTCGCCGCCGTGCGCGACTACGCGCTGCTGCTGCTCGATCCTGATGGCCGCATCATGTCGTGGAACCATGGGGCGGAGCTGATCAAGGGCTATCGCGCCGACGAAATCGTCGGCCGCCATTTCTCCTGCTGCTATGCGCCGGAAGACATCCGGGCCGGCAGACCGCACCGCGAACTGGAGATCGCCGCCACGACCGGCCGCTTCGAATGCGTCGGCGAGCGCGTGCGCAAGGATGGCTCACGCTTCCTGGCCGACGTGGTGATCACCGCCATCCGCTCGGCCGACGGTGTGGTGCATGGCTTCGGCGAAATCACCCGCGACGTCACTGCACGCGTCGCTGCCGAGGCCGTGGTGAAGGCCAGCGAGGCGAAGCTCCGCAGCCTGATCGCCACCATGCTGGACACGGTGGTGGACGGCCTGATCACCATCGACCGGCATGGCATCATCCAGTCGTTCAACAAGGCCTGCGTCAGCCTGTTCGGCTACGCCCCGGACGAGGTCATCGGGCAGAATGTCCGCATCCTGATGCCGGAACCGTACCATAGCGAACACGATCGCTACATCACGGCATATCTCGCCACCGGCGTGGCGAAGATCATCGGCACCGGTCGCGAGGTGATGGGCCGCCGCAAAGACGGCTCGACCTTTCCGATGGAGCTCGCGGTCGGCGAATCGCCGGACGCCGGCAACCATGCCTTCGTCGGCATCGTGCGCGACGTGACCGAACGGCGCGAGATGGAGACGCAGCGCGCGCAGTTGCGCCAGTCGCAGAAGATGGAAGCGGTCGGCCAGTTTACGGGCGGCCTGGCGCACGACTTCAACAATTTGCTGGCGATCATCATCGGCAATTCTCGACATGCTGTGCGAGATCTGCGCCGCGGACCCGGTGACCGACGAACTGGTGCGCGACGCGCTGGATTCGGCGCTGCGCGGTGCCGATCTGACGCGGCGGCTGCTCGCCTTCGCGCGGCGCCAGCCGTTGCAGCCCGAGCGCGTCGACATCAACGAGGTGATCGGTGCAATCGTGCGATTGCTCGCGCGAACGCTCGGCGAGAACATCACGATCGAGATGTCGTTGTCGTCCAATGTCTGGCCGGTGCAGATCGACCGGGCGCAGTTCGAGGCGGTGATCGCCAATCTTGCCACCAACGCGCGCGACGCCATGCCGCGTGGCGGTTCGCTGCTGATCGATACCCGCAATGGCCGGCTCGATGCGGCCTATGCCGCCGCGCACACCGATGTGACGCCTGGTGATTACGTGGTGGTGGAGGTCAGCGATTCCGGTACCGGCATGCCGCAGGACATCCTGCTGCGCATCTTCGAGCCGTTCTTCACGACCAAGGAGCAGGGCAAGGGCACCGGGCTTGGCCTGTCCATGGTGTTCGGCTTCATGAAGCAGTCTGGCGGCCACATCACGGTGTACAGCGAGCCCGGCAAGGGAACCACCTTTCGGCTGTACCTGCCACGCGTGCGGGAAACCCTCGCCGAGCCGGAGGGTCGCGCGGAGGAGCCGGCGTCGCGCGGCGGCAGCGAGACGATCCTGGTGGTGGAGGACAACGCCGGTCTGCGCCGCATCGTGGTGCGGCAACTGGGCGAGGCCGGGTATCGCGTGCTGGAAGCGCCTGACGCAGAGGCGGCGATGACGATCATCGAATCGCCGGAGCCGATCCACCTGTTGCTGACCGATGTGGTGATGCCCGGCGCGATGGACGGCCGCGACCTGGCGCGTATCGCAGCGGCGCGCCGGCCGTCGCTGCGGACATTGCTGACCTCCGGCTTCCCCGATGCCAGATGGAGCAGTACCGCGTCGCGCACCGGCAACCGCCTGCTGAGCAAGCCCTACCGCAAGGAGGAACTGCGCCGCGCGGTGCGCGAGGTGCTGGACGAGCTGCGATTAGGCGTCGGGCCCTCGGCGTGATAACGAGCCGTCGCAGCAAGATCAGGAGGCGATCCCATGAGCGATGGTGCATCCGTGAGGATTCTCGGCATTGCCGGCAGCCTGCGGCGTGGCTCGTTCAACGCGGCGACGCTGCGGGCGGCGCAGGAGCTGGCGCCTTCCGGCATGACGATCGACATCTTCGATATCGCGCCGATCCCATTGTACAACGAGGACGTGCGCCAGCAGGGCTTCCCCGCGCCGGTCGAGGATCTGCGCGCGCGGATCAAGGCGGCCGACGGATTGCTGATCGTGACGCCGGAATACAACTACTCGATCCCAGGTGTGCTGAAGAACGCGGTCGACTGGGCGTCGCGCCCGCCCGAGCAGCCGTTCGACGGCAAGCCGATCGGCCTGATGGGTGCCAGCGGCGGCACATTGGGCACCGCGCGTGCGCAGTATCATCTGCGGCAGGCCTTCGTGTTCCTCAATGGGATGGTGATGAACCGGCCCGAGGTGATGGTCCCGCAGGCGCACAACAAGTTCGATGCCGACGGCAAGCTGACGGATCAGGCGACGCGGGATTTCCTCGCCGCGCACCTTGCCGCGTTCAAGGCGTGGGCACTGCGGATGCGGTGACCGCGACGATCAGCGAGCCGTTTTGTGGTATTCCCGGTTCGGCATCATGTCGGTCGCCGACGCCATGCGGTTCGACAGGTTGAAGAACGCGGCCGTCTCCGACAGGTCGAAGATGTCGTGCTCGCTGAGGCCGGCGTCGCGTAGCGTCGAGCGGTCGGCATCGTCGATCAGCCAGGGTGTCGTGGTGAGCTTCCAGGCGTAGTCCAGCATCGCGCGCTGCCGCGGGTCGAGCTTCGCCACGCGGTAGTTCAGCGCCATCATCTCGCCGAGTTCGGCATCGCCCGACAGTGCGCGCACCGCGGCGCCGTGCGCGACCAGGCAATAGTAGCAGCGGTTGGCCGACGACACGACGACCGCGACCATCTCGCGTTCCAGCTTGGTGAGGCCGGACGCGGACAGCATGATTTCGTTGTACATCGCCATGAAGTTGCGCAGACGCTGCGGTTGCAGGCTGTAGGCGCTGAACACGTTCGGCACGAAGCCGAGCTTATCGACGCATTTGCGCCAGATCGCCTTCAGGTCGTCGTCCAGTATCGCCGGGTCGGGCACGCCAAGCTTTGAGATGTGATCGGGCTGGGGCATCGGTACACCTGTCATTGCGAGGAGCGAAGCGACGCGGCAATCTCCATGACATTACGCACGGTACTCGCCTCCGACAGTGCGCGAAACTGGCGCGAGATTGCTTCGTCGCTTCGCTCCTCGCAATGACACCGGGGGGTCAATCGAGCACGTCCTGGTTGATCACATTGTCCCGGTTCGGCTTACCGTCCAGCACGCTCAGGATGTTCTCCGCCGTCACCACGGCCATGCCGGCGACCGACTCGGTGGTGACGCCTGCCATGTGAGGCGACATGACCACCTTGTCGAGCCGCAGCAGCGCATTGTCGACCGGCGTCGGCTCCATATCGAACACATCGAGCCCGGCGCCGGCCAGGTGCCCCGACGTCAATGCGCCATGCAGGGCCGGCTCGTCGATGATGCCGCCGCGCGCGGTGTTGACGATGAACGCGCCTCGCCGCATACGCGCCAGCCGTGCCGCGTCGAACATGCCGACCGTCTCGGTATTCTTCGGGCAATGGATCGACACGAAATCGGCGCGCGGCAGCGCCGCATCGAGGTCGGTGACCCGCTCGCATCCGGCTGTGGTGATCTTTTCCGCCGGCACGTACGGATCGTAGATCAGCACGTTCATGTCGAAGCCCAGGCAACGCCGCGCCGAGCGCGTGCCGATGCGGCCGAAGCCGACGATCAGCACGGTCTTGCCGGACAGCTCCATCGGCAGCCCGCCATGGCGATCGCCCCAGGTGCCCTTGCGCACCATGGCATCCAGCGCGGGAGTGCGCTTGGCGAGCGCCATCATCAAGTGGAACGCATGCTCCGCCACCGAGGTGGAATTCGCCGTGCCCGCCACCATCAGCGGCACGCGGCGCGCCGTCAGTGCGGGCACCTCGACCGCGTCGTAGCCGACGCCGATGCGCGCCACCACCTCCATCGCCGGCGACGCGTCCATCTCGGCGCGCCGGTACGGCGTGCCGCCAAGCGCGATGCCGGCAACATCGGACAGCATCGGCAGCAGCTCCGCCTGGGCGATGCTTGCCGGGAACGTCACCACCTCGATGTCGTCGCGCTGGCGCAGCAGCGCGACGCCCTCCTTGCCCATCGTGTGTGGCACCATCACCTTCTTGCGGTTCGAAGCCATCGGACGTCCTCAGAGTTTCTGTTGCAGGTTGGCAATGTAGGTGCGGTTGTGCGTCGGTGCCAACATAACTTCGCTCATCACCACGTGCTTCGGCAGGCACGCGATGTAGCGGATCAGGTCGCCGCAATCCTCCGACTGCACCATCCGCGCGCGCTCTTCCGGGCCCACCGGATTGGGCCGCTTGTCGAGGATCGGCGTCGCCACCTCGCCGGGCAGGAACACGGTGGAGCGGATGCCGTTGATGCATTCCTGCATGTTGATCGAATGGCTCATCGCCACGACGCCGTGCTTCGCCGCACTGTAAATCGGCCCCGGGAAACCGCCGACGACGCGGCCGGCGATCGAGGCGGTGTGGATCAGCAATCCGTCCTTCTGCGCGCGCATCAGCGGAAGCGCGACCGTGACGCAATACAGTGCCTGCGAGAGGTTGCCGTGCACCAGCTCGTCGATGCCTTCGGGTGTCAGCTTGTCCCAGTGCCGGTCGACGATGTTCACGCCGGCGTTGTTGACCAGGATATCGAGGCGGCCGAGGGTCTTGCCGATGAACGCGCCGATTGCCTGCACCTGCTTCGCGTCGGTGAGTTCGGCCGGCTGCACATAGGCTTCGCCGCCCTGCTGCCTGATGCGTGCGGCGACACGGTCCAGCTTCTCGGCGGTGCGGCCGGTGAGTACCGTGGTGGCGCCTTCGTCTGCCAGCGCGAGCGCTGCGGCCTCGCCGATGCCGCTGCCGGCGCCGGTGATCCAGGCGATCTTTCCCGCGAGCCTCGGCATCGGTGTCTCCTCCTCGTTGCGGCCTTGCGTGCGCGGCATTCAACGTGTTTGCCTGCACGCGGGCAAGAGAGGAGGCTGCGATGGCAACCGTGCTGAGCGATCAGGGCGCGATGACGCTCGCCGCGACGAACGGCCTGTGGCTGTCGGCCGACGATGCGGAACGCGCGACCGGATGGGTGCTGAAGCCCGAGGGCATGTGCCGCGACGATGTCTGCGTGCCGTTGCCGGTGCGGGAAGGGCGCGTCGATGCGGCGGCGTTCTGGCGGCTGCTCGACCGTCCGGTGGTGAGCGATGCAGCCGGCGAGACATGGGTGCTGGGTGCCGGTGCGGCGCAGCGCAACGCCGCGCTGGCGGGGCTGATGGCGCCGGACTTCACGTTGCCCGACCTTGCGGGCACGCCGCACACGCTGTCATCGCTCCGGGGGAAGCAGGTGTTCCTCTGTACATGGGCCTCCTGGTGAGGCTGTCGCTTTGACTTGCCCGTGTGGCAGCAATTGTTCGACGGCCTGAAGAACGAAGAATTCATGATCGTGGCGATCGCGGAAGAGAGCCGCGGTGCCGACCATGCGCGGCAATGGATCGAGCAGGCCGCTGCGCAATACTGGTGCCTGATCGATACCGAGCATCGCGTGGCCGACCTCTACGGCATGGTGAACGTGCCGCAGGCGGTGTGGATCGATGCAGCGGGACGCATCGTGCGTCCGCCGGAGAATGCCGGTTCCACCGATCATTTCCGGCTGATGGACCGCACCACGCGCACGCTGGCGCCGGAACATCAGGCGGCGCGGCTGGCCGCGCGCACCGCGTATCTTGATGCCGTGCGCGACTGGGTGCTGACCGGGCGGCATGCGCTGCCGGCCGATGCGGCGACAGGCAGGATGCCGCGTGTCACGCCGGAGATCGCGCTCGCGCAGGCGCATTTCCGGTTGGGCGTGTGGCTGCGCCGGCACGGCAACGCGGCCGAGGGCGATGCGCACCTGGCGGAGGCGAGCCGGCTGCATCCGGATTCCTGGAACATGTGGCGCCAGGCCGCCGATCTGGACGCGGTCGGCAATGCCAGTGGCGAGGCGTTCTGGCAACGCGTGCAGGCGCTTGGCGAGCGGCCTTACTATCCGGCGCCGGAGTTGTAGCGGCCTTGCCGGCAGCCGACACAGCGCGGTGCGAGGCAAAGCAAGCAATCAAGCAAGCAAGCAAGCGGACACAGAGTTTCACCGAGTTCACACAGAGTTTCGCGGAGAAGCGGATTGGCGCTTCGCGCAGACGCTTCGGCGCGAAGCGCCAATCAGAATCTACTCGGTGCAACTCTGTGTGAACTCGGTGAAACTCCGTGTCCGCTTGATTGCTTGCTTTGCCGCCGCACCTCAGCCAACCCGCGATTCACGCACTGTAAACCGCGCACTGCGATCCTATCGGGCGGCCCCCCGAAGAGCATGAACATCCCAAACAGCGCCGGCCTGACCCAGCAGATCATCGGACTGGCGATGCGCGTGCACACCCACCTCGGCCCCGGATTGCTCGAAAACGCCTACGAGCGATGCCTGTGCCATGAATTCGACCGGAACGCGCTGGCCTACCGGCGGCAGGTCGATCTACCGCTGGACTATGACGGCGTTCATCTCGACTGCGGCTACAGGGCAGACATGATTGTCGATGACGAAGTGATCCTCGAGTTGAAATCAGTCGAGCGCATCCTGCCTCTGCACGAGGCGCAGCTTCTGACCTATCTTCGCCTCAGTCGATGCCGCGTCGGCCTACTGCTCAATTTCAACACGCTCTCGCTGAAGGATGGCATTCGCCGGCGTATTCTGTAGCGCTGCTACCCGCCCACGCAGTTCGCGACGTTCTGCGGCGTGCACACGTCGAGCCCCGTGTATGTCGGATCGGCCGGCTTCTGCTTGCCGTCCTTGATGTCCTTCAGGAAGAACATCGCCTTGTAGCCCATCTCGAACGGCCGCTGTCCGACCTGCCCGCGCGACAGGCCCGCCTTCAGCAGATCGAGCTGCACCGGCAGTGTATCCGCCACCACCAGCGCCAGCGACCCGTCGTCGATCCGCGCCTTGTACTTCTCGGCGACCTTGCGATACGCCTGCGGCAGGAACTGCGGAAAGCCGCCGGTCGGCACGAACGCATCGAGCTGCGGGTACTTGCCCAGGATGTCCTCCATCTGCTGCACCGCCACCGGGAAATCGTCGTTGGTGTACAGCGGACAGCCATCCACTTCCTTCCAGCCGTTCTGCCCGGTCAGCCGATCGCCCGGCGCATCCTTGCTCGCCTTGCCCGACAACGTGTCCCGGATGCCCTGCATGCGCTCGTTGTGGTTCGCCGCCGCGGCGCCGCCCGACTGGATGCAGATCGTGCCGCCCTTCGGCTTGATCGCCATCACCAGCTTCGCGAGGTTCACGCCGATCTCGTAATTATGCGTGCCGACATAGGCGATGCGCTCCCGCCGGTCACGATCGAGCAGGTCGGAATCCCAGGTCAGCACAGGAATCCCGGCCTTCCGCGCCTCCAACAGCGCGCGGCCCATCGCCGGTGCATTCGACGGCGATACCGCGATGCCATCGACACGACGCGCGATCAGGTCGTTCACCACCTGCACCTGCTCCTCGCCGCCGCCATGCTCGCCCGGGCCTATGTAGAGGCATTCGACCGCGCCGCTCAGCTCCTTCTCGGCCTTCTTGCAGCCGTCGCGCGCCTGGTCGAAGAACGGGTTGTTCATGTTCTTCGGCACCAGTGCGAAGACGTATTTCTTGTCGGCCGCCGCACCGGGTTGCGCCGCCGTCAGCGCCAACAGCAATGCCGCTGCACCTGCCAGATATGTCCTCATGTCGCATCCTCCCTGTTGCTCAGGCGCGCCGTCGCCCGCGCAGCTTCTCCAGCAGCACCGCGAGCACGATGAACACGCCGACGAATGTGCCTTGCCAGTTCGAGTCCACGCCCGCCATCAGCAGCGAGTTGCGGATCACCTCGATCAGCGCGGCGCCGATGAACGCGCCGTAGGCGCCGCCCTCGCCGCCCATCAGGTTGGCGCCGCCGATCACCGTGGAGGCGATCACCCGCAGCTCGTAGCCAGTGCCGAGAGCGTTGATGGCGGAACCCTGCCAGCCGATGATCAGCACCGCGGCGAGTGCCGCCATCGTCGCCGACACGATGTAGGCGGCGATCTTCGCTCCCGCGACCGGCACGCCGGTCAGCAGCGCCGCCTGCTCGTTGCCGCCGATCGCATAGAGATGCCGGCCCCAGCGCGTCACGTGCAGCACCACCGAGAACGCCGCCGTCAGCGCCAGCAGCACCCAGACGGGGTTGGCGATGCCCAGCACCTGGCCGCCGCCGATCGCGAAGATCGTGTCGGCGTCAGGGCCGAAATCGTAGATCATCTTGTTCTGCGACAGCACCACGGCGAGCGAGCGGCCGATCGACAGCGTGCCGAGCGTCACCACGAAGGGCGGCAGCTCGAGCCAGGCGATCAGCGCGCCATTCACCGCGCCGGCGACGAAGCCGGTGGCGAGTCCAGCGCCCATCGCCAGCCACCACGGTCCCGCATCCTGAAGCACGAGGCCGGCGACGATGGCGGCTAGCCCCATCACCGAGCCCACCGACAGGTCGATGCCGCCGGTGACGATGACCGTGGTCATGCCGAGCGCCATGATGCCGATGAACGCGAAGTTGCGGGTGATGTTGTAGAAGTTCTCCGTGCTGGCGAAGGCCTGCGGCTGGAGCGCCGTCATGATCGCGCACATCGCCAGCAGCGCCACCGTCACCCAGAATGCCTGCGACGACAGCACGCGCTGGGTCAGCGTGTGTTCGCGCTGTTCCGCCACGCCGGCCATCGTCACGGGTGCCTCAAGCGGCATCGATCGCCCCCGTGATCAGGCCGGTGACCTCCTCGGGGCTGGAGCAGGCGATCGGCTTCTCGGCCACCTTGCGGCCGCGCCGAAGCACCAGGACGCGATCGGCCACCGCGAACACGTCCGGCATGCGGTGGCTGACCAGTACCACCGCGATCCCGCGGTCGCGCAGCCGGCGGATCAGCTCCAGCACCTCGGCCACCTGGCGCACCGAAATCGCCGCGGTCGGCTCGTCGAGCAGCACGATGCGCGCATCGGACAGCCGGGTGCGCGCGATGGCCACCGCCTGGCGCTGGCCGCCCGACATACGGCGGACCAAATCGCGCGGGCGCGTCTCGGACTTCAGTTCAGCGAACAGCGCGCCGGCATGCGCATACATGGCGCGATAGTTGAGCAGGCGGAACGGGCCCAGCCGTCGGGTCATCTCGCGCCCGAGGAACACGTTGGCCGCCGCGGTCAGGTTGTCGCACAACGCCAGGTCCTGATAGACGATCTCGATCCCGTTGCGGCGCGCATCCAGCGGACGATGGAAGTGCACCGGGGTGCCGTTCATCAGCATCTCGCCGGTGCTGGGGCGGAAGTTGCCCGCCATGATCCGGATCAGCGTCGACTTGCCGGCGCCGTTGTCGCCCATCAGGCCGAGTACCTCGCCTGGCTCGAGCGACAGGTCCATTTCGCTCAACGCGCGGATCGCGCCGAAGCTCTTGGATATCCCGCGCAGTTCGAGCACCGGCTCGGCCAACTCAGGCGATCCTCCCATGGACCGGCACGAGGCTAGGAAGCGGCCGGAAACCTGTCCAGCAACGCGGTCGTCTTGCTCGGTTTGACCCAGATCAATGCCAGCATATCGCCGGCGCGCCACACATGCGGTCTGTCACCTTCATGTGAGGTCCTGAGCGATGCAACATCCCGAACGCGAGCTCCAAGCCCTGGCGCGGGATCTCTCTCGGCTCGCGGCGTCGACCCATGAACGCGGTATCTCGTGCCGGCTGGCCGTGATGGCCGACGAGGTCCTTGGCCTCGCCGACCGGGAGTCGGCCGATTCGCCGATTTACCATTCGGCCATATTTTTCCGGCATACGGGGCGCCCCGCAAACGACGTAGACCCGCATGCAGATGACCATTCCACTCGCCCAACGCAGCGCAACTGAGCTCCAGGCAAAGGCCGCGGAGCTGCTCGACATGGCGGAAACCGCACGGACGGCCGATACCAGGGATGCGCTGCGGCGCCTCGCCGGCCGCTTCGCGACGCTGGCCGAGAATCGGGTCGCCGATCAGGTGGGCCGCTGCGCGAAAAGCGGGTCGTGGACGCTGCTGCACGCGACCGACTCCAACCCCTGAGCCGGCGGCGCACTGCTATTTGCAGGGGAAGCGTTCGCCCAGGAACTGGAACAACCCATCGATCGCCGATGGCGTCCGGTGCTCCGGCAGTGCGCGCACCCAGTTCACGTACTCGTTCATGGTCGAGGTTCGGGTCGGCGCCGGACTGGGGAAGCAGAACGGCTTCTTGCCTTCGGTATGACGCAGCTCGACGGTGATCGCACCCTGGGCAAAGCCGTGGCAGAAGTTGATCTTGGCGTCGCCCAGCGGATCCTTTGGGCTGGCAGCGCATAGCTCGGCGAGCTCGCCCGCGGTGCGTGCCTGTAGCACCGTGCCGCGCTGTGCCTGGGCCGGGACGACGAGCACGATCGCCGTGACGGCGACAATGGGGGCGAGGAACTTCATGCACTCTCTCCTGCTGGCGATGCGGCGCCGATTGAACCCGAGCCGGTGCCGGCGCGCCAGCGTCGCCATCCCGCGGCACGCAGCGCGCACGCCGGACAGCTATCGCAGCCGTAGCCCCAGTCGTGCAGACGGGTGCGGTCGCCCAGGTAGCAGCTATGTGTCTCGACCCGGATCAGCTCGACCAACGCCTCGCCTCCCAGCGCCGCGGCGAGTTCCCAGGTGGCCGCCTTGTCGCGCCACATCAGCGGCGTCTCCAGCACGAAGCGGCGCTGCATGCCGAGGTTGAGCGCGAGCTGCATCGCCTTGATCGTGTCGTCGCGGCAGTCCGGGTAGCCGGAATAATCGGTCTCGCACATTCCCGCGACGATGCGGCGCAGGCCGCGGCGGTAGGCGAGCGCCGCGGCGCAGGTGAGGAACAGCAGGTTGCGGCCCGGCACGAAGGTGTTGGGCAGGCCCTCGTCGGTCATCGCGATGGCGGTGTCGCTGGTGAGGGCTGTCGCACCGAGACCCGCCAGCGTGGCGCTCAGGTCCAGTGTGTGGTCCGCGCCGAGCCGCCCCGGCCAGTTTGCCGCAAGGGCGCTGCGGATCGGCGCACGGCAGTCCAGTTCCACCGCATGGCGCTGACCGTAGGCGAAGCCGACCGTCTCCACATGCGGGTAACGATCGAGCGCCCAGGCCAGGCAGGTGGCGCTGTCCTGCCCGCCGGAGAACAGCACCAGCGCACACTGATCATTCATCCAACAAGGACCTCCCCCTCCCCTTGCGGGAGGGGGGCGGGGGGAGGGGGCCGCCCTGTCATGGCTGCATCCCGACACATTGCGAAGTGCACCGCTGTCCCTGGGACCTGCATCACCATATCTTAACGCCATGGACCTCGATTTCACCGAAGACGAAATCCGCCGCTACTCGCGGCATATCCTGTTGCAGGATGTGGGCGGCATCGGCCAGGCGAAACTGAAGGCCGGGCGCGTGCTGGTGGTCGGCGCCGGCGGGCTCGGCTCGCCGCTTGCGCTGTATCTTGCCGCCGCCGGCGTCGGCACCATCGGCATCGTCGATCACGACCATCTGGAGCTGTCGAACCTCCAGCGCCAGATCGCCCACACCACCGACCGCATCGGCATGCCGAAGGCGCAGTCGGCCGCCGTCACCGCGCGCGCGATCAATCCCGAAGTGACGATCGAACCGCACACGGTCCGGCTCGACGCCGACAACGTGTTCGAGCTGATCGAGCGCTACGACCTCGTCTGCGACGGCACCGACAATTTCGCCACGCGCTTCCTGCTGGCCGATGCCTGCGTGCTGGCGCGCCGCACTCTGGTCTCGGCCGCCGTGCTGCGCTTCGAGGGTCAGTTGTCGGTGTTCAAGCCGCACCTGCACGAAGGAGGCCCCTGCTACCGCTGCCTATATCCCGAGGCACCGCCCGAGGGCACCGTTCCCACGTGCAGCGAGGCGGGCGTACTCGGCGCCGTCACCGGCGTGATGGGCACGCTCCAGGCGACCGAGACGCTGAAGGAGATGCTCGGCGTCGGCGAGAGCCTGTCCGGCAAGCTGCTGATCTGGGACGCCCTGGCGACGCGCTTCCGCACCGTGCGCCTGCGGGCGGACCCCGGCTGCGCGCTGTGCAGTCCGGCGGCGACGATCAAGGACCTGTCGCAGCACCGGCACGCGGCGGCGCCTGCCTGTGCCGTCTGACGCGCTCAACATCCTGCTGCTCTCCGGCACGCACGAGCGTGCGCACTACGCGTTCGTGCTGGCGTCCGGTGCGGCGGCCCTGGGGCGCAAGGTCGTGCTGTTCGCCACCAACGCCGGCTGCCTGGCGCTGTTCGCCGACTGGTCCGGCCTGGCGGATGCAGCGCGCGACCAGCGCGTGCGGGCCGCCGGCGTGGCGGGGCTCGACGAACTGCGCGAGGCAGCGCGCGAACTCGGCGTGCGCTTCATCGCCTGCGAGGCAGGGCTGCGCATGGCGGGGCTCGACGCGGCGGGGCTTTTGGTGGGCGTGGAGGTGGCCGGCGTGGCGACGTTCCTGGATGCGGCGGGCGGCGGTCAGATCGTATCGCTGTAGCGGCTACTTTGCTGCGGACCGATCGCGCAATCCGGTGTAGATTGATCGGGCGTGGGCGTGGAACGGACCGTCGGTCGCGAGAATGCCAATGGCACCAAGCCTTGTTCGGCGGATTGCCGCCTGGGCGATCGCGTCGGCGATCCTGACGATGCTTGGCGCGCCTGGCGCGGGCCGGGCGGACCAGGCCGGGCCGCGGTACTGTCGGCTTGACCACGCATTCTGGCTCGGCTGCCCGGCCAATGCGTCGCTCGCCCCCGGAGCCGAATGCGCGTGTCCGAGCGTTCCGGCCGATGATGCCAGGCGCCTGGGCCAGGTTCAGCCGAGCAGCGACGAGCAGATCTTCACGATAACGAGCAACAGCAAGAAGGTGGCTCTCGGCCTGTCGTGGCTGGTGGGACCGGTGACATTCTTCATGCCGGACAGCCTTCTCGAGACCCGCGGCGTGCGCCAGACCACCGAAGAGCAACAGATCCGCGGGATTTACGATTCAGTGCGAGGCCAGAGCAAGGCCATTCCGCCGCAGACCGCCGTCCCTGTGACGGCGGCGCCCGCGCCGCGTCTTACGCCGGCTCGGATATTTCTCGGTGCCGCCGACATCCCGCCCGCCGGGGTCGGCGCATATGGTGTCGTGGCCCTGAAGGCAAGGCCGACCGGGGCAAGCCGCGCGCGCCTCGGCATGGTCTGCGCCGCCTTCCTGGCATCCTTGCCGGCGCAGCGCGACCTGCCGCCGCAGATCGCGGTCTCGCAGCAGATGCTGACCATCTGGCCGGTGGACAATCCCGATGCATCGGCACACGGCAAACCGGACTGCGATACGATCCTGGATCACTACGACCTGTTCGGCGGCCAGTCCGCCATCGCGGATGCCGAAGCGCAGGGCCAGGTGCTCAGCGGGCGCGGGCCGTTCCTGATCGGCTGGTCGCCGTCGAACACACGCGGCGTGCGCGATGCCGTGGTCCTGGTCATCGACCTCACCGAGTTCGACACGCAGGGCAGTTTCGACGAAGCGTTCCTGTTCTGGCAGCACAAGATCATCGAGGATCCGGCGCTCTGGAAGTCGGGCTTCTCGGTCGAGCGCGTGCGGCTCGCGGCGCGCGACTTCGTCGACCACTATGGATCCGATATCCTGAAGGCACTGAAGATCAGCGGCAACTGAGACAGCATGGACCATCTGAAGCGCCACGCCATCTGGACCGCCGTTGCGGCGATCGTCGGCATAGCCGGCGTCGCCTGGCTACAGCCCGCCACCAGCGGCGGCACCATGCTCATCGTCGTCGTCTCGCTCCTCATCTTCAACGCGGTGGCGGCGGTCGGCTCGGCGGACAGGCGTCCCAGCCAGCCACCGACCGGTGAACCGAAATGAGCCGACACGGTCTGACGGAGACCGCGGGCGCTTGACCCGGCTCGCGCCGGCTTGGCACGCATTGCGCATGACCATTCCGGCACCGGCATCGCTGCTTCGGCTGCTGTTGTGCGGCGCGCTGCTCGCTGCTCCGGCGATGGCGCAGACCACCACCGGCAGCAAGCCGGCGACGCCGGCCCCAGCGCCAGCGCCAGCGAAACAGAAGCCGACGCCCGTGGTCCAGCCGCACGGCGCGCTGCATCCGCGCAAGCCGCCGGCCAAGCCGCCCGCCGCCGTGCCGCCGGCACCGCCCCCGCCCGCGCCCGCTCCGGTCGAACCGCCCAAGCCCACCGAGGCGGAAGTTGCCAAGGGCTCCAACACCGGCCTGGCGCTGCCTCGCTTCGCCGCGCTGCGCTCGGAGGAGGTGAACCTGCGCGCCGGCCCGGGCACCCGCTATCCCATCGAGTGGATCTACAAGCGCCGCGAACTGCCGGTGGAGATCCAGCGCGAGTTTGAGGTCTGGCGACTGGTGCAGGATCCCGATGGCACCAAGGGATGGGTGCACCAGGCCACGCTCACCGGCCGTCGCAGCTTCATCGTCACCGGCGGCGACGCCACGTTGCGGCGTGACGCGCAGGACAGTGCATCGGCTGTGGCGGTGCTCAAGTCGGGCGTGATCGGGCACATCCGCTCCTGCCAGGCGAGTTCCGCCTGGTGCCAGGTGCAGGCGGGCGACTATCGCGGCTACCTGAAGCGCAGCCAGTTCTGGGGGACGCTGCCGGGCGAGGTTGTCACCAACTGATTCACCTTTTGTTCACCCTGCCGTGCCATACTCGGGCAACCAAAACTGGGAGTCCGAGATCATGCCCACCGAAGCATTCATCGCTCTGCTGATCGAGGCGCTGGCCAAGACCATGCCTGCCGGCACGGGGGTGGCCGATCGCGAGGCCTGTCTGAGCACCGCGCGCGCACTGCTCGATGCGTACCGCCCGGCGGATGCGAAGGAGGCTGCGCTGGCGGCCCGCGCCATCGCCGCTCACTTCGCCGCCATGGACAGCTTTGCCCGGGCGGCAAGACCCGGCATCAGCGACGACACCGCCATCCGGCTGCGTGGCAGCGCCATCGCCGCCTCGCGGCAGTCCGACGCGCTGACCCGCCCGCGCCAGCAGCCGCGGCAGCCGGCTGCGGACGCAACCGTTCCACGTTCGACGGGCGCGACTGCCGACCTCGTCATGCCGGCGTCGCGCGTGCGGCATCGGGCCGGACAGCCGCTGCCGGGCGCTGCCGACGTGGGGACATTGCTCGGCGCGACCGCCCTGTCGCCGGTTCGCCCGACGGTTCCCGTGCCCGTGTAGGTGCGGTTTTACCCTGACCTGAATGCGCTGTCCGGCGCCCCCGTCGTCATGGCCGGCGAAGGCCGGCCATCCACGCCTTCTCTTGATGCCGGCAACGAAGACGTGGATAGCGAGGCCAAGCCCCGCTAAGACGATGAGGCCTCCGGTCAGGGTGAAACCGGCACTAGCACCTCCGCAGAGAGAGGTTTTGACGGATTGTTGGGCAGGCTACTTTCGCGTCTGTCAGCCGCAATGAAGGGACTGCGCCGCACTGCCGGTTCCGACCCAACTACGTCATTCAAGGAACGCGAACGACCTCCGGAAAGCGGACGCCGTGCCTGTGGCTCGGCGGTCGGCGTCAGCGTCGCCCACTGCGGTGCAGAAATCATAATCATGTCCCACGCAAGTTCGCAAACTTATGGCGGGCGCTCGCGGTTTTGCCCACCATTCGATGATATTACCGTTCGCCATAAGTTGGCGGCCAAGTTGTTGACGTGTATCCGTGGGTCTGGTCGTGCCAATTCGCGCGCGCGATTTGCACGAGCGATGCTCGGATTCTGCGCGGAGATGCCAGTGGGATGGGAGACACTCGGGCTATGGGGTGAAGACGTCGGCCGCGTCGAACCACTCGCTGGCGGTGTAGCCAACGACGTATGGAGCGTGCGTCTCCGAGGGCACCTCGCGGTGGGTCGTCTCGGGGCCAGGAGCGATGCTGATCTCGCGTGGGAGACCGAGCTCCTCCAACACCTCGATCGCGAGGGTCTGACCGTGCCGGTACTGATCCCGACGACGGACGGCAGGCTGTTCGCGGACGGTATGGTGGTGATGACGTTCGTGGAGGGTGAGCGGCCCGAGACAGAGGCCGACTGGCGTCGTGTGGCCGAGGCGCTCCGTCGGCTGCATCGGTTGACAAAAGGCTGGTCGCAGCGCCCAGGCTGGCGATCGTCGACCGACCTCCTGAACGCCGAGACCGGGACGAAGGTCGACCTCAGGGCGATGCCCC
>JANWJK010000111.1 GCA_025452005.1 Acetobacteraceae bacterium | reverse complement strand
CTTCCCCTGCCGTCCTATGCACCGGAACTGAACCCGATGGAGAATGTGTGGGAATATCTGCGCGGCAACAAACTCAGTCGTCTGGTCTGGGATGGCTACGATGCCCTCGTCGCAGCCTGCAGAGACGCATGGCACTTCCTCATCAACGACCCAGACAGGATCCGATCAATCGGGCATCGGCACTGGGCATGTGTCAATGTTTAGGCGGATTGGTATAAGTCATACACAGAGTTGCACCGAGTGCACACAGAGTTTCACCGAGAAGAAGACTTGATGTCCCTTCAGGCCGAAGGCCCAAAGAACCCACAAAGAACCCTTTGTGAAACTCTGTGTGCACTCGGTGTAACTCTGTGTATGACTTACTTTCTATTCAGAGTTCCGCCGCCTCCACGGCCGCCACATCCAGCAGACGTTCGATCACCTCCGGCTCCTGCGCGCCGGCGATGGCGTGGCGACCGGAGATGACGAAGCACGGCACGCCGTTGATGCCGAGCCGGTGCGCCCGCAGGTTGTCTGCGTGGATCGCGTCCACTTCGTCGCTGCCGGTCAGGAAGCGGCGCGCTGCCGCACTGTCCAGGCCGCACGCGCCCGCGATCGCCGCCAGCAGCGCGTGATCGCCGATGTCCAGGCCGTCGGTGAAATGCGCCGAGAACAGTGCCTCCACCATCGCGTCGGCCTGGCCGAAACGCGCCGCGTAGCGCACCAGCCGATGGGCATCGACGCTGGACGGCGTGCGGCGGATGCGGTCGAAGCGGAACAGGATGCCCTCGGTCCGGCCGATCTCGGTGATCGAGGCATACAGCCGCCGCGCACGGTCCTCGCCACCAAACTTGCGGATCACGTAGTCCGGCCGCGCCATGCCCGCGCGCGGCATGTCGGGGTTGAGCAGGAACGGCCGCCAGGTCAGATCGAACAGCAGGTCCGGCCGGCGGCGCAGCGTGCGCATCAGGCGACGGACGCCGAGAAAACACCACGGGCAGACCAGATCGTGGACGATCTCGATGCCAAGCCGGGCCTTGGGCGGGGCGAGGATGTTCATTCAGCGAAGCGGTTCGCTGGAGTAGTGCCCGCTGGTGTAGCGGTGACCGGCATGGTCCCACTGCCTGGTGCGCAGATGTTCCGCGAACAGCGGCGACAGATGTTTCGGGCAGTAATGCGTCACGATGCTCTTGCGCGTGGTGACGCGGGAGACCGGATTGCCGCCGTGCACCAGATCGGCATGCCAGACCAGCACATCGCCCTTCTTCGCGGCGAACGCCATCTTCGGGATGCCCCGCTGGACCGCCCGCTCCTCCAGCGAGCGGACATGGCGTTCCACCAGCTCGCGAGGGAGCCGCTCGCCGGTCGTCCGCTGCGCTTCGTGAACGCTCTTGTAGTTGTCCTGGTAGATGAACTCCTCGAAGCGGTGGCTGCCCGGATAGTAGAACAGCTCGCCCGCGCCGATCGTCACGTCCTCCAGCGCGGCCCAGGTGGCGGCGAACTGGCGGGGGACGGTGTAGGCGACGTAGGCCGAGTCCTGGTGCCCCTCCTGCGCCGAACCGCGCAGGAAGCCCAGCGTCTGCGAGGCGAGCGCCTTCGACTCGAAGATCAGCCCGAGGAATTCCGCGATCGCGTCGGCGAACATCAGGTCGCGGACCGCAGGCGAGAAATGATGGATATCCAGTGCCTTGGCGGGATGCGGATTGATCTCCGGCCGCCATGGGACGTGATCGGGCGCGACCGCATGGCATTCGAACTTCAGGTCCGCGAAGCCTCCGGCATAGGCACGGTCGAGATCCAGCGCCGCCTTGTCGGCGAGCACCGGCGGGATCGCGTTCTCCAGGATGACGTAGCCGTTGTTCATCCAGAACGTGAGCTTCTCGGCCTGCCGTTCGGTGAGCTGGCCGATCTCCAGTTTGCCCTCGATCAGGTCGGCGGCGTTCGGCAGATCGGGCCACAGCCCGCCGAACCGCGACGGCATCGCCGCGGCATCTTCCGGCCGTGGCGCCTTGGCATGGCAGAGGAAGCCGCGCGCGCGCCCGAAATTCAGGTAGTGCGCGAACGGCGTGGCGGCGAGGCCGGCGGCGATCTCCTGCGCCGCGGCGGGATACGCGCGCAGGTAGAAGTCCGCGTCGAAGTCGTTGGTCTTGCGGCCTTCCTTGCGGCCGTGCCGGTCGTAGTGCAGCCAGCCGCTGGCCTCGCGCCCCTCGGCAACCGCCTGCGCGATGTCAGGGTAGAGCCGCAGGTAGGCGACCTCGTCGAACTGGTCGCGCTCGCTGAGCACTGGCTGATCGTCCAACGCTTCTCTCCCTCGCGGCTTTCTGTGTATCAAACCCGGCGCCGGGCTGTCACGGCCCGCGCAGTCAGAGGAGCCCGCCGATGGCGATCGTGATGCATGACCTCGCCGGGGCGGACCCGGTGCTGCGATTCAGCCCATACTGCTGGCGCACACGGCTGGCGCTGGCGCAAAAGGGGCTGCAAGTGGAGACGATACCCTGGCGCTTCACCGAGAAGGCGGCGCTGGCGTTCTCCGGGCAGGGCCGCGTGCCGGTGATCCGCGACGGCGAGCGCGTGGTGTCGGACAGTTGGGCGATCGCCGAATACCTGGAGGACAGCTATCCGGACCGTCCGACCTTGTTCGGTGGCGCCGCTGGCCGCGCGCATGCGCGGTTCGTCAATGCCTGGGCGGATGGCGTGATGCTGGGCGGGATCGCCCGGCTGATCGTGCGCGATCTGCTCGACGTGGTGGCGCCGTCCGACGCGGCGTATTTCCGCGAAAGCCGCGAAGCCCGGTTCGGCACGACGCTGGAGCAGGTGCAGGAGGGACGCGAGACGCGGGTCTCGGAGTTCCGCGCCGCTATGCTGCCGGTGCGGCTGGTCCTCGGCAAGCAACCATGGCTGGGCGGCGCAACGCCGAGTTACGCGGACTACATCGTGTTCGGTACCTTGCAATGGCCGCACTGCGCCAGCCGGTTCGCGTTGCTGGAAGACGACGATCCGGTCGCGCTGTGGCAGCAACGGATGCTGGATCTGTTCGACGGGCTCGGGCGGAAGGCAAAGACCGTCTGACCCGATCGAGGACGCCAGGCATGCCGGTGCCGCGCTTTAACAGCCTGACCATCAGCGATCTTCGGCGCGAGACCGCGAACGCGGTGTCGCTGGCTTTCGCCGTGCCGGAGCGGCTGCGCGTGGCGTACCGCCATGACCCCGGTCAGTACCTGACGCTGCGTGCGACGATCGATGGCGAGGACGTGCGGCGGTCCTATTCGATCTGTTCCGGACTCGATGACGGCGAACTGCGGGTCGTCGTCAAACGTCTGGATGGCGGAGCATTCTCCACCTGGGCCAATGAACATCTGCGGGTGGGAGATAGGCTGTCGGTGATGACGCCTGACGGCCGCTTCGGCGTGCCGATCGAGCCAGGCTCATCGCGCACCCTGGTGGCATTCGCGGCGGGGTCCGGCATCACGCCAGTACTGGCGATACTGAAGACCGTGTTGCGGCGCGAGGCGGGACGGTTCTTCCTGTTCTATGGCAACCGCAGCGCCGCGGACATCATCTTCCGCGAGCAACTGGAGGACCTGAAGGACCGCTACCTCGCGCGGCTGTCGGTGTTCCACGTGCTGTCGCGCGAGCAGCAGGACATCGCGATGCTGCACGGCCATCTGGATGCTGAGAAGATCGGCGTGCTGATGCGTTTCGTCGTGCCTGTCGCAACCGTCGATCATGCTTTCGTCTGCGGTCCGCAGCCGATGATCGAGGGGCTCGAGAAGGCGCTGGCCGACCTCGGTATGGCGCGCGACCGGGTGCATGTCGAGCGGTTCACCCCTGGCATGGGCGGCCGGCCGCGTCCGGTTGTTATCGCACCGACCGCGCCCCCGAAATCGATCACCACGGTGATCAGCGAGGGCGCGCGCTTCGATATCCCGGTGGCCGAGGGCGAAGCGATCATCGATGCGGCAATCCGCGCCGGACGCAGTCTGCCCTATTCGTGCAAGGGCGGCATGTGCTGCACCTGCCGCGCCAGGCTCATCGAGGGCAAGGTGGAGATGGCGGTGAACTACTCGCTGGAGCCGTGGGAGACCGATGCGGGCTATGTGCTGACCTGCCAGTCGCATCCGCTGACCGAACGGGTGGTGATCGACTACGATCAGGTATGAGTCATCGGGGCGTCGCGGCGGGTTCAGTCGAATTTCAGACCATCGCGCCATGCCATGACTTCGAGCTCGCCGCGCACGGCGTCCTCGATTGGAATGACAGGTCGCGCCTCAAATTCGAAGGCCGGAAGCATCGAGCAGAACTTGTGTACGGTGACCGGATCATCGCAATCGGCCAGCATATAGCCACCCCAATCACCAACGCGGATCACGAACAGCTCGATCTTGAAGTTGGCGGGGGTTTCCCATCGGCGAAAGACATCAAGTATCCGCTGCTGCGCTTTCTCGTATTCGAGGGCTGAGCCCTGAGAACGCTCTCTCCATGTGATCATGTATTTCATGCCGTCTCCCCGGCTTTCACTTCCAGCCTCACCGGGAGCTCAACATGCCGCAGCCTGTGCTCAAGATGATCCTAGATAAAGATGAAACGACCGGCTCGGAGTCGTCGGCTGTCAATCCTTCGATCTCGGCGGTTCACGATCCCTGAAGCGGTGTGCGGCTCAGGATCTTGGCGTGATGGCGAGTTGGTCGAAATGCGTCACGCTGTCTGCCTTGGTCCAAAGCGCGATCTTGCCGGCGCCCGTGAAGGTGCGATCGGTCACGGTGAACAGAACCTTGCCATCGAAGGTTATGGCGAACCTGTCGCCGTCGGCGTTCACGCTCAGCGAATGCCAGGTATCCGAGGTCACCTTGGTCGCGGCGCCCTTGATCTCGCGCCGCGCGATCCCTGGACAACGCGATAGAAATTGACGTTGTCCTCGAGCGCGTTCGCTCGCACGACATAATAGTTGTCGGCATCGGTGAGCCGGATCGCCAGGCCGCCGGCGCGGTCGATCCGTCCGGCCACCGCCTTGAAACGCACGCTCGCATCGAGATTGGCAGCGGTCAGCGGATCGTAGATCGCCAGCGGAAAGCGATAATCGGTTTGGTCGGTACTGGTCTGTGCGAGCACGTAACCGCCCGGTACGCCAGGATCGGCGATCGACGCCCAGGTCGCCGATCCGCCCTTGCCGGTGCGTGCGATAGAAAAACCGTTTGGCAGACCGCCCGGGCCCGGCGCGAACGGAATGCTCATGGCTTTCCTTGCGCCGACGCCGGCGCGATCCTGTTCCAGGCTGTCGCGCAGGCCATGCTCAGCACGGCGGCGCGGCGACCGACGCACGTCATGTCCGGTCAGCTTCGGCTGTACTGCGCATACAGACGATCGGCGTTCGACCAGTTGAGCGCACTCATGATCGTGGCGACGTAGTCGGCGGCCCGTGCGCCGAAATCCATCTGGTAGGCATGCTCGTACATGTCGAGCACAAGGACAGGCTCGCCGCCGGCCAGCGTGGTGGTGTGGTCTGCCGCCCATGAATTCAGCAGCCGCTTGTCGCGCGGGCTGTAGGTCAGGATGACCCACCCCGAACCGCCGCCCTGCGCCTTGCCCATGGCGACGAACTCGGAACGCCAGCGGTCCATGCTGCCGAAGTCGCGCGCGATCGCATCCGCGAGGCCCGCGCCCGGCGCGTTCTGCTCACCGAGTCCGGCGAAGTAGAATTCGTGCAGGATCATCGAATTCGTCGCGATCAGCTCCTCACGCTTCAGGCCGTTGATCAGGAAGCCTGGAGCCTTGTCGTAATCGAGCGTCGCCAACTGGTCGATGATGGAGTTCAGCCGCTTGACCGCGCCGCCGTAGTTGTTCTCGTAGTGGCTGACCAGGATCTTCTCGGACAGTCCCTTTATCTTCTGCGGATCGAACGGCAAGGGCTTCATCGCATAGCTCATCGGTGTGCTCCTCGGCGCGACAGGGGGACCGCTCGGCTGCGCCTGTGCAGCGTGCGCTGTGAGCGTGGCGATGGCGGCGCTGCCCGCGGTTGCGCTCAAGAATGTCCGTCTCTCGACATCGGTGGCTGTCATTCGCTCTCTCCTCCCGACACATCGCGAACCCGCAGGAGCCGATCCCTTGCGAGCCGGGCGATCTCCGCCGGTGCCTGCTCTGGAATCGGAAACACTGAACTGACATTGATCTCACACAGGACATAAGTGTCCTGCCCGGCGGCATCGCGCGGACCATAGAGGAAGTCGGCGTCCCAGATGATCGGCAGATCCGCCCTGTCGATGTCCAGGAGCTGCATCATCCGCGGCGTCCACTCCGTTTCCATCCTCGACCGCAATGCCTGAAAGGCGGGCGCCGTCGCAGGATGCATGATGCGCGGGCCGGGCTGTGCCGCAGGCGAGGCAGCACCTTCGGGCGGCGGCGGGATCAGCGCCTTGATGAGCTGATGCCCGAAGCCGACCACCTTGTCGGTGCCCATGTAGCAGCGGATCATGCCGTCCGGCAGCCGCTCCTGGAACGGCTGGTCGATGATGCAGCCCCGGTCAGCGAAATACCCGGCGCAGCCGGTCATGAACTCATCGAGCGCGACATCGAAAGACTCGCTGCCGCGGCGCGCCTCCAGCACACGTGCGGCGCCAGGTGCGGTGAGTTCCACTTTCCACACGCCCTGGCCACCGTTGCCGCGATTCTGCTTGATGACCCGAGGCCTGGCCGATTGCAGGCGACGCGGGAACTCGTCGTGGAACACATCGATCGTGCGATAGAGGTGGGTATCGGTGCCCCAGCCCAGATGCCTCGTGGTGTAAAGGATCTCCTTCACCCCCATCTTGAGCGTCACATCGGGATGCGTACTGACCCACACGCCGCGGGACGCAACATCGCGCAGCATCGCATCGAGCCTGAAGCGGTTCTTGCCGTCGGAGATCGGATCGACCCAGACGAGCACGCCATCCACCTTCAGCAACTGCTCGCGGACCTCGTCGATCACATCGTCATCGTAGACCGCCGGCTCCGCGTGGATGCCAAGTGCCGACAGGGCGGCAAAGATCGCGTGCCACCGGTTGTTGTCCGCCGTCGCGTGGCGACGGGTCTCGCGGTCGCCGCGCCATAGCAGCGCCAGCTTCCCAGGAGCGGTGGCTGTCATTGGCCACCCCCGAATGCGAGTTGCAGCACCACGCCCGCGACCGAGCAGCCGAGCAGCGTCGGCATCACGCCGACCCTGAAGCGGAACAGCGCGAGTGCCGCCGCGACGGCCAGGATGGTCGCAAGGATATCGAGGCTCGACAGGACCGGAAGCGCGAGGCTGAGACCATAACCGCCCCACGCCACGGTCTCGCGGAAGATGACGTGAATGCCGAACCACACTGCCAGGTTGAGAATGACGCCGACCACCGCGGCGGTGACGGCGGACAAGGCGGCGCTTAGTGCACGCGCGCCACGCAGCGCCTCGACATAGGGCGCGCCGAGGAACACCCAGAGAAAGCACGGCGTGAAGGTGACCCAGGTGACCAGCAGTCCGGCGAGCGTTGCCGTCAGCAGCGGCGGCAACACGCCGGGGGTGCGATAGCCCGCCAGGAAGCCGACATACTGGACCACCATGATGAGCGGGCCGGGTGTCGTCTCGGCCATGCCGAGGCCTGCCAGCATTTCGCCGGGACGCAGCCAGTGATGCGTCTCGACGGCCTGCTGGGCGACATAGGCCAGCACGGCATAGGCGCCGCCGAAGCTGACGACGGCGACCTCGCTGAAGAACACCGCGAGCCGTGCGAAGATGTCGTCCGGGCCGAGCAGCACCAACAGCAGCGCGACCGGCCCCAGCCACAGCGGCAGCCAGACCGCGGCGACCCGGACGGCACGGGCCAGCGACGGTCGGGCATGGTCGGGGATGCTCTCGCCCAGCAGATCGTCGCCGTGGCTGCCGTGCGCGGCAGTGCCGCCGACGGCGTAGCCCAACCGGTCCGCGACGAACCCGGCCGAGGCTGCCGCCGCGACCGCAAGAGGAAACGGAACGGCGAAGCAGAACAGGGCGACGAACGCCGCCGCGGCGATCCACACCGCGAGGCGCGACTTCAGGGCACGGCGGCCGATGCGCAGCACGGCCTCGACGACCACCGCGAACACGGCGGCCTTGAGGCCGAAGAACAATCCGGCGACGAAACCGACATTGCCCCAGACGACATAGACCCAACTTAGCGCCATGAGTGCGATGACGCCGGGCAAAACGAACAGCACGCCGGCGATGAGGCCGCCGCGGGTCCGGTGCATCAGCCAGCCGATGTAGATGGCAAGCTGCTGTGCTTCCGGACCCGGCAGCAGGTGGCAGTAGTTCAGCGCATGAAGGAACCGGGCCTCGGAGATCCAGTGCCGCTCCTGCACCACGATGCGGTGCATGACCGCGATCTGACCGGCAGGACCGCCGAAGCTCAGTAGCGCAATGCGCAGCCAGACCTCGAATGCCTCGCCGAGGCTCACGCCGTGCGCCGGCACCGTCGCGACCTGCGACGATGCCGGCATGACCTGACTGGGGTTCGCCGCGCTCATGCGCGCGTTCCGCCGGCTGGTGTAGGCCAGTTGTGCGTCTCGCCGACCGCGTCGCGCGCCCAGCGATAGAACGCATCGTAGAGCGCCATGGTCGCATCGAGTTGCGCCAGGTCGTCGCGATACATCCGCGAGAACCCGAGCGATGCTGCCAACAGCCCGGCCGCCTGCGGCGCCAGATCGAGCGCCGCGGTATCGGCTCCGCGCACGATGACGGCGAGGCGGTCGAGCGCCTCGGAATGCAGATCGAATGCATCCAGCATCGCATCGAACGTGCAGTTGTCGCCGCGATGGCTCCAGAAGATGCCCTCGATGTCGAACGGCGTGGCGCGGAACCGATCCGCCGCATCCACCACCTCGGACGGTGCAACGAAGAGGAACACCGCGGAGGGATCGATGAAGCGACGGATCAGCCACGGGCAGGCGATTCGATCGATCTTCGGCCGCGCCCGGGTGACCCACACGGTGCGCCCCTTGTCGTCGCGTTCCGGCACGTGCTCCGGCCGCACGAGCAGGCCCTTGGCTTCGATCCAGGCCTCGAAGCCGCCTTCGAGGTTCTCGGCCCGTGCGCCGGCATGACGCAGCCACGCCGCGGTACCCTGGCTGAGTTTCTTGCCGTGCTGGCAGACGACGACGACGGAGCGGCCGGCATAGTCGGCAGCCCAGGACGAGACGGTGCGATGATCGCGTCGCACGCTGGCGGGCAACATGCGCGGATCAGCGGCATGGTCCCGGTCGATGCGGACGTCGATGACGAGTGGCGCGTCGGGCGTCCCGACGAGCCGGGCAAGTTGGGCAGCGGTGATTGTATCGGGTGTTGGCACAGGCGTCCCCCTCCTCATGGAGTGCGGACGCGATGCTTCGGCCTAAGCCTCACGGGGCGATCGCGGTCAAACCCCTTGCGGTCTATCTGGCTAAGGCCGCTTTGCTTGTCAAGCCGGTTCGCGCTCCGGATCTTCTGGCGGCGCTTGTGCTGGTTGATGGCACCGTAAGGTTCTCAACACGGAGGTCACGGGAGGACCACGGTGGGCCACGGAGGAAGAAAGAAATAGCGCTTCGCGCGCAGCGCATCGCTGCTTCCTCGGTGGGCCTCGAGGCGAAGGCGATTGACCTGCACCCGCCCCTCTCAGGCATTCGCGGTCACCAGCGGCGCGAGAACCGACGCGCATGTCAGGCGATAGGATGGATCGCGCCCATCGTCCATTGACCAGCTCGCCGCCAATCCGGCGTGCGCGAATGCAAAGCCGAGAACGCGCCGGTGATCCAGTCCAAGTTGCCTGGCGTACAACTCGGCCAGACGCAGCATCCTGCCTGGCTGGTGGACGATTTCACCATGCGGCCACGGGTTGCCCAGCAGGTTCGCAACCTCATAGGTGCGTTCGCCGATCAGCCCCTTCGGGTCGATGGCGAGCCAGCCGCGGACGCTGTGAAGGACATTGTCGTGATGCAGATCGCCATGCAGCACCGTGCTCTCGTGTTCGGCGGCCAACAGGCGCTGCGCCACATCGGCGCACTGTGCGAGGATCGGCAGTTGCGCCTGCCGCGCGAACAGCGATCGGAACCACTCGCGCAGCGGTGTGAGCCCGCTTGGGACTGGACTTTCGCGCGGTGCGTGCAACTGCTTCACACAGTCGGCAAGGATCTCGGCGGCACGATCATCACCGCCGGATATTGCCATCGTCTTCAGCGACGCTTCGTTGTCGGCTCGCTCCATTAGCAGGGCATCGGCATCGGCGGCGTACAGCCGGACCGCGCCGCTGCCGGCGAACCAGCGTAGCAGATCCGCGGCAGCCCGCTCGTCGCTGGTCGGCTTCAGCATCTTGAGCATCGCCTGCCGGCCTAGATAGCGCACCGGAAGCAGCCAGCTTGAGTCGGTCTCGAGCAGACAGCCATCGGGCAGCAAATTCCATTTGCGCAGGCATCGTTCGAGAGGTGGCGATGTCATCGCGCTTGGCCCCGGACAGCCGCACGTGCAAAGTCGCTTTCGGCAGGTGACCAGCCTAGGGCCAGGAGTTCCGCACCATGCGCCGTCGCACGTTTCTCGCCTCCACCGCTGCCGCTCTCGCCGCGCCCGCGCTTGCCCGCGGCGAAGCTTCGCAGGTCCTGAAGTTCGTCCCCCAGGCCGACCTGGCGGTGCTCGATCCGGTGTGGACGACGACCTATCAGACGCGTGACCATGGCTTCCTGGTATTCGATACGCTGTTCGGCCTCGACGGTCACTACAGGTCGCAGCCGCAGATGGCCGAGGGTGCAGTCAGCGAGGACGACGGCAAGACCTGGCGCATCACGCTGCGCCGCGATCTGATGTTCCACGATGACACCAAAGTCCTGGCGCGCGACTGCGTCGCATCAATCAAACGATGGGGCACGCGCGACGGCTTCGGCCAGGCGCTGCTCGCCGCCACCGACGAGATCGGCGCGCCGGATGACAGGACAATCCTGTTCCGCCTGAAGTATCCCTTCCCGTTATTGCCCGACGCGCTGGCCAAGACACCGCCCAGCATGTGCCCGATCATGCCGGAGCGGCTCGCCGTCACCGATGCCTACAAGCAGGTCAGCGAGATGGTCGGCAGCGGCCCGTATCGCTACAAGGCGGATGAACGCGTGGCCGGATCGCGCGTGGTCTATCAGCGCAACACGAAATACGTTCCGCGTCCCGACGGCGCGCCCGACGGCACCGCCGGTCCCAAGGTCGCGCATTTCGACCGCATCGAATGGCAGATCATTCCCGACGCCGGCACGGTCGCGGCGGCGATGCAGAACGGCGAGATCGACTGGTGGCTCACGCCGAACGCCGATCTGCTGCCGCTATTGAAGAAGCAGGCGCGCCTGAAGATCGAAACGGTGAACCCTACCGGCACGATCGCCACGATGCGGTTCAATCACCTCAATCCGCCGTTCGACAATCCCGCGGTACGGCGTGCGGTGCTCGGTGCGGTGGAGCAGGCCGACTACATGATCGGCGCGGTCGGCACCGACGAAAATCTATGGCGCGATCAGGTCGGTGTGTTCTGTCCCGATACGCCGCTGGCATCGAAGGCCGGGATGGAGGTGCTCACCGCGAAGCGCGATCTGGCCAAGGTGAAGCGCGACCTGACGAACGCCGGCTACAACGGGGAAAAGATCGTCGTGCTGATGCCTAGCGACATTCCCTGGTCCAAGGCAGCAGCGGACATCACCGCCGACTGGCTGCACCGGGTCGGCGCCAATGTCGAGGTGCAGGCGATGGACTGGGCCACGCTGGTACAACGTCGGGCAAAGACCGAGCCGGTGGACCAGGGCGGGTGGAGCATCTTCCACACCGGCTGGAGCGGCCTCGACATGATCAACCCGGCCGGCCACGTGTTCCTGCGCGGCAACGGCAAGGCGGCCACGGTAGGCTGGCCGTCCAGCCCGAAGATCGAGGAACTGCGCGATGCCTGGTTCAAGGCGCCGGACCTCACGGCGCAGAGGGCGCTGGCCGACAAGCTGCAGCTACAGGCATTCGAGGATGTCCCCTACGTCCCGCTCGGGCAGTACTTCATCCCGACGGCGTATCAGGCGAATTTGACCGGCATGCTGCAAGGCAGTCCAGTGTTCTGGAACATCCGGCGGAGCTGACCATGACAACGTTCGAACTGGCCTGGGACTCGCGCTGCGGCGTTGCCGAATCACCGGTATGGGACGCGTCCACCCGGCGGCTGCTGTTCTGCGACATCCCCGGCAGGCGCATCAACGCGCTGTCGGTGGACGATGGCGCGCGCGCATCGTGGGATTTTCCGGACGTGGTCGGCAGCTTCGGACTTTGCCTGTCCGGCCGTTTTGTCGTCGCGCAACGCCATCACGTCGTGCTGTTCGATCCACGCACCAAGGCGATCGAGAACCTGACGGACCCGGTGGACGAACCGCCGACCAACCGCCTCAACGACGGCAAGGTCGGCCCGGACGGCTGTTTCTGGGTCGGCAGCATGGACGAGAACACGCCTCGTCAGAAGACCGGCGCGCTGTATCGCGTCACGCCGAAGGGCGATATCGAGCGCAAGGCGGAAGGCTATGCGGTGTCCAACGGGCTGGCCTGGTCGCCCGACGGCCGTGTGATGTACCACTCGGACTCCACGGCCGGCATCATTGAGGCCTGGGACTTCGATGCCCGCACCGGCGGGCTGGCCAACCATCGCGTGCTGGCGACGCTGACCAATGACGAGGGCCGTCCCGATGGCGCCGCGGTGGACGTGGAAGGAACCTATTGGTCGGCGGGGCCGTCGGCCGGATGCGTCAACCGCTTCTCGCCCTCAGGCGCGCTGCTGAGCAAGCTGCCGTTCCCGGTGCCCGGACCGACCATGCCCTGCTTCGCCGAACGCCACCTCTACGTGACGTCGCTGCGCGAGGGCCGCTCGCCCGAAGCGCTGCAACAGCATCCCACGCTGGGTGGCCTGTTCCGCACGGAGGCGCCGGTGCTCGGCGCTCCGGTCGGCCTGTTCGCGGACGCCTAATAACCGCGGTACGGCGGCGGCGGATCGTAGTAGCCGGGAGGCGGCGGGGCGTAATATGCCGGCGGCGGGCGCTGTGGCGTCGTGACGGCCCCGCCGACCGCACCGACCGCGCCACCGATCAGTGCGCCGGTCGCAGCGCCGCGTCCGCCGCCGGCAATGCCGCCAATCGCAGCGCCGGTGCCGGCGCCCAGCAATCCGCCGCCTATGGCCCGCTGACCCGGATCGTATGGGTCGGTGCACGCGGACAACGCCAACGTCAATCCGATTGCTGCCGCAATGGGTGCGATCGAACGCTGCATGATATCCTGATCTCCTTGTCGCTTTTTGTCGGATGCGCCACAACGGTGGCAGACCGTTGGCAACGGTAGCAGCCAAATCATCACAAATGCATGAATCGGCAGGCCGAGGCTATGAAGCAACCTGCAGCCTGAGCCGCGGCACCGGGCGTTCCTCTTGTTCCAGATACGTGAGGAACTTCGCGCAGTACTTGCTGGCCGTGGTATCCCACACGCGTTCGCGCAGCGCGGCGTAACGCCGCAGCCGCTCGGCCAGCGGCATGGCCAGCGCCTCGTGCATCGCATCGGCGATCTCATCGGCGTCGAACGGGTTGACGATCAGCGCCTCGGTCAGATCCTCCGCCGCTCCGGCGAAGCGCGACAGGATCAACACACCGGGATCGGTGGGATCCTGTGCTGCGACATACTCCTTCGCGACCAGGTTCATGCCGTCGCGCAGCGGCGTCACCACGCCGAGATGCGCGCAGCGATAGAACCCGGCCAGGATCTGCCGCCGCACCGTGCTGGTCATGTAGCGCAGCGGCACCCAGTCGAACTCGGAGAACCGGCCGTTGGTGTCACCCACGATGCGGTCAAGCTCGCGCCGCAGGCGCTGGTAGCTGCCGGATTCCTCGCGCGACCGCGCAGCGATCTGAAGGAAGCTGACCTGCCGCCGATGCTGGGGATACTTGCCGAGCAACCGCCCGAAAGCCTCGAACCGGTTGACCAGGCCCTTGGAATAGTCGAGCCGGTCTACGCCGATGGCGAGCGCACGACCCCCCAGGCTCTCGCGCAGCCGCATCGTCTCGGCGCTGTGCTCGGCGCGCGCGGCGGTGGCGGCGAAGCCGGCGGCGTCGATGCCGATCGGATCGACAATCGACAACACGTGACGGCCGTCATAGCTGAAGGCGCCATCGCTGACCCTGGTGCCGGGAAGGATCTCCCGCACGCATTCCAGGAAGGCGCGCTGATAGGTGCGTGTGTGGAAGCCCACCACGTCGAAGCCGCACATGGCACGCAGCAGTTCTGCCGCCCGCGGCAAGGCGTGCAGCAGGGCCGGCGGGACGAACGGCGTGTGCAGGAAGAAGCCGATGCGGTTGCGCACGCCCAGCCGGCGCAGTTCCTCGCCCAGCAGGAACAGGTGGTAATCGTGCACCCAGATCAGGTCGTCGTCGCGCAGCAGCCTGGCCAGTGCCTCGGCAAACCGGCGGTTCACCCCACGATAAGCCTCGTAGTCCTCGCGCCGGAACTCCACCAGGCCCAGGCGGAAGTGCAGCAGTGGCCACAGCGCGCCATTGGCGAAATTGACGTAAAACGACCGGTATTCCGCTTCAGTCAGATCGATCGTCGCGTAGGTTGTGCTGTCGCCACGCTGCAGCCTCGCCTCGGGATCGGGCGTGCCGGATCGCCTCCCGCTCCAGCCGAACCAGAGCGTCCCCGGACGCAGGGCATCGGCCAGCGCGACAGCCAGTCCCCCGGCCCGCGGCCCACGCTCCGAGGGCAACGGCACACGGTTAGAGACGATCACGAGGCGCGCCACACACCCTCCCTTTGCCGCATAGCGGGAAACCCCGCGGACGATACCGCGTCACTGCCGACCAGCCGGTAACATCGCCGTGATACGTGAGCGGCGCCCAATCCTGCCGCACAAAAGCCTGATCTCACCCAGACATCGGTGTTGCTTGGCATCATGCACACCGAAGAGGCTTCACAATCATGCGAATTGCCCAGATCGCACCGCTGACTGAGTCGGTTCCGCCACGGCTGTACGGCGGGACCGAGCGCGTGGTCTCATTTTTGACCGAGCAGCTTGTTGCCATGGGACACGACGTGACGCTGTTCGCCAGCGGCGATTCATGCACCAGCGCGGAACTCGCCGCGGTGTGGCCGACCGCGCTGCGGTTCGATGCCTCGCTGCGCGATGCGATGGCGCCGCATATGCTCATGATGGAACAGGTCTGCCGGCGCAGCGACGAGTTCGACGTGCTGCACTGCCACCTCGACTACTGGCCCTTTTCGCTGTTCAGCCGGCAGGGCACGCCATTCCTGACCACGCTGCACGGCCGGCTCGACCTGCCGGAGCTGCGATCGGTCTATGACTCCTTCCCCGAGGCGCCTCTCGTATCGATCTCGGACGCGCAGCGCGCACCGGTGCCGGACGCCAATTTCATCGCCACGGTGCAGCATGGGTTGCCGGCCGACCTGCTTACACCCCGCAAGGTGACCCCGAGCTACCTGGCCTTCCTCGGGCGCATCTGCCCGGAGAAACGGCCGGACCGCGCCATCCGCATCGCGCGCCAGGCGGGCATCAAGCTGAAGATCGCCGCCAAGGTGGACCGCGTCGACGAGGACTATTTCCGCGACACCATCCGCCCGATGATCGATGGTCACGACGTCGAGCTGATCGGCGAGATCAACGACGCCGAGAAGCCCGACTTCCTGAGCGGTGCCATCGCGCTGCTGGTGCCGATCGACTGGCCGGAGCCGTTCGGCCTGGTGATGATCGAGGCAATGGCCTGCGGCACGCCGGTGATCGCGTTCAACCGCGGGTCGGTGCCGGAGATCGTCGAGCACGGTGTCACGGGCATGATCGTGGACGACGAGGCGTCGGCGGTCGCGGCGATCCCCCGGGTTGCGTCCATGTCGCGCGCGGCGGTGCGCCGAAGCTTCGAACAGCGCTTCACCGCGGAGCGCATGGCCGAGGATTACCTGGCGCTGTATCGCCGCCTGGCGGTCCGCACGCGGCCGACACTGCGCATCGTGCGGTAGGGCCAGCTACAGGCGCAGGATGGTCCGCCCGGCATACCGCGCCGCCGGTCCCAACTGCGCCTCGATCCGCATCAACTGGTTGTACTTCGCCGTCCGGTCGCTGCGCGACAGGCTGCCGGTCTTGATCTGACCGCAGTTGGTGGCGACCGCCAGGTCGGCGATGGTGGCGTCCTCGGTCTCGCCCGAACGATGGCTCATCACGCAGCGGAAGCCCGCCTTGTGCGCGATCTCGATGGTCTCGAGTGTTTCCGACAGCGTGCCGATCTGATTGACCTTGATCAGGATCGCATTGGCCGAACGCGCCTCGATGCCGCGCCGCAGCCGCTCGGGATTGGTGACGAACAGGTCGTCGCCGACGATCTGGACACGGTTGCCCAGCGTCGCGGTCAAATGCTTCCAACCGTCCCAGTCATCTTCGGCGCAGCCGTCCTCGATCGAGACGATCGGATACCGGCTGACGAGGTCCTCGTAGTACCGCACGATGCCGGCGGCATCGAGAGTCTTGCCCTCGCCGCCCAGCACGTACTTGCCCTCCTTGAAGAACTCGCTGGAGGCGGGATCCAGCGCGAAGGTGACCTCTTCGCCGGGGCGATAGCCGGCCGCCTCGCAGGCCTTGGTGACGAACCCCAGCGCCTCGTCCGCCGACTTCAGGTTCGGTGCGAACCCACCCTCGTCGCCGACATTGGTGTTGTGGCCGGCATCGTGCAGACCCTTCTTAAGCGCCGCGAAGATCTCCGAGCCCATGCGGATCGCGTCCGCAACCGTGCCGGCGCCGATCGGCTGGATCATGAACTCCTGGATGTCGATCGGGTTGTCCGCGTGCACGCCGCCATTGACGATGTTCATCATCGGCACCGGCAGCGTGCGCGCGTAGACGCCGCCGACGTGGCGATACAGCGGAATGCCGAGATCCTCGGCCGCCGCCTTCGCCACGGCAAGCGACACCGCGAGGATCGCGTTCGCCCCAAGCCGCGACTTGTTCGCCGTGCCGTCCACGTCGATCAGCGTTTCGTCGATCTTCACCTGATCGGTCGGATCCATGCCGCCGATCGCATCGAAGATCTCGCCTTCGACGTGGCCGATCGCGGTGAGCACGCCCTTGCCGCCGAACCGCGCCGGATCGTTGTCGCGCAGTTCCACCGCCTCATGCGCGCCGGTGGATGCGCCCGACGGCACCGCGGCGCGGCCCATCGCGCCGCTGTCCAGCATGACATCGACCTCGACCGTGGGATTGCCGCGGCTGTCGAGGATCTCGCGCGCGACGATATCGGCGATAGCGGCCATGGCACGGCTCCGTCCGGGTTGCGGCTGACAGCATTCACCACGAAGGCACGAAGGCACCAAGGGGGCGCCCCTGGTGTCTTCGTGCCTTTGTGGTGAATTTTTCTTAAACGCGCTCGATCAGCGCCGCGATGCCCTGCCCCACCCCGATGCACATGGTGGCGATCGCCCGCTTGGCCCCGCGCGTCTCCAGCGCGTTCAGCGCGGTCAGCGCCAGGCGCGCACCCGACATGCCCAGCGGATGCCCCAGCGCGATCGCCCCGCCATGCGGGTTCACATGCTCGGCATCGTCCGGCAGACCCAGTTGCCGCGTCACCGCCAGCCCCTGCGCGGCGAACGCCTCGTTCAATTCGATCACGTCGATGTCGCCGATCTTCATGCCAAGCCGCTCGAGCAGCTTCTGCGTCGCCGGTGCCGGCCCGATACCCATGATGCGCGGCGGCACGCCGGCGGTGGCCATCGCTACCACACGCGCGCGCGGCGTCAGTCCATGCCGCTTCGCCGCCGCCTCGGAGGCGATGATCAGTGCCGCGGCCCCGTCGTTCACGCCCGACGCATTGCCGGCGGTGACCGTGCCGCCCTGCTTGCGGAACGGCGCCCGCAATTTCGCCAGGCCCTCCAAGGTGGTGTCGCCGCGCGGATGCTCGTCCCGATCCACCGTGACGGTGCCCTTGCGGCCGGCAATCTCCACCGGCGCGATCTCGCGGGCGAAGAAGCCGCTGTCCTGCGCCGCCTTTGCGCGCATCTGCGAGCGATACGCGAACGCGTCCTGATCAACCCGCGTCACCTGGAAATCCTCGGCGACGTTCTCGGCGGTCTCCGGCATGGCGTCCACGCCGTACTGCGCCTTCATCAGCGGATTGACGAAGCGCCAGCCGATGGTGGTGTCGTAGACCTCGGCCGAACGGGAGAACGCCTCGGTCGCTTTGCCCATGACGAACGGCGCGCGCGTCATGCTCTCCACGCCGCCGGCGATCATCAACTCGGCGTCGCCGGCGCGAATGGCGCGTGCGGCGGTGCCCACCGCATCGAGGCCGGAGCCGCACAGCCGATTGATGGTCGACCCGGAGATATGATCGGGCAGCCCGGCCAGCAGCGCCGCCATGCGCGCGACGTTGCGGTTGTCCTCACCGGCCTGGTTGGCACAACCATAGATCACATCGTCTATCTGGTCCCAGTCCACCGACGCATGCCGTTCCTTGAGCACGCGCATCGGATGCGCGGCGAGGTCGTCGGTGCGGACATCCTTCAGCACACCGCCATAGCGGCCGATCGGCGTGCGGACGAAATCGCAGATATAGGCGTCGGCCATGGCGTCCTCCCGGGGGTTGCCGTTTCCGCTGGCCTAGGGCATCGCCGCGTGGCGGGCAAGATCGGCCCGGACAGCGGGGGAAGGGCCCGGTCCGTGTGCGAGGCAGCGGAGCAAGCAAGGTTCCACAGTAGAGTCGAGGAGAGGCGCGGTTTCGCGTGAG
>JANWJK010000110.1 GCA_025452005.1 Acetobacteraceae bacterium | reverse complement strand
TCGACTGACCGCTCTGCAGCTTCGCCAGCATCGTCGGATAGAGTCCACGCTGGGAAATCTGCACGGCGATGTCGGGCGGCGCCGGGAAGCCTGGGGTATTCGCCTCGCCATGATGCTCGGGCCGCACGGGGTAGTTGAACACCGTGCCCTTCGGCGGCTCGACGTCTTCCCATACCTTGAAGTCCAGCATGCCGGCATAGGGCGGGATGTCGTAGCCCACCACCGCCTCGCAACGCGGCTCCACCTGCTCGCGCTGCATCAGGTACTCGATAAGCTCCTTCGCCGCGGTCTTGTTCTGGGCGAACTGCCAGATGCCCCAGAACGACTGCGAGAACGGCACATAGCGGCCCTTCGGCCCTTTCGGCGCCGAGAACGTCCAGCAGTCCGCCGCCACCGCCGGCGCGTCGCGCTTCGCCACCGCCCAGGCCGAGGGCGGATTCCAGATCAGGGCGCTCTTGCCTGAGATCAGCGCCCGATTGTTGGACGCGTCGTCGTAGCTCACCGCGTCGGCCGGCAGCACCTTCACCAGCTTCTGCGCATACTCCATCACCTGCATCACGGCGTCGGATTCGATTGTGATATTCCCCTTGGCATCCACCAGTTCGGCACCGAACGCGGCGAACAGCGCGCCCGAGGTGTCGACTGAATCAGGCGTGGTTCCCAGGCCGATGCCGAACGTCATGCCGGCCTTGTGGCAGGCCTCGGCCGCCTTCAGGTGCGCGTCCCAGGTCCACTCGTCCATCTCGGGGATGTAGCCGGCCTTTGCCGGGTACATCTTCGTCACGTCGATGCCGGCGGCGCTCTTCAACACGCTGATGCGCGCGCAGGGCGGCTTCGACTGCGCACCCCAGCTTGATGGCACCGCGAGCCAGTGCCCTTCGGGACGTGCCAGGTACTCGGCCAGCGCAGTCGCCTTGCCGTACTTGGCGGTCAGCCGCTGCACAACATCGTCGACCGGCACCAGCTTGTCGGCGTGGTGGTGGATCTCCCACTGCGAGAAGTGCAGCGCGTCGTGGCCGGTTCCGGCCTGTGCCTCTGCCGCCTGGGTCAGCAGCAGCTTGTTGCCGACCGAGGTGATGAAGTCGACCTTGACGTCGACCTGGTTCTTGTCCGCCCAGGCCTGGCATTGTTTGCCCAGCACCTCGCTGCCCGCCGGCACCCAGTGATCCCAGAAGCCAACCGACAGCTTGCCCGCGGCGTGGCCGGTGCGGATGTGCACGAGCGGCAGAGCCGCGCCAGCGGCACCGAGCTTGAGTGCCGTACGACGTGAGACGCGGTTCGGCTTCGACATGCACGTTCTCCTCTGATCGATGATCGCAAGCCACGGTAGGGGGAGGTCCCGCAGCGGGCAACGCGTCAGCGCAGCGTCCGCGCCGCCTCCAGCACACGATCGATGAAGGCGTCCGCAGCGCCGAGATAATGCGCCGGGTCGGTCAGCCGTTCGATCGCGGCGCGGTCAAATCGGCTTGCCATGGCGGGGTCGCGCGCCAGCGCGTCCGCGAGCGGAACACGCTCGGCCAGCGCGATGTCGCAGGCGTGCTTCACCACGTGATGCGCCTCGCCACGGCCGATATGCGGGGCGAGCCCCATCATCACGGCCTCGGCAACGATCAGCCCACCGGTAAGGTCGAGATTGCGGCGCATGCGGGCCGCGTCGATGACCATGCCCTCGGCGATCGCGCCGGCGTGCTGTAGCGCACCGTGCGTCAGCACAAAGGCCTGCGGCAACGCCAGCATCTCCGCCTGCCAGGGACCGGTGGCGCGCTCATGGTCGGCGGCCATCGCGCCGAACATCACCGGCACCAGCGCATGCACGGTGCGCGCGGCGGCGAGGATGTACTCGCTGGCGATCGGGTTGCGCTTCTGCGGCATGGTGGAGGACGAGCCTCGGCCGGCCACGTACGGTTCGGCCAGTTCCCCCACCTCGGTCTGCGCCAGCAGGATCACGTCGGTCGCGAGCTTTGCCAGGCTGCCGCAGACCAGGCCCAGAAAGGCGACCGTCTCGGTGAAGCCGTCGCGGCTGACATGCCACGGCGCGGCGGGTGCGGCGAGACCGAGTTCGGCGGCCAGTCCCTCCATCACCGGGATGCCCTGATCGCCCAGCGAGGCGAGCGTGCCCGCGGCGCCGGCAAAACTCACGACTTCGACGCGCGGGCGAAGTGCATCGAGGCGGTGGACGTGGGCGATGAGCGGCTGCGCCCACACCGCACATTTCAGCCCGAACGTAATCGGCAGCGCCTGCTGCAGGTGAGTGCGTCCTGCCATCACCGTGCCGCGGTGCCTCTGCGCCTGCGTCGCAAGCGATTGGACCATGGCGGTGAGCGCGGCGCGGGTCAGCGCCAAGCCCTCGCGCACCTGGAGCACGGTGGCGGTATCCATGATGTCCTGCGTGGTGGCACCCCAGTGTGTCCAACCGCCCGCCTCGCCCGCAGCGCGCGACAGGCCGGCGACCAGGCCGACCACCGGGTAGCCGACGTTGCGCGCACTGGCGGCGAGTTCCTCGGTGCTGAGATTTTCTACCCGCGCCGCACGGGTGATCGCGTCGGCCGCATCAGCGGGGATGACACCGAGCCGTGCCTGCACCCGTGCCAGCGCGGCCTCCACATCGAGCATGCGCTGGAAATACGCGCGCTCATCGAACACCGCGCGCATCGCATCGCTGCCATAGAGCGTGCCGAGGATCGGGCTGTCGGCGGGGTTGGTGGGCATAGGATGCTCCAGCCGGTGACGGCAGCCACTTCACCCCGATTGGCCCGAACTGCCAAGACAGCTCGCGATGGGACGATCGCCCAGGCTTGCCGCTCAAGGTTTCTTCTTCTCCGCCTGTTCCTTGTTGATGACCTTGGCGTTGATGACCTTGGCCTGCGCCCCCTCCTTGCCCTCTCGCTGTGCGATATCGGTATGGGCCTGCTTGTCCGCCTGTGGAACCATATCCTCGGACTTCATCTTGTCATCAGCCATCGCTCGCCTCCTGTTTGAGGTCTGCCGTCAACGCCGCCGTCCACTCTCGGTTCCGCCGCGCCGGCATATGAGATGAAGAAGCAGAAGATGTCCTCGATTTCCTCGGCAACGTTTCCCCAATCGACCTGATCGGTGACGCGCTCTCCCGCTGCCACCCGACGCAGCAGGTCCGCCTGCCGCTCGGACCAGGCGAGGATGTCGGTATCGTAGAGGTTGCTCATGGCTGCACTGTTGCTCGGACCACTCGAAGCGAACCTTGGCATGGTGGCTTGCGCCTTAGGTTGGCAATTGCCGGGATACTCTGCGATGCTGTTTGGCCGTACGACTGTCGAGGCGGACACGCTTGGAATGTCGGTGGAAAGCAAGCTCTGATGTTCGACCCAGAACGTTTCGTTGCCGAGTGCGATGCCGCTGTTCTCGCGGGCGGAGGCGCGGCGGCGGTCTACGAGCTTGTGGCATCAGCGATCGCTGACCCGGCCGCTATCGTCGCCGCTCTCGGCGAACCGATCCGGTCTGGCCAGCAGGTCTTGCACCGATCGCCACGGCTCACGGTGATAAGTCTCGCCTGGCCATGCTCATTCATCGGGCGTCCCCACAATCACCTGATGTGGGCGGTGATCGGTGTGTACGGCGGACGCGAGGACAACATCTTCTGGCGCCGCTGCCCACCCGATGCGCGTCGGCCGATCGAGGCCGTGGGCGCGGCATCCCTGCTTACGCGAGACGCCTGCCAGTTGCCGGATGATGTCATTCATTCCGTGACCAATCCGCTCGGCAAGTTCACGACCGGCATTCATGTCTATGGCGGCGACTTCTTCGCGCCGGCCAAGAGCCATTGGGACGGTGAGGCGCTGACGGAACAGCCGCTGCAAGGCGGGCCGGTGCACAAGTCGCTGTCCCAAGACTGAGCTCGACCGCAAGCAGGAGGCTATCGCGTGCCGATGCGTCGTCTCATCGCTGCTCCGCTGCTGGTCGTCCTCTCCACTCTGACCGGCCCGTTGCAGCGCAGACAAACGTGCCGCACGCGGAACTGACCCAGCTCGACCAGTATTCGCCGCAATTCTCATCACCCGCAAATACGGCCTGATGGCCTACGAGGACCCGTTCGCCTGGGATGCCAAACTACAGCCCAAGCCGCAGATGGTCGAGAGTTGGACCGCCTCGCGGATGACCTTACCTGGTGCGTCACCCTGCGCGATGGCCCGAAGTTCTACGACGGTCAGGCGGTTACCACGATGGACGTGGTTCCCTCGCTCGGACACACACCGGGTGATCGTTCGTTGGAACGCGTAGAGAAGCACTGACGACGCTGGGGGCAGACTTGCCTTCTCCGATATTTCGGCCTAACTGGAAATATGGAATCCTCTGAAGCCGCCGTGGCGTTCTCGGCGCTGTCGCAAGATGCGCGGCTGAAACTCATGCGCCTGCTGATCGCCGAAGGCCCGACCGGGATGCCGGCCGGCGACCTGGCCAGCCGGCTCCGGCTGCCGGCCTCGACCACCTCGTTTCACCTGGCCGCCCTGGAGAGGGCGGGGCTCACCCAATCGACCCGGCAAGGCCGTCAGATCATTCATGCGGTGCGCATCGCCGGCCTGCGGCGACTGCTAGGCTTTCTCACTGAAGCCTGCTGCGGGGGACGCCCCGAATTGTGTGGCGATCTTGCGCGTCTCCTTCCCCCATGGCCGGACGAGGACCAGCGCATGACGCCAGCGTTCAACGTGTTGTTTCTCTGCACGCACAATTCGGCCCGCTCGATCATGGCCGAAGCCATTCTCGAGAAACACGGCGGGTCGCGTTTCCGCGCCTACTCCGCCGGGTCGCAGCCGATTGCCAAACCGAATGCCGAGGTGATGAAGAAGCTGCACGCGCTCGGCCATGACACATCGCATCTGCGCAGCAAGTCCTGGCATGAGTTCACCGGACACGATGCGCCGCACATGGATTTCGTCATCACTCTGTGCGACGCGCCGCACGGGCAGGACTGCCCGGACTTCGGGGGTATGGCGGTCACGGCGGCCTGGCCACTGCCGGACCCGGCGAAATTCACCGGCAGCCCGGTCGAGCGCACGGCCCTGCTCAACGAACTCTATGCCAGCCTGCGGCGGCGGATAGAGTTGTTCGCGGCGCTGCCCTTTGCGTCGCTCGACCGGATGGCGCTCAAGGCGCGGCTCGATGAACTCGCCGGCGGCGCGTTGCCCACATCCGTTGGAGTGCGCTGACATGCGCGTCGGCATCAATGGCATGGGCCGCATCGGCCGCCTTGCCCTGCGCGCGGCGGTGGGCGGGTTCCAGCGCGGTCCCGGCGATCCCCGCGCCGGCAACCGCCTGGATGTGGTGCATGTGAACGAACTGAAGGGCGGTGCGGCCACGGCCGCGCATCTGCTGGAGTTCGACAGCATCCACGGACGCTGGCGAGAGAGCTTCGGCGTCGAGGGCGACCACACCATCCTCATCGGCAACCGCCGGGTCGGGTTCAGCGCGGCGGCGCGACCGGATGGAGTTCCCTGGGCCGAACTCGGTTGCGATCTCGTGCTTGAATGCACCGGCAAGTTCCTCAAACTCGAACAACTCCAGGGATATTTCGACCGTGGCGTGAAACAGGTGATCGTCGCGGCGCCGGTGAAGGAAGCCGGCGCCCTCAACATCGTCGTGGGCGTCAACGACCATCTCTATGAGCCACGACAGCACCGCCTCCTGACCGCGGCATCCTGCACGACCAACTGCCTCGCGCCCGTCGTCAAGGTGCTGCAGGAAGCGATCGGCATACGCCACGGCCAGATCACTACGATCCATGATCCCACCAATACCAACGTGGTCGTCGACGCGCCGCACAACGATCTGCGGCGCGCGCGTTCGGCCATGCTCTCCCTCGCGCCGACGACGACCGGCAGTGCGACCGCCATCGCCCTCATCTACCCTGAGCTCAAGGGCAAATTGAACGGCCACGCGGTGCGCGCACCCGTGCTCAATGCGAGCCTCACCGACTGCGTATTCGAGATGCGACGGCCGGTGAACGCGGATGAGGTGAACGAGTTGTTCCGCGGCGCAGCGGCGGAGCCGCTCGCCGGCATCCTCGGTTTCGAGGAACGCCCGCTGGTATCGGCGGACTACGTCAATGACACGCGGAGCGCAATTGTGGACGGACCCAGCACGATGGTGACCGACGACACGCTGCTCAAGGTCTATGCCTGGTACGACAACGAGGTCGGCTATGCCTGCCGCATGGTCGATCTCGCCAACATCGTGATCGAGAGGAGCGCCTGATGTCCGCCGTCCGCAACTACGCCGTCGTGACCGCGAGCTATTGGGGTTTCACGCTCACCGACGGCGCGCTGCGTATGCTGGTCCTGTTGCATTTCTACAGCCTTGGCTACACGCCGTTCATGCTGGCGTTTCTCTTCCTGCTGTATGAGACGGCTGGCATCTTCGCCAATCTCGGCGGCGGCTGGCTCGCGGCCCGCTTCGGCATCCCACGCATGCTGATGACCGGCCTTGGCTTGCAGATTGCCGGACTGCTGCTGCTGTCGAGCCTCGATCCGGCATGGGGCGCGGCGCTATCGGTATCCTGGGTGGTCGCGGCGCAAGGCATCGCCGGCGTTGCCAAGGACATCGCGAAGACCGCCTCGAAGTCGGCGATCAAGGCAACCTCGGAAGGCGGCTCGGGCCAGTTGTTCAAGTGGGTGGCGTGGTTCACCGGTTCGAAGAACGCGATGAAGGGCGCTGGATTCTTTGTCGGCGGACTGCTGCTGGAGACCTTGGGTTTCCAGGGTGCGCTCTGGTCGATGGCGGCCGCCCTCGTCATCGTGCTGCTTGGCATCGCTGTCAGCCTGCCGCGCACGCTTGGCAAGGCGAAGGCCTCGAGATCCTTCCGCGAACTCTTCGCCAAGACGCGCGCCATCAATCTGATGGCGGCGGCGCGCGTCTTCCTGTTCGGCTCGCGCGATGTGTGGTTTGTCGTGGGCCTGCCGGTGTTCCTCTATAGCCAAGGCTGGCGCTACATGGAGGTTGCCGGTTTCATCGCAAGCTGGACCATCGGCTACGGCCTCGTGCAGGCAATTGCGCCGTCGGTCATTCGCCGCAGCCCGGATGGCCTGTCACGCGAAGTGCCCGAGGCGCGGCTGTGGGGCGCTGTGCTGACGGCCATTCCGCTCGTGCTCGCGCTTGTTGTCGGCGGAGTACACCTCGCACGCCTCGATCTGCTGGTGACAGTCGGTCTCGGCATCTTCGGCTTCGCCTTCGCCGTGATCTCATCGCTGCATTCCTATCTCATCCTCGCCTACGCAGGTTCCGAGAAGGCGGCCGAGGATGTCGGCTTCTACTATGCGGCCAATGCCGGCGGCAGGCTCATCGGTATCTTGCTGTCGGGCGCCCTGTACCAGATCGGCGGGTTGGCCGCCTGTCTTTGGGGTTCGACGGCAATGCTGGCGATATGCCTTGCGCTCACGGGCCTGCTGCCCTCGATTGCCGGGCCAAGGCGTGTAGCCGCTTAGCCAGGGCGCGAAGCGCTGCGGGAGGTGGATAGCGGGACGGCCTAATGACGTTTCCGGGCAGACTGAACATGCACTAGCCCGTCTTATTCATCAGCGCGACGGGAGGTGTTACGGGTTGACAACAGGTTGCATAGCGGACGCAGCGGCCGGTTGCTGGGTGAACCGCGTTTTGGTCCGGCAGATGTGTCAGGCGTTGCAG
>JANWJK010000109.1 GCA_025452005.1 Acetobacteraceae bacterium | reverse complement strand
GGCGGCGCCGCCGGCTTCGTCGCCACGCTGTTCGCACGCTTCCGCCGCGGCAGGAAATCGGCTGAATTGCTTCCGGCCACGGTGGGGGAATCAGTTGCCAACAAGGTTGCGGCCCGTGTGCCTGGTGGCGCTGAGCCTGACGCCGGCGGCAACCGCGGCGTGTAAGAAGCGAACGCGTTCGCTCCGCCGTCGCCACAGGTCGCCCGCGAGTGGCGCATACCACGACCTGAGTGAAGGAGAGCGGCACACATGCTGAGCATGAAGGACAAGGTGGCGATCGTCACCGGCGCGGGATCGATCGGCCCCGGCTGGGGCAATGGCAAGGCGACAGCCACGCTGCTGGCGCGCCAGGGCGCGTCGGTGTTCCTGGTGGACATCAACGAGGCAGCGGCGAACGAAACGCGCGAGATCATCGAAGGCGAAGGTGGCACCTGCGCGGTGCACCATTGCAACATGGTGGTCGCGGCTGAAGTGCAGGAGATGGTGCAGGCCTGCCTGAACCGCTTCAGACGCATCGATGTCCTGGTGAACAATGTCGGCGGTTCGGCGCCCGGCGATCCGGTGTCCATGGCCGAGGAGGTCTGGGACCAACAGATCGACACCAACCTGAAGACCGTGTTCCTCGGCTGCAAACACGTCCTTCCGGTGATGGAGGCGCAAGGCAAGGGCGCCATCGTCAACTTGTCGTCGGTGGCCGGGCTGCGCAACGATGGCCATGGCGGACGCGTGCATGTCGGCTACAGCGCCAGCAAGGCAGCGGTGATCCAGTTCACCCGCTCCACCGCCGGCGCGTTCGTGAAGAAGGGCATCCGCTGCAACACGGTGGTGCCCGGGCTGATGCATACGCCGCTGGTGGAATATCGCCTGGCACGCACGGTCGGTGGCAACGACGCCGCCGCGCTGATCGCCAGCCGCAACGCGCGTACGCCGATGGGGCGGATGGGCACCGCGTGGGATGTGGCGCATGCTGTGCTGTTCCTGGCCTCGGACGAGGCCAATTACATCACCGGAACGGAGATCATTGTGGATGGCGGGCTGATCCTGGCATCGCCCTGACCGAAGGAGAAGCGAGATGAGCGAACGACGTTTCAAGGAACTGACGCCGGAGACCATGACGCCGGAGCAAAAGAAGACAGCGGACGCGATCCAGTCCGGCCCTCGCGGTGCAGGATTGCGCGGGCCGTTCAATGCGCTGCTGCGCAGCCCCGATCTGTGCGACCTGGTGCAGAGGGTAGGGGCCTACGTGCGTTACTCGAGTTCCATTCCGGCGCGGCTGAACGAGATGGCTATCATCATGGCAGGGCGGAAATGGACCGCACAGTACGAGTTCTATGCGCATCGCAGGTTGGCGATCGAGGCGGGGCTGAAAACGGCGATCTGCGACGCGATCGCGGCCGGCACGCGGCCGCAGGGCATGCAGGACGATGAAGCGGAGGTCTACAACTTTTGCTCCGAGCTGTTGTCGAGCGGCCATGTGTCGGATGCGACCTACGACCGGATCAAGCATCGCTTCGGCGAGCGTGGGGCGATCGACCTGATAGGCGCGGTCGGCTACTACAGTCTGGTGTCGATGGTGCTGAACGTCGACGGCGTGCCGCTGCCCGCCGGAGAGACGCCGCCGTTGAAGCCGTTGTAGTTCACATCGTCGTGCGGGGAGTCATGCTCCCCGCAATGACAGCGCCAGAACCTCGAACGCCGCATCCAGTTCGGTCTGCGTGATGGTCAGCGGTGGGCACAGCGTCAATACGTTGCCGCCACCGATCTTGAAGCTCAGCCCATTCGTCAGGCAGCGGTACATCGCGGCTTCCGCCACGGCCGAACCGGCAACCTCCACACCGAACGACAGCCCCAGTCCGCGAACCGCGACCGCCGATTCCATGCGCCGAAGCCGCTCCAATCCGTACGCGCCCAACTCGCGCGACCGCCGTAGCAGGTCCTCGTCCCTTATCACATCCAGTGTCGCCAGCGCCGCCGCACAACCGACCGAACTCTTCTCGTGTGTGTAGTGCCCGAGCGCCCGGTCCGCGGCGACATCCAAATCCTCGCGTGCGATCAGCGCCGCCATCGGGAACACACCGCCGCCCAGGCCCTTGCCCAACACCAGCATGTCGGGCACGCAGCCCACCTGCTCGCAGGCGAACATCGTCCCCGTACGTCCCAGGCAGCTCGGGATCTCGTCGAAGATCAGCAGCGCGCCATGACGATCGCAGCTCGCACGGACGCGCGGCCAGAAATCCGCAGGCGGTGCCTCCAACGTTGTCCAACGCACCGGCTCCGCTATCACCGCGGCGACATCGCCCTGTACGTCCAGCACATAGTCGATATAGTCCGCCAGCCGCTCATGTCCTCGCCCGTCATCGCCGAAGAAGCGCGCAGCCAGCGCCGGCGGCGGCACATGTTCGGTTCCCGGCAGCAGCGGGCCTGCGTCGCGGCGGAAGATCGCCTCGCCGCCAATCGAAATGGCATCGAGCGACGCGCCGTGGAACGCGTCCCACATCGACACTGTCTTGTGCCGGCCGGTCGCATGCCGCGCCAGCTTCAGCGCCATGCCGATCGCTGCCGTCCCGGACGGTGCGAACAGCACCTTGTTCAGTTGCCCTGGCGCCAATTCCGCCAGCCGCCGCGCCAGGTCGATCGCGGCGCGGTTGGTGTAACGACGTGGCGAGAACGGCAGCGTTGCCAGTTGCTGCGTCACGGCCTCGATCACGCGGGGATGGCCGTAGCCGACCTGGTGCACGGTGTTGCCGTGGAAATCCATGATGCGCCGGCCGGCGGTGTCGATCAGATAGATTCCCTCGGCGCGCTCAATCACGTTCAGGCATGGCGTCGACAACGCCTGATGCAGGAACCACCGCGCATCCTCATCCAGCAGCGCCTGTGTCTCCGCATCGATGTACCCGCGCTGCCAGCCGGCCCGCGCGTCGCCAAAGTTGATGTCGCCCTCGCTGCGATCCTGCATGGACCCATGCTGGGCGGTTGGCGGCCGGTGGGCAAGCGTGCTGGTATCGCCTCATGAATGTCCATGCGGTCATCCTCGACTGGGCCGGCACCGTGGTGGACCATGGCAGCCGCGCGCCGATGGGCGCCTTCGTGCGGGCCTTCGCGCAGTTCGGCGTGACGGTCAGCATCGCCGACGCGCGCGGGCCGATGGGCATGGCGAAGTGGGACCATATCCGCGCTGTCGGCCACACACCTTCCGTTGCCGCCGCATGGCGCGCGAGGCACGGCAGGGACTTCAGCGAAGCCGATGTCGAGGCGATCTTCCAGGTGTTCGAGCCGATGAACATCGCCGCGGTGCGCGATCATGCCGACATCGTCCCCGGCGCCATCGCCGCGATAGACGGATTGCGCGCGCGTGGTATCCGCATCGCGGGCACCACCGGTTACACGCGGCCCATCATGGATGTGCTGGAACCGCTCGCTGCCGCGTCCGGCTATGCGCCGGAGTTCACGGTGTGCGCCGGCGATCTCCCGGCCGGCCGGCCGTCGCCCCTGATGATGTGGTACGCGATGGCGAAGCTTGGCGTCTGGCCGGCCGCCACTGTGGTGAAGGTCGACGACACGGCGCCTGGGATCGGCGAGGGCGCGGCGGCCGGCGCATGGACCATCGGTATCGCGCTGACCGGCAACGCCGTCGGACTGTCCGCAGAAGAACTGGCGGGGTTGCCGGCCACCGAACGCACGCGGTTCCGAGAGCAGGCCGCCGCCGAATTGCACGATGCCGACATGGTGATCGACAGCATCGCCGATCTGCCGCAGGCGATTGCGGCGATCGATGAGCGGCTCGCGGCCGGAGAACGTCCTGGTTAACCAGTGCGGTTTTACCCTGACCGGGAGCCTCGATTCGCTGCCGGCATCGAGAAAGACATGGATGGCCGGCCTTCGCTGCCTTCGCCGGCCATGACGATGGCGCCGGACAAGGCAGGAAGCGATAACGCAGGAAACGCAAAGAGCCGCGGATGAACGCAAACAGCTTTCGCGTTAATCCGCGGCCTTTTTGGCGTTCTTTGCGTTCGAAATCCTGCTTCTGCTTCGCGCCCGATCAGGGCGGGCCGGTGGCGGCTGCTGGCGGCGCCGAGAACGCGGCGGGTGTGGCGATGAAGTGGTCTGAATCGTAGAGCGGCAACACCCGGTCGCAGATGTCCTTGAACAGGCGGGCGGGGCTGCCGCCGTGCCCGATAACGGCGAGTATCAGGTCCCGCCACAGCGGATGGGTCGGCATGATGCCGAGATCGCGGCAGATATCGGCAATCACAACCCCGACCGGCCGGCGGCGGACCTCGGCGGCGATCTGCTCCGGCGTGGGCAGAAGGGCAAGGCGAGGATCGGCTTCCTCACTGGATTTTCCGGCTGCCGGCCGGGGCGCACGTGGTGAACGTTGGGCCGGCGCGCGCGAGGGCGCGGGTGGTGCATCCGGGCCCGCCGCCAGCGCCGCGACTCTGGCTTCGAGCGCGCTGGCGCGCTGCAAACCGCAGGTGATGCGCGCGAGGATCAGGGCGATATCGCGTGTGCCGAAGGGCAGCGTGATGGCGGCGAGGTCGGCGTTGGTGGCGCGTTGCTGGAGAGTGACGGCAAGTTCCTTGCCGTAGTCGATGAGCTTACGCACGAGGCCGAGGAGACGGGCGAACCGACCTGGGCCTGTCCTCGCCGGGCGTGGCGGGGTCCGGCACGGCGGTAGCGACTGGGATGGCGGCCGGGGCGGACATGAACGGAACAAGAACACAAAATGCCCGAGGGTGTCAAGGAAAATATTCTGGACACGCCAGCCAGCCGGCGCTCTCCTGCCACGCCCTGGCGATGGGACACGTGAGTTGTGTATCCGCGGCGAATCCTCAGGCGCGCCGCGCCGGGCTGATCTCCGCGATATAGATCACGTCGCCGGTCGCGGTGTCCGGACTGCCCGGCGGCGCCATCGCGACGACATGGCCATTCCCCTGCATCGCAATCCAGCTCGGCTCGGTCCTGGCGGCCTGCTTCGCTTCCTCGATCACGTCGGCGGGCACTTTGGCCCACAGCGACTCCTCAAGCACTCGAATGCGATCCATCGCGACCTCCTGTGCGTATCGGCTCAACGCCACATCAGCCACAGCGTTCCCAGCAGCAGGGTCAGCACCGTGAGTGGTGCACCAACCCGGAAATGGTCCCAGAAGCCGATCACGACCCCGCGCCGCGCCGCCTTCTCCACCACGATCAGGTTTGCGATCGAACCAAGCACAGTGAAGTTACCGGCCAGCGTGGCGGCCATGGCGATCACCAGCCAAGCGCGATCATGGTCGGGCAGTGCAGCGACGAACGGCTTCAGCGACAGCACGGCGGGGACATTGCTCACCATGTTAGACAACACCGCGGTGACGATGCTGAGCACGGGCACGGCGGCGAGGTGCAGCCGGGCGACTGCGTCGATCGTCTGCGGCGTCAGCAGCTCGCGCTCGGCGCCGGCCACGATGATGAACAGCCCGGTGAACATCAGCAGCAGCGACCAGTCGATCTCGGCATAGACCCGCGTGCTTTTGACCCGCCGCGTCAGCAGCAGGAGAGCGCCCACGACGATCGCCGCCTTGGCCGGTGGCTGGCCGGCGAAGAACAGCGCAATCACCAGCGCGGTCGCCAGCAGAGCACGCCCCATCAGCACTCCGTTGATGCGCACGCGCGGCAGGCGCGTCAGCACCATGCCACCGCGCAGGTCGCCGCGATGCAGCAGCGCGAGCAGTGCAAGGGTCAGCAGGAGCCCGAACAGCGCCACCGGTGCCAAGGCTGCCGTGAACTGCGGATAGGGGATCTGCGAAAAGCTGCCGATCATCATGTTCTGCGGGTTGCCGGTGATCGTCGCCGTCGAACCG
>JANWJK010000108.1 GCA_025452005.1 Acetobacteraceae bacterium | reverse complement strand
TGGGACGACCGGGTGGTCGATCTCGATCCTGATTTCCAGCTCAAGGATCCCTGGGTCACCCGCGAGTTCCGCGTCTTCGATCTGCTGGCGCAGCGCTCGGGACTGCCGCCCTATGCCAACGACGCGTTGGGCATCCTGGGGTTGGACCGGACCGCGCTGATCCGGTCGCTGCGTTACGTCGAGCCGGTCTCGAGTTTCCGGTCGACCTTCGCCTACACCAATGTCACCCACATCCTCGCCGGCCGCATCGTGGCGCGTTCCGCCGGTGCCGCCGATTGGAATGCGGTGCTCCAGAAGGCGATCCTCGATCCGCTCGGCATGAAGGACACGACGTATACCGCCGCTTCCATCGAAGCCGCACCCAACCACGCCGGCGGCTATCGCTGGACGCCCGACGGCACGGTGGAGGTCCCCTTCACCCAGATCTTTCCCTATGACTTCGACGGGGCCGGCGACATCAATTCGACCATCGAGGACGGGTCCCGCTGGCTGCGCCTGCAACTCGGCAACGGCTCGTTCGAGGGGCATCGGATCGTCAGCGCCGAGAACCTCACGGTGACCCACACGCCGAAGGTCGCAATATCCGACAAGGTCGCCTACGCGATGGGCTGGATCGTGCAGCAGACACCGAACGGCACGATCGTCTGGCATAACGGCGGGACCAGCGCCTTCGGTGCCTATTTCGGCCTTCTCCTCGAGAAGAATGTCGGCGTCGTCGTGCTGACCAACGAAGTGAACGTTGGATTTCCCGATGCCATAGGCCGCTGGACGATGGATCGCATCCTGGGCAATCCCAATGTCGATGTCGTTGCAGAGGCGATCAAGGCGGCGCGCGCCGGATACGAGAAATCGGCGAAACTGTTTGCGGCACCGGACAATCCGCGGCCATTCCCGCCGATGGCGCCTCTGGCCGGGCGTTTCACCAATCCGGGGTTCGGCAAGGCGACGCTCGCCATGGACGGCGACGCGCTGGTCATGAGCCTGGAGGCCACCGGCGCGAAGCTGAAGCTTGCCCAATGGGATGGCAGCATCTTCACCGCCAGGCTGATGCCCATGGATCAGTATACGGCGGTGGCCGAGGACCTTGGCGCTCAGCCGACCGCGTTTGTGCAGTTCCAGATGGACAAGGACGCCAGGCTGAACATCCTTCGACTGTCGTTCGATGATGGGCAGGCATACCAGTTCACCCGCGAGTAGCCGCGCCGCGGCGGCTAGGCGCCATCGATCTGCTCCTGATCGAACGTCATCCCGACGGCGACACGGAAGGGGATCCGTACTTCCGCGCCCTCGCGGACCAGGCGGATGTAGCCGTGCTGCCAGATGCGCTTCCATCGCACCACGACCGTCAGCCGCGTGCGTGCATCGACATTGCAGCTGACCTGCTCGGAGCAGGTCTCCTTGGTTTCGTGGCTGACACTGTAGGCGTTGCGCAGCTTCTCCTCGGACGAGGCCTTGATGCCGGCGACATCCTTCACGCCAAGAGTGAACTCGGCGCCGGAACCCTGCGCCTTCTCGGTCTGGATCTCGTAGGTCCGGGTCCACTCCTTGGTGAAGGTGATCGTTCGGGTGAGCGATCCGGAACTGCGGGTGTTGTCGATGACGCGCCGGTCTTCGCCGAACACCTCGTCGCTGCGATCGGACTCCACGACCTCGAGATCGGCATCGCCGGCGGGAGGTACGACGGTGGCCTTGCCGTAGACCTTCCAGCGGTAGCCGCATTTCGGACATTCGGCGGTGTCCCCTCGCACCGCACCGCCCGCTATGAGCGCCAACCGCTTGCCCTCGGCGTTGTAGAAGTGGGTGGTCAGCGCGCCGAGGAGATTTGTGTTGGCACCCTGGCAGCTCGGACAACGGTAGCCTGCGGAGAGGTACTTCTTGTGCTCCTCGGAAATCCCGAATGCGCCCATCAACGCGGAGTTCACCATGCCCGAGGCACTGGTCAACGGGTTCCGCATGGCTCCCCCCGCTCGGTCATCGAGACCTTACGCCGCCTCCGCCAACTGCCGCGGCAGGTAGATCGCGGTGTGGGTCACGCGCGCGAGCGGCGTGCGCTCGTTCGCCAGCACCAGCGCATCGACCTCGACGAACTTGTGCCCCTTGTGCACGTAGTTCTGCGTGACGCGAGCCCGCGCACTCAGCGTGTCGCCGATATGAGCGATGCCGAAGTGCTGCACCTTGCTGCCGACATGCATCCACGCGGGAAGCACCACGTTGTGCGACAGCACCCAATTGCAGCAGCGCAGGATGGTGCCGGGATGCACGATGCCTTCCGCGGCGTACAGCGTGTTGGTCTCACGGGTGTCGCTGAGATCCTGCGCGTGGAACTCGGCGGTGACCGCCAGCTTGTTCATGCCGAGCCAGCGGCCGACCGCAAGCGAGGACTCGTCGGCCGGCGGGCGCGCATCGTGTGCCGGCGGCGTGGCCGGCTGGAAGTCCGCCACCGCGGGCGGTGCGGCCGATGCGGGCAGTCCGGCGGACCCGGTGGCACAGAGCTCGCCGCGGCTCATCACCTTCAGCGCGAGGCCGCCCTCGGTTTCATCGGCAACGATCTCGGCGATGTCGCCTTCATAGACCGGCTTGCCGAACTTGCAGTCGCCGGTGCCGCGTTCCAGCCATGCGCGGCCCCAGTGCGCCAGCGGCTGATGTGTCATGTAGGCGTAGACGTGCACGCCGCCCACCAGCCCGCCGGTGAAGCCGAAGCGACGGGCGGTGGCATCGTCGTGGATCTTGTTCTCCGACGCCTTCGCCGTGTTGTAGGCGGAGACGCGGTAGGGCTGGACGGGCATCGGATTGCTCCCTTACGCGAGTGCCCAGATGCCCACTTCGTAGCCCGGCACGAAGTTGCGGTTGCTCATGTCCGGGTTCCGGTTGACGTAGCTGCGATTGAACATCGGATGACGCATGCTGCGCGTCTCGTGTTCGATCTGCGCCAGCCTCTTGTTGGTGGCGGGATCGACGATATCAACGAAGCGATACTGGTGCTGGTCGCTCTCCTCGGTGATCAGGCCGCGCTCCACCAGCTTCTTGTGCGGGCCCGAGAAGTCGGCGAGCGTGATCTGGATGTGGTGCCCGTCATATGGCGGCAGCTTCTTCTTGGTCTCGCGGTAGTACACCTTGCTGTCAGCCGACGTGTTCGCCCAGGCATACGGTCCGCGCTCATCGTTCGACACGCCGGCGATGCCGCTGAGGATCTCGGTATAGAAACGCGCTATCCCCGACAGATCGGTGCCGGCCGCTACATCGACTTCGACATACGGCATGCCGAGACGCAGCGGTCCGAAGTTCTCGGGTTCCGGTCCGTGCACGCGGATGTGGTTGCCCCACGGGCAGGTCGTCTCGACGACGTTGCCCACTGCCTTGTAGCTGAATTTGGTGCCTTCGAGAAACTTCTTGGCGTATTCGAGTCGCTTCAGCAGCGCATCGAGATCGGGCACCACCAGCCCGGTCGTGCCGCGCAGCACCTGCGGTTCACGGGTCGGCAGATGGAACTGGCCGCGGCCGACATTCACCCACATGTTCTCGAGACCAGCCATCAGGTAAGGATCGCGCGTCAGCCCAAGACCCATCAGGTAGAAGGCGGTCGCCTTTGACTGGTCGGGCACCGTGACGTTGACGTGGCCCAGCTCGACGATGTTGCCCAGGTCCTCGACCGTCCGATCGAACTGCGGCTTGGTCATGACGGTATCATTCATTTCCAGGGTTCCCTCTGCCGGAATGTCGTCATTCGGCGCATGATAGTGCCGAGTGGCGGTTTCGGTCCATGGGGAGGAAGCGGCGGATGGCGGCAGAGACGGGCCTGGCGATGGGCTGGGCGGAGTGGGCGCGGCACGACGGCGTGGCGTTGGCCGACCTCGTGCGCACCCGGCAGGTGAGTGCACAGCAGGTCACCGCACAGGCCGCAGCGGCGGTGGCGCGGCTCAACCCGCGGCTCGAGGCGGTCATCGAGGTGTTCGACGACGTGCGCGCCAACCCCGACACCGACGGACCGGACAAGGCGGGCAGGCTGTACGGCGTGCCGATCTTCCTGAAGGACCTCGGTTCCGGATTGATCGGGCGCACGCAGGATTCCGGCTCCGCACTCGCCAAGGGCACGCGCATCGGCGCCACCGATCCGGTGATTGAGAACTTCCTGCGCGCCGGCCTGGTGCCGCTCGGCCGTTCCACCACACCGGAATTCGGCATGACCTTCGATACCACCACCGAGTATCGCGGCGAGGTCAAGGTAACGCGCAGCCCATGGAACCTGTCGCGCACGCCGGGCGGCTCGTCCGGCGGATCGGCCGCGGCGGTGGCAGCCGGCGTGGTGCCGTTGTCGATGTCATCCGATGGCGGCGGCTCGACGCGCATCCCGGCGTCGTTCTGCGGCCTGGTCGGGCTGAAGGCCTCGCGTGGCCGCGTGCCGCAGCCGCTGTCGCACAACGAATACGTCACGCGCATCAGCATCGACGGCGTGGTGTCGCGCAGCGTGCGCGATACCGCGGCGGTGTACGACTATCTCAGCCGCGTGCCGAACGGCGGCTCGTTCATCAAGATGGCCGCGCCCGCCGGCTCCTATCTCGATGCGATCGCGCGCGAGCCGGGCAAGCTGAGGATCGGCCTGTCCACCGCGCGCTGGGGGCGTGGCACCGACACCGATCCAGAAGTCGCGGCCCGCGTGCGCGAGGCGGCGCGACTGCTGGAATCGGTTGGCCACGCGGTCGAGGAACTGAACGACGATGCGATCTGCGACTGGGGAACCATGTGGCAGACCTACGCCACCCAATGGATCAGCAGCCGCTCGCTGTTCACCACGATGGCGGCGGACAAGGGCATTTCGGCAGGCGATCTGCCGAAGCTGCTGAACCGGATGACCTGGCGGCACTACGAGGCCGCGGAGGGCTACGACAAGTTCGACATCTTCCGTATGATGAACGGCAACAACACCATCACCCGTCAGTTCGGCGCGCTGATGGAGCGCTACGACGCGCTGCTTACGCCGACGCTGGCGATCCGCGTGCCGGAGGCGAACGGCCCCTACTCGCTGCTGCGCGACGAGGCGCTCGATCCGTGGATGAGCCGGCTCACCGATGCCTGTCGCTACACCATGCCCGGCAACGAGACGGGGTTGCCCGGCATCAACATCCCCGCTGGCCTGGACAGCGACAACATGCCGATCGGCGTGCAGCTCTACGGTAACTTCGCCCGCGAGGATCTGTTGCTGCAGGTTGCGGCTCAGGTCGAACGCGCGCGGCCGGAGTGGTTCGGCGCGGTGCCGCCGGTGCACGTGACGGCGGGCGACTGACGCACGTACCGTGCCCGGCCTGCTGTCCTCGCGCGTCTTCCTTCGCCTCTGGGCGATCGGCGGCTGCGCCAATACGATGCGCTCGTTCGAGGTGCTGTGCGCCGCGCTGTTCACGCTGGACGTGACCGGATCGGGACTGGCCGTTGCGTTGGTAACGGCCGCGCGCACCTTGCCGATGCTGCTTCTCGGCGCCTTCGCCGGGGTGATGTCCGAGGCGGTGAACCGCAAGCGCATCCTGCTCGCCGGCCAGATCATGTCGGCTGTCGTTTCTCTGACAATCGCGGCGCTCGCTGCGTCCGGCGTGGCGCAGCCGTGGCATGTCGGCCTCGCCGCGCTGCTCACCGGCACGGTGTGGTCGACCGAGATGTCCACGCGCCGGCGCATGGTCGGCGAGTCGGTCGCGACGCCTTTGGTGCCGCGTGCGCTGGCACTCGATACGGTGACCAATTCCATCACGCGCCTGTTGGGACCGATGGCGGGCGGTGCAGCATACCAGACGCTGGGTCTTGCCGGTGCCTATACGATATCGGCCGGCGTCTATCTGGTCGCGGTCGTGCTGGTTGCGGGACTGATGCACCAGCAGACCAGCCGCAAGATCGCACTGTCGGATGTGCCGCAGGCACTTACGGAAGCGTTCGCATTCGCCCGCGGCCACGCGATCATCAGAGGCGTGCTCGCCGTCACGATCGCCATGAACCTGCTGGGATTCTGCTACTACGCCCTTGTCGCGCCGATCGCGCGGCAGGTGTTCCTGGTTTCGCCGACGGCGACCGGTATCCTGGCCGGCGCAGAGGCATTCGGCGCGTTGCTCGGCGGCTTGTGGCTTACCGGCGGCGGGCCCCGACTGAGCGGACGCACGCTGATGGTCGGCGGATCGCTGCTGTTCCTGGTCTGCGTGATCCTGATGCCATTTGCGCCGACCTTCGCGCTCGCCTGCATCCTGCTGGTCACCGGCGGCATCGGCTCGGCCGCGTTCGCCAACATGCAGACGTCGCTGATTGTACTGCATGCGCCACCGTATATCCGTTCGCGGTTGATGGGGCTGCTGACGGTGTGCATCGGCATGGGTCCGGTGGGCATTCTGCTGATCGGCGCGCTGGCCGACCTGTTCGGCCCACTGCTCGCAGTGGACATCATGGCGGTGACCGGACTGGTCGCGGTGAGCGCGATCGGGCTGGCATGGCGGCGCAACGATCTTCGGCAGGCGGCGACGGACCGGCCCGCACTGGCCACGGAAGACTGAACTGTGGCAGGCTTCCGGCAATATCACACCACGGGAGGACGACTTCCATGCAAGACGTCAGCGCAGACCTGCAATTTCTCTCCGGTGTCCGCGTCGTCGATTTCACCCAGTTCGAAGCAGGACCATCCTGCACCGAGGCGCTCGCCTGGCTCGGTGCCGAAGTAGTGAAGATCGAAAACCCGAAGACCGGCGATCCTGGCCGGCGGCTGCGCCCCGGCAAGCCGGACGACGATCCGTATTACTTCCAGGTGTTCAACGCCAACAAGAAGTCGATCACCGTGGACCTGAAGTCGCCGCGCGGCCTGGCGCTGGTGAAGGACCTGCTGCGCAAGGCGGATGTCTGCGTCGAGAACATGGCGCCGGGCACGATCGAGCGGCTGGGACTTGGCTACGACGCGGTGCGCGAGCTGAACCCCGGCATCATATATTGCCAGGTGAAGGGTTTCGGCACCGGCAGTCCGTACGAGAAAAACCTCGCCTTCGACATGATCGCCCAGGCGACAGGCGGCACGATCAGCGTGACCGGCGAGAAGGGCCGCATGCCGGTGAAGCCCGGCCTGTCACTCGGCGACACCGGCACCGGCATGACGATGGCGGTGACGATCCTGGGTGCGCTGTATCGCCGCAAGGCGACCGGCGAGGGCCATCGGCTGCAAGTGGCGATGCAGGACGCGATGCTGCACTACATGCGCACCAACTTCTCCACCCAGGCGCGCACCGGCCGCGCGGTGGAGCGCGACGGCACACGCTCGGGCGGCGGCAGCAATGCACCATCGGGCCTGTATCCTTGCGCGCCGGGCGGCGCCAACGACTATGTGTGGATCATGACCAGCCGCGCCAATCCGGAACACTGGTCGCGGCTGTGCAAGGTGATGGGGCGCGAGGAGCTGATCAACGATCCGCGCTTCACCACGCCGGACGAGCGCGTGAAGAACAATGCGGCGCTGGACGAGATCATCATCGAGTGGACACGCACGCGCACCAAGCACGAGGCGATGCAGCAGGTCGGCGGCGCCAGCATTCCCGCCGGCGCGGTGTTCGACACGATGGAGCTGATGAACGACAAGAACTTCGACGAACGCGGCATCATGCAGGTGATGGAGCACTCGTCCTACAAGCCGTACAAGATGCCGGCATGGCCGGTGCGGGTGGACGGCAAGCCGCCACGGGTGAAGGCGTCGCCGATCCTGGGCCAGCATACCGACGATGTGCTGACCAGTTGGCTGGGCCTGAGCGAGGCAGAGGTGAAGTCGCTGCACGGCGACGGTATCGTGTGAGACCGGAGCGGGCGGCGCTGCGACGCCGCCCGCCCCCCGAACCGCGGGCTATCCCGGAGCGGCACCCTGCGTGTTGACGAATACCGCGTAGAGCGACTGGCTGCCCGCCATGAACAGGCGGTTCCGCTTCGGCCCACCGAAACAGACATTGGCGCAGACCTCGGGCAGCCGGATGCGGCCGATCAGCCTGCCGTCCGGGGTCCAGACGGTGACGCCGTTATAACCGACATTGCGGCCAGCGTTGCTGGAGATCCAGACATTGCCGTCGACATCGCAGCGGGCGCCGTCAGGTCCGCATTTCACCCCGTCCACCATGCAGTCAGTGAACAGCTTCTGGTTGGACAGCCTGTTGTCGCTGCCGACATCGAAGACATGGACATCGTTCTTGCCGCCCGCGCCGGTGTCTCCGGGCCCCTTGCCGGTGCTGATGACGTAGAGCTTCTTGTAGTCGGGTGAGAACGCGAGGCCGTTCGGATCGGGCACCTGATCCTCGGTCACGACGACGTCGATCCGACCGCTGGGATCGGCGCGGTAGACATTGGTCGGCAGTTCCCGCTTGCCGTCGCCGATGCCAATGCCGGCGGCCTGGCCCAACCGGGGATTGAGCCGTCCGGCTGCGTTGCTCGCACCGCCTGCCGCGTCGGGCGCGCCTTCATAGAGTTGTCCGCCGTACGGCGGGTCGGTGAACCAGATGCTGCCGTCGGGGTGTGGCACCGCATCGTTCGGCGAGTTCAGGCGCTTGCCGTTGAACGAGTCGGCGATGACGGTGATGGAACCGTTGAGCTCATAGCGCACGACGCGGCGGGTCAGGTGCTCGCAGGAGATCTGCCGCCCCTGGAAGTCGAAGGTGTTGCCGTTGCTGTTGTTGGACGGCATGCGGAACGCCGAGACGCGGCCGTTGTCCTCCAGCCAGCGAAGCTGGCGGTTGTTGGGGATGTCGCTCCAGACGAGATAGCGCCCCTCGGCGTTCCACGCCGGTCCCTCCGCCCACAACGCTCCGGTCCACAGACGCGTGATGGCGCTGTTGGGTTGGGCATACTGGTCGAACAGCGGGTCCACCGAGATGACGTCGGGATCGGTGAAGTAGGTGGTCGGTGCGCCGTTCGGACCGAAATCACGCGGCGGTGTTGTGATGGTGCTGGGCGGTGCCACCGTGACGCGTTGCGCCAGACCGGTGCGCGGGATGAGAGAGGCGGCCGCCGCACCAAGTGCCATGCCGCTGACGAAGTGCCGTCGCGCGATGCTCGTTATGCTCATGTTTCCCCCGCTTGCGATTGTTTGGACGTGTCAGGCAGCGGCAGGATACATGCTCTCAATCGCCGGGCAGTTGACAACTCCGATACCGCATCGGGTTGCCGACCGGCGAGGTTACCGCTCCGCTGTGCGCGGGTTGCCGAACAGCCCGCCGAGCTGCGCCAGCGTTTCAAGGTGCGTGTCGGCATCGCCGAACAGCTTGTCGATCATCGTCATGCGCTTGAAGTAGTGGCCGACCTTATACTCCATCGTCATGCCGATGCCGCCATGCAACTGGATCGCCTCCTGGCCGATATGCCTGCCGGAGCGACCGATCTGCACCTTGGCGGCCGCGATGGCACGACGGCGTTCGGTGGGGTCCTCCTCCGCGGCCATGACCGCGGCGAACATCGCCATGCTGCGCGCCTGCTCGAGCGCCACCAGCATATCGACCGAACGATGCTGGAGCACCTGGAACTGCCCGATCGGGCGGCCGAACTGCTGCCGTGTCTTGAGGTATTCCAGTGTCGTCTCATGCATCGCCTGCATGCAGCCGACCGCCTCCGCACACAGTGCCGCGATCGCCTCATCGACCACATGTTCGATTGCCGGCAGCGCGTTCGGTATCGCGTCGTCCTGCGGCACGCGTACGCCGGACAGCGTGACCTCGGCGGCGCGCAGGCCGTCCTGCGTCGGATAGCCGCGTCGCGTGACACCAGCCGCGGAGGGATCGACGAGGAACAGCCCGATACCATTACGGTCGCGGCGATTGCCTGACGTCCGCGCGGTCACCAGCAGACGGTCGGCGCAGTCACCGTGCAGAACGACGCTCTTGGCACCGTCCAACACCCACATTGCGCCATCCTGCTTTGCGGTGGTGGCGACATCCGCCAAATCGTAGCGCGAGTGCCGCTCGACATGTGCGAAGGCCAGCTTAAGCTTGCCCTGCACGACCTGTGGCAGCAGCGCCTGCTGCTGCGCGGGCGACGCTGCCCGGCGCAGAAGACCGCCGCCGAGGATGACGGTGGCGAAGTACGGCTCCAGCACCAGGCCGCGGCCAAATGTCTCCATGACGATCATTGTCTCGACCGCCCCACCACCGAAGCCACCATGCGCTTCGGCGAATGGCAGGCCGAGCAGGCCGAGTTCGGCGTATTGCTGCCAGACGGCGCGGCTCCAGCCGTCGGGTTCCGCCATGTACTTCTTGCGCTGCTCGAACTGGTACTGGTCGGCGACCAACCGGTCGACGCTATCCTTCAGCAGGCGCTGTTCGTCGGTGAGATCGAAGTCCATGACGCGTCCTCTCTTCAGGCGTCATGGCCGGGCTTGACCCGGCCATCCACGCACCACCGCCTGGAGGTGGATGGCCGGATCAAGCCCGGCC
>JANWJK010000107.1 GCA_025452005.1 Acetobacteraceae bacterium | reverse complement strand
GATCTGGCTCGCCTGCGACGGGTTCCTGAACTGGGGCAAGTACTGCAATCCGAAGTTCGACGACCTGCTGGCACGTGCGCGCGGCGTCACCGATGTGGCGCAGCGGCAGGCGCTGTACAAGCAGTTGGTCGACGTCTACCTCGCCGACCGCCCGCACATCATCCTGTATCACGCGAAGTGGCTGTGGGCGCTGTCGGACAAGGTGTCCGGCTTCACGCCGACGCCGGATGGGCTGATCCGACCGCAAGGAATGACGCTCGCGCCATGAGCGCACGGGAACATACATGACGACACGCATCGACGGCGACCGGTTGCTTGGCGATCTCTACACGCTGCGCAAGATGGGCGAATACAAGACCGGCGTGCATCGTCCGACCTACTCACCCGAGGACGTGCAGTCGCGTCACTGGCTCGCCGGTCGGATGGCCGAGGCGGGGCTGGAGCCGGAGATCGACGGTATCGGCAACGTCATCGGCCGCGCGCGCGACGATGGGACGAAGCTGCTGCTCGGCAGCCATGTCGAGACGCAGCCCCACGCCGGCTGGCTGGATGGCGCTCTTGGTGTGATCTACGGGCTGGAGGTCGCGCGCACGCTTGGCGGCGCCATCGATGTCGCGGCGTGGGCGGATGAGGAGGGGCACTTCGGCTCGTTCATCGGCAGCCGGTCCTTCTGCGGGCTGCTGGCGGAGGCGGAGATCGATGCCTGCCGCAACCGCGACGGCACGACGTTGCGCGAGGCGCTGGCGCAGGCGGGTTTTGCCGGGCGTCAGCGCGCCGTGGTCGATCCGGCGCGCTATCGCGGCTATCTCGAGGCGCATATCGAGCAAGGCGCCGAACTCGAGGACACCGGCAAGCGCATCGGGATTGTCACCGCCATCGTCGGCAGCCATCGGTTCCGCATCGTGTTCGAGGGTGTGCAGAACCACGCCGGGACCACGCGCATGGCGGTCCGCAAGGATGCCGGCGTGGCGCTGGTGAAGCTGGCATCGGCGATCTATGCGCGCTTTCCCGATGTCGCGGGGCCGCGCACCGTGTGGACGACGGGGCGTATCCTGCTCGATCCTGGCGCGCCGAGCATCGTGCCGGGTCGCGCCGAAATGCTGTTCCAGTTCCGCGATACCGATCCCGCGTTGCTTGCGAAGTTGGAGAGCGAACTGGAAACTCTGGTGGCGGAGGCGACACGCGGGCCATGCACGGTGACGATCACCGAACGCGGCCGCTCGGTGCCGCAGGTGATGGATGCCGGATTCCAGGATGCGCTGGAGCATGCGGCCGAGCGACATGCGCCGGGGCTACACGTGCGGATGCCGAGTGGCGCCGGACACGACGCGCAGGTGCTGGCGGAGCGGATGAAGTCGGCGATGCTGTTTGTTCCGTCGATCGGCGGGATCAGCCATCACTATGCGGAGAACACCGAGGACGCCGACATCGTGCTTGGGTGCCAGGTATTTGCCGATGCAGCGGCGGAGATTCTCGCCGGTTAGACTGTCACGCTCTCGTCCCACGCATGGTTGAACGCCTCGCGGAAAATGTCCTGTGCATGCGCCGGGAGGTGGTTCGCCACCGCCGGCGGGAGTTCGTCGTTTGATTGATAGGGCATGGCTGATGCACAAATGGCCAGCATTGCGAAGGCCGCAAGACATAGCAGCGTGAGGAGCAGGCCATGAAGGCATTCACCGACAAGATCGCGGTCGTGACCGGCGGCGGCACCGGCATGGGCCGGGAGCTGGTGCGGCAACTGGTGGCGGAAGGCTGCAACGTCGCCATGTGCGACCTCTCCGCGCCGGCGATGGCCGAGACCAGGCGGCTTTGCGAGGCAACGCGACTGCCGCAGGGCCTGCGGATCACCACGCATCTCGCCGACGTGTCCGACGAAAGCCAGGTGCAGCGCTTTCGCCAGGACGTCGCCGAGCAGCAGGCCACCGACCGGATCCATCTGCTGTTCAACAACGCCGGCGTGGGCGGCGGCGGCAGCATGTTCGCCGACAGCCGCGAGGCGTGGGAGAAGACCTTCAACATCTGTTGGGGTGGTGTCTATCTCTGCACGCGTGCGTTCCTCCCGATGCTGCAAAAAGCGGACGAGGCGCACATCGTCAACACCAGCAGCGTCAACGGATTTTGGGCTTCGGTCGGCCCGCGCATTTCGCACACCGCGTATTGCGCCGCGAAATTCGCGGTAAAGGGCTTCACCGAGGCGCTGATCACCGATCTTCAGGTGCATGCGCCGCATATCAAGTGTTCCGTGGTGATGCCCGGCCACATCGGCACCTCGATCCTGGCCAATTCACGCAAGATCCATAGCGGCAATGACTCGGATGCGCTGACTGCGGGGGAGATTGCACAGACGCGCGAGCGTGCGGCAGCGGCGGGGCTGGACGTCGCCGCCATGTCGGATGCGGACATCCAGGCGTTGGCGCTGGAGCGGGCGAAGCGCTTCATCGAGGACGCGCCGACCACCGCGGCCGAGGCCGCAACCATCATCCTCGATGGTGTGAAGGCGGACCGATGGCGCATCCTGGTCGGCAAGGATGCGCATTGGATCGACGAAATGGTCCGGCAGTCGCCAGAGGAGGCCTACGAGCTCGACTTCTTCCAGCGCTTCGCCGCCGCAAGCGGCTGGCGCCTTGGCATTCCGCGTCAGCGCCAGCCGTAGCTCAGTCGATTGCGGCGTGCACGAGGTTGGCCACGCGATCCAGCCGCGCCGAATGCCACGGATCCGGCGCCATGTAGTTGGTGAGGTAGCTGAACGAGACACCACTCTCGGGATCAGCCCATGAGTACGACGTGCCCGCGCCGCCATGCCCGAACGTCGCCGGTGCGCCGATCGTGCCGAGGCCACGGATGCGATCGCTGTCGCCGCGCACATGTGGACCCAGGCCGCGATGCATCGGGATGCCGTTCATCTGCTCGTCGCCGCGATCGCCGGTGTGATTGCGCGACACGTAGGCGATCAGCCGCGGCGAGAACAGCCGCACATTGCCCAGCCGGCCCTTGCCAAGCAGCATCTGATAGAACGCCGCCATGCCACGCGCCGTCGCGAAGCCGCCGCCGCTCGGCAGACCCGCCGCGCGGAAGTCGGCGGAGTTGTCGCGGGGCTCCGGCGCGTAGGTGTCGGCGCAGCGCGACTGCACCTGCGCCGGCACGCCGACATAGATGTCGTTGTCGAGACCGAGCGGCGCGATCACCTTCTCGCGGATCACGTCGCGATAGTCCTTCCCGGTGACCGCCTCGATCACCATCGCCTGCACCAGATGCGCCGCCTGGCCGTGATATTGCAACTTCGAACCGGGCGTCCAATCCAGCGCGAAGTCGCACACCTCGGCGCGCATCCGTGCGTGATCGGCCCACGTCGCCTTGGTCACGTTGTTCGACGGGAAGCCGCCCTGATGCGTCATCACCTGCTGGAGCGTGATATCCGCCTTGCCGCGTGCGGCGAACTCCGGCAGGTGGTCGGCGATCTTGTCCATGAAGGACAGCCTGCCTTCCTCCACCAGCGTCCACACCGCCGAACTGGTCAGTACCTTGGTCTGGCTGAACAGCAGGAAAAGGTGGTCGTTGGTCGCGGGCACCTTGGACGGTTCGCTCTTCGCATCGCCATAGGTACGGAACAGGGCAAGCTGGCCGTGCCGTGCGAGCGCGATCTGCGCCCCGGGATAGCGGCCTTCCTCGATGTGCTGCTTGATCAGCCGATCCAGATGATCGAGCGGCTTCGCGGCAAAGCCGAGACTGGCAGGTTCGCTGGACGGCAGCGGATAATCGCCTGGCATCGTTGGTTCTCCTCACTTCTGGGCCGGCAATGATGCTACGCCCGGCGGTGCTTGCGGCCAACCGGTGGATGCGGTTCGATCCGGCCGAAGCACGAGGTGATGCGGCATGGCAACGATAGGGTTCATCGGCCTGGGCAACATGGGTGCGCCGATGGCTGCCAACCTGGCAAAGGCAGGCCATCGCGTCATCGGCTACGATATCAACGCGAACGCGGTGCAGGCGCTGGCGTCCGCCGGCGTGCAGCCGGCACACAGCGCGGCCGAGGCAGCGCGGGGCGCGGACGTGGTGATCACCATGTTGCCGGCGGGCGAGCATGTCCGCGACGTATGGCTGCACCAGGGCGGACTGATCGAGGCGGTGAAGGGCGGCGTGCCGCTGCTGATCGACTGCTCGACGATCGATGTGGAGAGCGCGCGCACGGTGACCGAGGCGGCGCGCGTCGCCGGCTTCGAGATGCTGGATGCACCGGTATCGGGCGGCGTCGGCGGCGCCACCGCGGCGACGCTGACCTTCATGGTGGGCGGCGCCGAGACAGCGTTCGCGCGCGGGTTGCCGGTGTTGCAGGCGATGGGGAAGAACATCGTGCACGCCGGCGGACCGGGTGCGGGGCAGGCGGCGAAGATCTGCAACAACATGATGCTCGCCATCAACATGGTCGGTGTGTCGGAAGGCTTTCTGCTGGCACGCAAACTTGGCCTTGATTGGGACAGGCTTTTCCAGATCGCGTCCACCTCGTCGGGACAGTCCTGGGCGCTGTCGAGCTATTGCCCGGCGCCCGGACCGGTACCCGCGGCGCCGTCCAACCGCGATTATGCCGCCGGCTTCATGGCGGCGCTGATGTTGAAGGACGTGAAGCTGTCGCAGGCGGCAGCCGACGCCGTCGGATCGCCGACGCCACTCGGCGCCCATGCGATGTCGTTCTATCAGGCGGTAGTCGATGCCGGTGACGGTGCGAAGGATTTCTCCGTGGTGTTCCGCTGGCTGGCGGCGCAGCCACGGCAATAGGGAGGCTATGATGGGAGCCGAGGCATTCAAGGCGGCACGCGACTTCCTGTTCGCGCACCGCACGGACTATCGCGGCGCGCATGCGGGATTCCGCTGGCCGCAACTGGATACTTTCAACTACGCGCTCGACTGGTTCGATGCCGAGCTTGCGCGCGGCGACAGCGCACACCGCCTGGCGCTGAAGATTGTCGGCGACGGCGCGGCCACGGCGACCTTCGCGGAACTGTCCGAACGTTCCAGCCGCATCGCCAACGGTCTGCGCGCGCTTGGCGTGAAGCGCGGCGAGCGCATCCTGCTGATGCTCGGCAATGTGGTGCCTCTGTGGGAGGTGATGCTGGCGGCGATGAAGCTTGGTGCTGTGGTGATCCCGGCCAGCACGCTGCTGACGCCGACGGACCTCAAGGACCGGTTCGAGCGCGGGCGTGTGCGACATCTGGTCGCCTATGCGGCGGATGCGCCGAAGTTCGTCGGCCTCGATCCCACGGTGACGCGTATCGCGGTCGGCGATGCACCGGCCGGATGGCATGGCTACGACGATCTGCTGCGTGGCGATGCACGCTTCACTGCCGATGGCGAAACGCACGCCACCGATCCGATGCTGCTGTATTTCACCTCCGGCACCACGTCGCGGCCGAAGCTGGTGGAGCACAGTCACCAGAGCTATCCGGTCGGCCACCTTATCACCATGTACTGGGTCGGCCTGCGGCCGGGCGACATGCACCTGAACATTTCGTCGCCCGGCTGGGCGAAGCACGCCTATAGCTGCTTCTTCGCGCCGTGGAACGCCGGTGCCACCGTGTTCATCGCCAACCAGCCACGGTTCAACGCGCGTGGCATGCTGGACGCGATTGTGGAGAACAATGTTGCGACGCTCTGCGCGCCGCCTACCGTATGGCGCATGTTCGTCCAGGAGGACATGACGGCCTGGAAGACGTCGCTGCGCGAGGTGTGTTCCGCAGGTGAACCCTGCAATCCGGAGATCATCGAGCATGTGCAGAAGGTGTGGAACCTGACCGTGCGCGAAGGCTACGGCCAGACCGAGACCACGCTGCAGATCGGCTGCTTCCCGGGCGAGGTGGTGAAACCGGGCTCGATGGGCAAGGAGTCGCCGGGCTATCGCATCCGGCTGCTCGACGCCGAGGACAAGGCGCTGGAGGAAGGCGAGGTGTGCATTGCGCTCGATCCTGCTCCGGTAGGGCTGATGCGAGGCTACCAGAACGACGATGGCTCGTTTGCGCCGCTGGGGCGCGGGGCGTATCGCACCGGCGATGTCGGTACGCGCGATGCTGACGGCTACTACACCTATGTCGGCCGCGCGGATGATGTGTTCAAGGCATCGGATTATCGCATCAGTCCGTTCGAATTGGAGAGCGCACTGATCGAGCATCCCGCGGTGGCCGAGGCCGCCGTGGTACCGGCGCCCGACGCGATGCGGATGGCGGTGCCGAAGGCGTATGTCACGCTGACCGCCAACGCATCGCCCGATCGCGCGACGGCATTGTCGATCTTCCAGCATCTGCGCGGCACACTAGCGCCGTTCAAACGCGTGCGGCGGCTCGAGTTCTCCGAGCTGCCGAAGACGATCTCCGGCAAGATCAGACGCGTGGAGTTGCGGCAGGAGGAAGAGGCGAGGGCGAAGCAGGGCCAGCGAGGTGCTGGGGAATTCCGCGAGGAGGATTTCCCGGAGCTGCGTGCTCGCTGAACCTATTGCTACGCGGGTGGCCCGCTCCGCGGCACGCTGAACGGCGCCGGATCGGCGAACCTCCGCAGCACGTTCCAGGTCAGCCGCGCGATCGGATTGGCGAAGTCGCGATGCCCGAACGAACCGGCATAGGCGATAGATCCGGTGGAAAATACCGCCCCACCGGACTGGGTCTCGAAGAACACCATGTCGGCATGGATCTGCTGGTTGATCACGCCGTCGGTCAGTCCGTGCGCGACACGCACTTCCTCGTTCACCAGCTCATACGTGTTGGAATGGTTCTCCGATCGCGCCACCACAAGCGCGTGCGGCGGTGTGCCCAGCATCGGATCGACGCAGTCGATCTCCAATCCTGCCGCACCGCCTTGCAGGATTCCGAAGTCGCCGAGAATCTCCTCCGCCACGCCATCGAAGATGAATGCCGTGCGCGCATCGTGCGCGGCATCGGTCCGCCGGTAGTACGACGAGTGATCGAACCCCTGGCTGATGAAGCCGACGCCGGCCAGTGCCTGCGGCGCGCGGTTGTTGCGTCGCCACAAACCGCCGTATTCGCCGGTGAAGCTGTGATAGTACTCGCCCACCTCGGCGTCCCACGCGCGCGTGCCGTCCTCGCTGCGGCGTACCTCGATCGTGCCGGGGCGCATCGGGTGATACGCGATGCGCCAGTAGAAGCCGTTGCCGCCGAGATACATCATGCGTCCGCCCTGACGCATCCAGCCGTCGAGCGCATCCATCATCTGCAATGATTCGTATTCCGGATGGCTGCCGGTCACCAGCACGCGATACGGCCGCAACAGGTCGAGCCCTTCCGCATGCAGGTCATCGTCCGTGATCACATCGTAGGCAAGACCGGAGCGCTCCAGCCAATCGACGATGAACAGATCGATGCAGTAGTTCCAGAACCGCCCTGTGGGTCGGATGTTGGTCGCCGGCCGCAACCGCGATGAATAACAGATGCCGCTGCCGTCGCGATGCCGATCATAGGTGGAATACCCGAGCTCAGGATGCTCCAGTAACAGGATGTCGATCGCATCGATCACCGTGAGCCGCCCCTGCACCGCCTCGGTCATCACCGAACGGATGCGGCCGATGTTGTTGCAGTACACCGTATAGGTGGCGCTGGAAGCCAGATAGACGATGTCCGCGGTCGGCCGCCCCTTGGGCGGACGCACGAAGAACGCTACCTGGAACTGCGCGCCTGCCGCTTCGAGCATCGCCGCATAACAGCCGCTGCGCAGATCGGCCGGCACGGCGAAGCTGAAATCGGTCTCCCATCGCGCATCGATCATGTCGTCGTCATGGAAGTGGATCGCGCCGTACTGGTGCGGCGCGTGTCGCCAGTTCATTTCCGAGCCGTCCCAGTTCTGCCCGATCATGGCGCGCGCCGGCAGATTGACGGTGACGCCGTTCAGGCGATTGGGCGAGGTGTCGCGGATGACCTCGGTCTCGATGTCCCGCGAGAAGTCCCAGCTCGCAACGATCGTTTCGACCAGGCCGGCGGGAATCGTGCCGCCCATCAGCGCCAACAGCGCGCCGCGATCGAGCGCGCGGTTCGCCAAACGCGGACGTTCGATCTTGCCGTTGAAGCAGCCCCCCACCATCGGCAGATCTCCGGCCAGTCCATCGCTGTCCGCCACATGCCATGCCGCGAACAGCAAGGCACCGTTGCGCGACGCGACGCTGCTTGCGGTCGTCTGGCGGGTAACGCTGGACGCGACCGTCATCGTCTTGTCGGCGAGCAGATCCTGGTGCAGCACGACGGCTCCTGTCGCCGCGTCGTAGCTTGCCGCGACGAAATGCCACTTGCGCGGCAGCAGTTTCTCGCCACTGCGCAGCACCGTCCCGCCGAGCCGCAGTTCGGCCTCGCCGGCCTCGTTCAACATCAGGCCGAAGCCCGTGCACGCGCTCTCGCTCCACGTGCCTGCAATTGCCTGACGTCCATCGCCTGGCAGCGTCGGCCAGATCAGCGCCGCGATGGAGAAGCTGCGCAGCGATCCGATCAGCGGGTGCGCCGGTACCATGGCCCACGATCCGGCGCGCAACGGCTGCGTTCGCGCGGGGTGGCGGCCGTTCACAGGCGTATCGACCGGCTCGGTGCGGAACGGCGGCGCCATGGGTCCGGCCTCCGGGCTCAGCAGCCGCACGATGCGCGCGTTGTAGTGCTCGGCCGCATCGCAGCTCACCTTGAAGCCGATGGTGTCGCCGGGGCGGACGCTGATCGCGTCCGCATAGGCCATGAGCATGGTCATTCGATGGGCAGAGGCGCGCCCGCCATCGCCTCCCAGCGCAGCCTGAACACCGCCCATTCGGCGGCCTCCAGGTTGTCGAACGTCACATTGGTCAGTCGCGGCGGGCCTTGGTTGCCGTTCGTCAGCCGTGCCAGTGTCCATTGCGCGTGCGGCTGCGTCATGACCAGTACGTGGCGCCCGTCGGTCTCGCGCGTGCGCATCAGGTTGAGCAGGTATTGCAGGTCGGGGCTGTGCTCGCCGAACGGTCTCGCCTTGTATTCGCGCGCCAGGTCGAGGCGGCTGGCATCGAAGCGGTACACGGTGCACGTCTCCTCAGGTCAGGCTATGACAGCAGCATGCGCAGCCTATCGCGCGGCCGAGGGAAGGGGGAAGCCATGTCCAGGATCATCACGCGCCGGGCGGCGGTTGCAGGAGTAGCAGCGGCCGCGTCGCTGCCGGCGCGGCGTGCACGCGCCGATGTCGCGGCGCTCGAGGAGGCGGCGCGCAAGGAAGGCTCGCTCACCTGGTACACCGCGCAGATGAGCGGCGAGGCGGCCGAGGACATGGGCCGCACCTTCACCAGAAAGTATCCAGGCATTTCGGTGACGGTGATCCGCACCACCGGCCAGGTCGCGTATCAGCGCGTACTGCAAGAATTGAAGAACAGCACGCCGCAATGCGACGTGTTCTGCTCGACCGACCTGTCGCACTATCCGGCGCTGAAGGCGCGCAACGCGCTGGCGAAGTACTCACCGCAGAATGCCGGCGCGCTGGCGCCGCCGTTCGTCGGGTTCGGCGACCCTGACTACTACATCCCGGCGACCGCCTCGTTGCAGATCATGGTCTATCACACCGGGAACGTGCATCCGGAGGATGTGCCGAGAAACTGGACCGACCTGATCGATCCGAAGTGGAAGAATCGCGTCGCGGTCGCGCATCCGGCGTTCAGCGGCTATTTCGGCACCTGGGTGCTGGCGATGCGCAAGCTGTACGGCTGGGAGTTCTTCGAGAAGCTCGCGAAGAACAATCCGCGCATCGGCCGCTCCGGCAATGATCCGATCGCCATGCTGAACGCAGGCGAATCGCTGATCGGCACCGGGCCGGTCAGCACCAGCGTCCAGAACATCGAGAAGGGCAACCCGATCGGTTTCATCTACCCGACCGACGGCACGCTGCTGTGCTTCGGCCCCGGCTCGGTGATGTCGGCCGCACCGCATCCCAACGCGGCGCGGCTGTTCCTCGAATGGCTGCTGAGCGAGGACTATGCGCGGGCCTGCGTGAAGTGGCACCTCGAGCCGGTGCGTGCCGATGCGCCGCAGATGCAGGGGACGAAGCCCCTGTCCGAGCTCAAACTTCTGCGTCTGACACCGGCGGAGATCGCCAAGGGAATTCCCGAGGTGATCGAACAGTGGCGCGATACCTTCGGGAGCTGAGCGGGGCTGGCCAATCGACCGGCGCCCGGCCTAACGTTGCCACGAAAGGATCGCAGCCCGCATGACCAGAACGATCACGCGACGGCTGGCCACCGCCGGCCTCGCCGCGGCGACACTCGCGCCACGGCTCGCGCGCGCCGACGCCGTGGCACTGGAGGAGGCGGCCCGCAAGGAAGGCACGCTCACCTGGTACATCGCCCAGGTCGATGGCGAGACCGCGGAACTGATGGGGCGCGCCTTCACCGCGCAGTATCCCGGCGTGAAGGTCTCGGTGATCCGCACCACCGGCCAGGTAGCCTACGAGCGGCTGATTCAGGACCTGAAGAACAACGCGCCGCAATGCGACGTGTTCAGCACCACCGACATTTCCCACATGCCGGCGCTGAGGAAGCGCAATGAGATCGCGCAGTTCGTGCCGGAGAATGCCGCGGCGATGGCGCCGGCGTTCCATGGTCTCGGCGAGGACGGCTACTTCTATCCGACCACCTCGACGCTGATGCTGATCATCTACAGCACGAAGAACCTGAAGCCGGACGAGGCGCCGAAGAACTGGTCCGACCTGCTCGATCCCAAGTTGAAGGGTCGCATCGCGTTCGGTCACCCGGCTTTCTCCGGCTATGTCGGCTGCTGGACGCTGGCGATGCGCAGCCTGTACGGCTGGCAGTTCTTCGACAAGCTGGCGAAGAACAATCCGCGCATCGGCCGCTCGGGCAACGATCCGATCACGCTGCTGAACGCCGGCGAGTGCGTGGCCGGGCTGGGGCCGCTCGCCACCACGTTGCTGTCGGCGGAGAAAGGCAACCCGATTGCGCTGCAATATCCCACTGACGGGTCGCTGCTGTGCATAGGGCCGTCCGCGGTGTTGGCGCGCGCGCCACATCCCAACGCCGCGCGGCTGTTCCAGAACTGGCTGTTGTCGAAGGAATTCGCCCAGGTCTGTGCCAACGCCTATGTCACGCCGGTGCGCGAGGACGTGACGTTCAAGCCCGGTGCCGTCCCGCTGTCCCAGGTGAAGGTGCTCCGCCAGACGACCGCGGAGATCGCCAAGGGCGTGCCGGAGGTGATCGAGCAATGGCGCGACACGTTCAGCTAGCACAGTGACGGCATGAGCCAGACCGAACTCACCCGCGTCGCCGCCGTCGCCATGCCGACGCGCCGCCGCGCATTCGATCCGGCGCTGTTGCTGTGGATCGTGCTCGCCGCGGTGCTGATCTTCCTGGTGGTGAACCCGCTGTTCCGGCTGGTTCAGCTTAGCCTGGAGGATACCGACACCGGTGCCTTCACGCTGATGAACTACGTCACCGCCTACAGCCGCCAGCGCTATATCACCGCAACGTGGAACTCGCTGGCGCTCGGCTTCTGGGTCACCGTACTGTGCCTGATCTTCGCCGTGCCGGTCGCCTGGGCGGTGTCGCGCACCGACATGCCGTGCAAGGGCGCGATCCGCCTGTTGGTGCTGGGCGCGTTCGTAACGCCGCCCTATCTCGGTTCCATCGGCTGGATCCTGCTCGCCGGTCCCAACTCCGGCTGGCTGAACCGTGTCTGGATGACGCTCACCGGCGCGCACGAGGGACTGTTCAACATCTATTCGTTCTCGGGGCTGGCGTTCAACATTGCGCTCTACTCTTTCCCGTACCTGTTCATCTTCACCTCCGCGGCACTCGACGTGGTGTCCTCGGAAATGGAAGACGCCGCCAACATCCTCGGTGCCGGCACGCTGCGCACCACGTTGCGCATCACGCTGCCGCTGGTGCTCCCGGCGATCCTTGGCGGCGCCATCATCACCTTTCTGGAAGCCATAGCGCTGTTCGGCACGCCGGCGCTGATCGCCATTCCCGCGCGCTTCAATGTCGTCACCACGCAGCTCCTGCAGTTCTTCAGCCAGCCGATCCGTGCCGAGGTGGCAGCGGCGTACGCCGTGCCCCTGCTGCTGATCACCGTGGGGCTGTTCGGCGTGCAGCGCTGGCTGGTGCGGAGGCGGGGCTTCGTCTCGCTCACCGGCAAGGGCGGCGATCGCCGGCAGATGGCGCTTGGCCCGTGGCGCTGGGTGATGCTGGGCTACACGCTGCTGCTGCTGTCACTGTCGGTGTTGCTGCCCTATGCCGCACTGGCTCAGGCGGCGCTGGCGAAGGCGTGGGGCCGCGGCTTCAGCCTCGACAACCTGACGCTGCACAACTTCCACTATTTGCTGTTCGAGCACGAGACGGCGGCGCAGTCGGTGATCAACAGCTTCACCTACGCCGCCGCCGCCGCGTGCATCGCCATGGGGCTGGCGCTGGCGATCGCCTATATCGTCAGCCGCCGGCTGCTGCCGTGGGCCGGTGTGCTCAGCTTTGTCGCCATGGCGCCTTTCGTCGTGCCGGGCATCGTGCTGGCGATCGCCTTCTATGCGGCCTATGCGCCGCCGCCCCTGGCGCTGTACGGGACGGCGACGATCCTGATCCTGGCGTTTGCCACGCGTTTCCTGCCGATCGGCTACGCCAACGCCGATGCGGCGATCCGCAGCATCAACCCCGAGATGGAGGATGCGGTCCGTATCCTCGGCGGCGGCCGGCTGCTGGCGATCCGCCGCGTACTGGCGCCGCTGATGCAGCGCAGCCTGATCGGCGCCTGGCTGCTGGTGTTCATCCCGGCAACGCGCGAACTGTCGACGGCCATGTTCCTCTACGGACCGAACACCCGGACCATGTCGGTGATGCTGATGGACATGAGCGAGGAAGGAAACTTCGAGAGCCTCGCCGCCCTCGGCTTCCTGCTGCTTGCCTCGACGCTGGTCATCGTCGGGCTGGCCTCCGGACTGCTCGGGCGCGACTTCATGCTGCGGCGTGAGCGTGGATGAGCAAGCTGGTTCTGACCGGGCTGGGCAAGACGTTCGGCACCGTGCCGGCGGTGCAGGATGTCAGTCTGACATTGCAGCAGGGCGAGTTCGTCTCGCTGCTTGGGCCGTCCGGTTGCGGCAAGACCACGACGCTGCGGATGATCGCCGGCTTCATCAGCCCCACCGCCGGGACGATCGAGATGAACGGGGCGCCGTTGTCGGCGCCCAATCGTGTGGTCGCGCCGGAAAAGCGCGGCATGTCGATGATCTTCCAAAGCTATGCGATCTGGCCGAACATGACGGTGGCGCAGAACGTGGCGTTCGGCCTGAAGCTGCGCAGGTTGCCGGGAGAAGACCTACGCCGCCGGCTCGATCGCATCCTGGACGTGGTGCAGCTTGGCCATCTGAAGAACCGCTATCCGGCGGAACTGTCCGGCGGGCAACAGCAGCGCGTGGCGCTGGCGCGGGCGATCGTAATCGAGCCCGAGGTGCTGCTGCTGGACGAGCCGTTGTCGAACCTGGACGCCAACCTGCGCGAGGAGATGCGCTCGGAGATCCGTCGCCTGCACGATGCGTTCCGCATCACCACCGTGTACGTGACGCACGACCAGGCCGAGGCGATGGTGACGTCGGACCGCATCGTGGTGATGAACCACGGCCGGATCGAGCAGGTCGACGATCCGGTGTCGCTCTACAATCGTCCGCGGACACGTTTCGTCGCGGGGTTCATCGGGCGGACCAATTTCCTCGACGGCACGGCGGACACCGGGACGATCCGCTTCCCAGGTTTCACCGCGCGCGCCGATCTGCTGCCCGAGGTTGCCGGTCTACTACACGGGCCGGTCAGCTTTTCGGTCCGTCCGCAGAATATCGTCCTGCATCGCGCCGCGCCGGCCGATGCGAACGGTGCCTGGTGGGTCGAAGGGCGCATCGCCGAGAGGGCGTATCTCGGCGAGTACTGGGAGTACGTGGTGCGGCCGGCGGCAGCGGAGCTGCGTCTTCGTGTGAGTGCCGCGCCGCAGTCGGTGTATGAGACCGGCGATGCGGTGTGGCTGGAGATCGACCCGCGGCGCATCGCCCGGGTGCCGAGTTCGGAAGTATGAGTGCGGCCTTGGCAATGACAGGATAGCGGCGGCCCGCGCGGTGTCTGTCTCTTATCATCCCGTCTTGGTTGTCGGTGCCGGCGTCGTCGGCCTCTCGGTCGCACTCTATCTGCAACGTGCCGGTATGCAGGTGGCCGTGCTGGATCCACTCGGCCCCGCCGGCGGCGCATCGTTCGGCAATGCCGGCATGCTCAGCCCCGATACAGCAACACCGATCGCCATGCCGGGCATGCTGCGCAAGGTACCGGGCTGGCTGCGCGATCCGCTCGGTCCGCTTGCGGTGCGTCCGTCCTATTTCCCGCGCGCCCTGCCGTGGCTGCTGCAATGGGTCAAGGCGGGCCGGCTGGAGCGCGTTCTCGCGATATCCGATGCGATGCGCGCGCTGCACCGCGACACACTGACCTGCTGGCGCGAACTGCTCGGCGACACCCTGTACCGCGACCTCATCCGACCCTCCGGTCAGGTGCATGTCTGGGAGGGCGACGATGCCAGCCCGACCGAGGCGATCGAGCAGCAGATCCGCGACCGCCACGGAATCGCCGCGCAGACGTTGAACGCCGACGATCTGCGCCAGATGTTCCCAGGTCTCGCCCGCGACATCACGCGCGGGCTGTTCGTGCCGGGCAACGGCCACACCGTCAGTCCGCAGCGCATCGTCCATTCTTTGGCCGAACTGTTCCGTGCCGCCGGCGGCGCGATCGTTGCCGAACGCGCAATGAAGCTTATCCCGCGCGAAGGCGGCAGCTTCACGGTGATGACAAACACCGCCAACCGCATTGCGGAGCGCGTGGTGGTCGCCGCCGGCGCCTGGTCGGCGCAGTTGCTCGCGCCACTCGGTATCCGCGTGCCGCTGGAGACCGAGCGCGGCTACCACGCCATGCTGTTCTCCCCCAGCGTCACGCCGAGGCATCTCAGCCTGTCTCCCGACGCGAGACATTTCTGCACGACTTTTCTCGCAGATAGTGCCTGCTCCCGGTTCTCACTGAAGACACTATGCGGACTGGCCGCATGTGAACCGCTGGAGAACATCCTTGATGGACACTCAGGAAATCGTGCCGCGCCGCCGTGGTCGGCCACCCAAGCCTGTCCCCGTCACGCCGTCCTGGATCAACGAAGTCGCCGTCGCGCTGCGCATCAACGGTCTCGATCCGGTGCAGGCAACGATCACTGACGTGACGACAACGTTGGCCCCGCACCGGCGTTCGACGCATCTCCCCTGGCAGGAG
>JANWJK010000106.1 GCA_025452005.1 Acetobacteraceae bacterium | reverse complement strand
TGCGGCCAGGTCTGGGGGTTCCTGGCGGCGATCTCGCTGGCGGCGGCAGCGTATTTCAGCAACACGTTCGTCGCCGGAGTGCCGTTGCTGGTGGTGTTCCTGTGCTGCTCCACCTTCGGCATCGACGGGAGCTTCTCCAACCTGGCGCCCTATACGGTCGAGGTGTTCGGCGTGCGCCTGGGAGCGCGATCGTCCGGGCTGGGCCAGGCGGCCAACGGCGTAGGCAAAATCCTGGGACCGCTCAGCCTTGCGCTGATCGCCGGCACCGGCAACATCGTCTCGCCCCACGCAACCGCCGATGCGGTGCTGCCGGCCTTCATGTTCCTGGGTTTTGCTATGGTCTGTGTCGGCCTATCGTTCACCATCCTCGGCGTGGAGACCCATGGTGTGCCGATGAAGCTGCACGAGGAAACCGAAGGCGAGGCCGCCGAGCGCCCGGCCATCGCGCTCTAACGGGAGGAGATACAGAGACATGACAGCGGTCGCCCCGATCCAGGATGACCTGTTCACTGCGGACGTCATCGCCGATCCCTACGCGTATTATGGCCGGCTGCGCGAGCAAGACCCGGTCCATTGGAACGAGAAATATGACCTGTGGGTCGTTACCCGTTACGACGACCTGGTCTGGCTCACGCGGCACCACGAGCTGTTCTCGTCCGCGGTGTTCAAGAACGATCCGCGGCCGGCCTATCCCGCGATCGATGAGTCGGACCTGGGTCTCTACGAGTATGTGAAGAACTACCAGGGCGACCAGTTCATCCAGCACGATCGCCCGGAGCACCTGGAGATGCGCCGGGTGATGCATGGCTACTTCACGCCGAAGTCGATGGAAGCCTGGCGCCCGTTTGTCCAGGCCGCCGTGAAGGAGCTGCTCGATGCGGCCGAGGAGAAAGGCAGCATGGACGTCATGCGGGACCTGGCGACGCCGCTGCCGGTCCTGGTGATCGCGGAGATGATGGGGGTTCCGCGCGAGGACCGGCCCTACATCCGGCAGCTCGCGGAGAAGCTGCTGTACATCGGACGCGGCGAGTACGACCGGATGAAGCCGCTTACCGAAGGCATGCGGGGGATGATCGAATATGTATCTCCGCTGGTCGACAGGCGCATCGTCGATCCGGGCGACGATTTCATCTCCGTCCTGGCGCGCGGCGAGAAGCAGGGTGTGTTCACCCGGCACGAGGTGCTGGTGAACCCGTCGCTGCTGCTGCTCGCGGGGCACGAGACGACGATCAATCTGCTGTGCAACGGTACGCTGTCGTTCATCCGGCATCCGGATCAATGGGCGTTGCTGAAACAGGATCCCGCCGGCGCCGCCAAGCGCGCGACCGAAGAATGCCTGCGCTACGATTCGCCGGTCGTCTCGATCCAGCGGATCGCCTCGCAGGACGTGGAGCTGCGCGACAAGGTGCTGCGCAAGGGCGATCGTCTGCGCTGGTTCATTTCCTCGGCCAACCGCGATCCCGAGGCCTTTGCCAACCCGACAACCTTCGACATCACGCGGCACCCGAACCCGCACGTGGCGTTCGGCTCGGGTACGCATCACTGTCTGGGCGCGACATTGGCGCGCGTGGAAGGGCAGGAGGTGTTCAAGGCGCTGGCGGAACGCTTCCCCAGCTTGCAGGTAGAGGCGGACGGGCTCGACTATCAGCCGAGCATCACCTTCCGCTCGCTGAAGTCGCTGCCCATCACCTGGCACTAGGAGAATGACAGTGGCTCGCAAGCTACGCGTCTGGGTGGACCAGCAGGCCTGTGTCGGCAACGCGATGTGCGAGGCGATCGCACCCAAGGTGTTCCGGCTCAATGATAACCGCCAGTCGGAGGTCGTCGATCCGGCTGCGGACAGCGAGGAGAAGATCCTGGAGGCGGCGGAGAATTGCCCGGTCAGTGCGATCTTCGTCGAGGATGCAGAGACAGGCGAACAACTGTTCCCCTAGCGCTTCCACGGGTTCCGTCTTCAGGCGGATTGAGTACGATGGACATTGCGGAGGCGCTGAGCGATCTTGCCGCCGCCCTGGCTGCGGCCGAAGGAGCGCGCGGACGCGACGCGCGACTGCGGGCGGCACGGCAGGTCGTGGCCGACCGGTGCGTGACGGCGCTGGGGCTGGAACTGCCGGGTCAGCCATCGATCGCCGCGGTCATCAAGCTGGCGGCGGACGCACCCGATCGACCGGCGCGAAGGGACTGTGCGGTGCTGGTCGTGCATGCGCTCGCGGTGCCGGGCCTTGTGCCGGCCGCGTGCGCCGGCGACGTTTACAGCTTGCTGGAAAGCGCGTTGCGCGACGTGCTGCTGCGCTGTTCGTATCCGTTCGGTGGATGGATTGACGAGAAGGCGCGCGTACTGGAACGCCTCCACACCACGATCGGAGAGCTGATGGAGCCGCTGGAGCCGACATTTCCGGGTTGGATACGGGGACTGCACGCCGGATAAAGTACTACCTCTCCCAGGCGGGCTTCGCGACATGCAATCCATGCCCGCCGGCATAGGCCGCCACTTCCGGTGGCTTCCAGCCGGCTAGGAGTGGCGCGTCCACGGCATACACTTCCACCCCCAGTGGCCGGCAAACATCGATCGGATCGCGCGCGTCCGGTCCCCATAACGGCACAGACAGATCGCCGCCGGGACATGCGGAGATCGCGCAAAGCAGATCGATCTCGGCAAAGAACTCCAGGTAGTCGCCGGGCTTCGCGGGACACGCGCGCATGAAATACCGATCGTCCGAATTGAGCCCGGTGACCTGAAAGACATTGAGCACGTCGTGCACGTCGAACTCGGTCAGACCATACGGCGCCACGGCGCGTACCAGGTTCGAATGGCAGTGGAAGTCGAAATCCACGTCCATCAACAGGCGGTTCACATACGGATCGCAGCGGGTGCCCAGCAGGTCGTGCACCCGTCCGCCGACCTCATCGACACCATAGCCGGCCAGCGTGTCGGCGGTGATCGTCACCAGGGGCCGAAGATACGGCAGGTTCGACCACAGACGATCGAACGTGCTGACATGCGCGGCCTGAAGTTGCCGTGAACGCGAGGCCCACATGCGTTCCCGCGGATTGTGGGCGTTCCAGATGTTCAGGTCGCCAACCTGCGGACCATCGATGGTCAATATGCGGAACACGTGGCCCGCCGGAACACGCCACGCGCGGCCCGAACGGATCGGCACGACCAATCGCTCGATGAGCCGGCGCGATCCCTGCTCTTGCGCGATGCGCTGGTAGAACGCGCGATCCACATCGAGCGGCGAGCCTTTGGCGGCCTGGTAAGCTGGCGCAACATTCGCCATCGCGTGGCTCCTCAGCTCAGTGCCGGCCTCACTTCCTTGGCGAACAGATCGAGCGAACGCCGCGCCTCCTCCGTCGTCAGATCGCCCCACTGGAAGGCGCCGCACAGATAGTTGTGCTTTGGCCCGACCGAGGCCAGATAGCGCCGCAATGCATCGCGCATCGTGGCAACGGAGCCCGCCAGCACCTGTCCCGCCTCGCGCATCGTCTCGAAGTTGGTGCCACCTGGCATCGGCAGCGCCGCGGGACTCGCGTGCGGACCCAGCCGTGGATCGGTGCAATGGAAGTGATCGGCGTAGGCGACGAACGCCCGGCGCGCGAGCGACACCGCCTCGGCATCGCTCTCGGCAATGACGACGTGGCGGGTCGAGCCGACCAGCGGTTCGTCGCCCAGGAAACGCGGATCGTTGCGCGCGCGTCCCGCCTCCCAGATCCGCCAGTAGTCTTCGATCATGTCACGTGTCGCCCGGCCGAGCCCGTTCATGCCCTGCTCCGCCGCGCGTTGCAGGTTGCCGGCATACCAGAAGCGCGGATAGGGCTTCTGCACCATTTTGAAATGCACCGGCTCGTCGTCGTACTGGAACCGCTTGCCGCGATGCGAGATGCGGCCCGTGCTCAGACCCTGTTGCAGGATCGCCAGCACCTCTTCGTACACGTCGCGCATGGTCGCGAGTTCGCTGCCGAACAGCTCGTGCTCGGGGTCGCGCACACCGCGCCCGACCCCCGGCATGAACCGGCCGTGCGAAAGCTGGTCGATCATGCAGAACTCCTGGATCAGCCGCGTCGGATGGTAGAGCGGCAGGCACAGCACCATGGTGCCCAAACGTATCTTGCTGGTTCGCCGTGCCACCGCCGCGAGGAACACGATCGGCGACGGCGCCATGTCCAGCGTGGTGAAGTGATGCTCGGCGATATGATAGCCGTAGAACCCGAGTTCCTCGGCATGCCGGATCAGCTCGATGCGTTCATCGTACTGCTGCCATAGCGGCACATCCGAACGCTGCTCGAAGTGGTCCCACCAACCGAACTGCAGTGTCATCGACCGTCCTCCAGTGCATTACGCTTGACCCGTCGTCCCTTGGTGACAATTCTGCCTCAAAGCCATGGAGGTGCCCATGCCACAGCTCGCAATTCCTGCCGTATTCATGCGCGGCGGCACCAGCCGAGCGGTGATATTCCACGCGCGCGATCTGCCGGACCGTGCCGAGTGGGACCCGATCTTCCTTGCCGCTATGGGCAGCCCCGATCCCAACGGGCGACAGCTCAATGGCATGGGCGGTGGCATCTCATCGCTCTCGAAGGTGTGCATCCTGGCGCCGTCGGAGCGCGCCGATGCCGACATCGACTACACCTTCGCGCAGGTGCAGATCCGCGATCCACGCGTGGACTACCGCAGCAACTGCGGCAACATGAGTTCCGCGGTCGGCCCTTTCGCGGTGGATGAAGGCATCGTGCGGCCGAACGGCGACACCGCCGTGGTGCGGATATTCAATACCAACACGCGGAAGATCATCCGGTCCACGTTCCCGCTGGAGGACGGCCGCGCGGCGACCGACGGCGACCTGGCGATCCCTGGCGTTGCCGGCACCGGGGCGCCGGTGCGGCTGGATTTCCTGGCGCCGGGCGGCGCCACCACCGGCCGGCTGCTGCCGACGGGCAAACCCGCCGATCGCCTGGACGTGCCCGGCGTCGGCGCGATCGAGGTCTCCATGGTCGATGCCGCCAATGCCTGCGTGTTTGTGCGTGCCGGCGATCTGGGCCTGACAGGGTGCGAGTTGCCTGAGGAACTGGAACGCGACCCGGCCCTGCTGGACCGGTTGCAGTCGATCCGACGGGCGGCGTCCATCGCAATGGGTATTGCCCGTGATGACGCGGAGGCGCGGACTGTGGCCGCCGTACCGATCATTGGATTCGTGGCGCCACCGACGGATGCGCTTACCCTGTCGGGTGATCCTATCATGGCGGCGCAGGTCGATCTGACGGCGCGGTTCCTGTCGAACGGCCAGCCGCATCGAGCGCTGCCGTTGACAGCCTCTCTTTGCACTGCGGTGGCGGCGAATATCACGGGGACGCTGGTGGCAGAGGCGTTGGCGCCGGGGGCCGGTGCGCAGGTCCGGATCGGTATGCCGTCCGGCGTCCTGACTGTGGGGGCCGAAGTGGAACAGGAGTCCGGCGGTCGGTGGGTGGCGCACAGTGGCGCGTTCTATCGCACAGCCAGGCGGCTGTTCGACGGCCGCATCTACGTTCCGCGCTGAGCTACCCTGCACCTTCCTGCAGCCAGGGTTCAGTCGCCCAGATCTTCGCAAGTTCCGCGCGCTCGTCCCGAGCCTCTTGCGTCCAGGTGCCGCCGTCGCGCCAGGTTGGAACAAAGCCGCTGCTGTCGGCCTGGTCGTGAAACTCGGAGTCCTCGACCACCGCCTGCAAGGCATGGCTGAGACGACGCAGGATTGTCTCGGGCAGTCCGGCGGGCGCCGCGAGACCGCGCCGGATCACCGCTGACAGGTCCAGTCCGGAGTCGCGCAGCAAGGGCATATCGGGGAATGCGTCGGCGCGCGTGGCGGCGGCGATGCCGAGACCGACCAGCCGCCCCTCGCGCAGGTCACCGATCGCGTCGCAGAGGCCGAGTGCGGCTGCGGCGACATTCCCTGCGACCGCGGCCTGCCTCGCGGCTGCGGCCGAGGGGAAGGCAACGATGTTGAGCCGCGTGCCGGCCAGCGCCTGGAGCCGCAGCGCCGCCAGATGGGGCGGACTGCCGGGAGGAGGGGTTCCAAGTGGAACCGCTTCGGCATCGTCGGCTGCCCGGGCGACGATGTCCTGAACCGAGCCAAGTGGGGTGGCGGCAGGCGAAACGACGGCGATCGGCTCCTTCTCGACCGAGCCCACGAGCGTGACGCGTTGCAACAGGTCATCCGCCCCTCGGTCCACCATGCGCGCCGGTAGGTTCGGCGTGGCAACCCAGCCGAGCGTGGTGCCCGTTGGCTCAGCCTGGGCGAGCGCCTGGATCGCCGCGAGACCGGCGTTCCCGTGGAGATTGCTGATGGTGAGGTTGTCGGATGGCAGGTGGCGCGCGAGGAACGGCAGGAATGCGCGGACCAGCAGATCGACCGATGAGCCAACCTTGGCGCCCACCAGCAGGGTCACGGTGTCAGCCGCGCCCAAGGCCGGTGCGGCCGCCAGCGCCGCAGCGCCAACCAGGAGGTGTCGCCGGGCGATCACGACCGAACCGCCGGCGCCGGAGCTGGCGCCGATTCGCGACGCAGGCGCTTTTCCCCCAAAAACAACAGGATAGGAGCGGCGATGAAGATCGATGAGGAGGTCCCCACGACGATGCCGAACAGCATTACCCAGGCGAAGCCGGAAATCGACTCGCCGCCGAACAGCGCCAGCGGCAGGCTGGCCAGGAACACCGTCATCGAGGTGCCCAGAGTACGGTTCAGGGTCTCGTTGATCGACAGGTCGATCAGGTCGCGCAGCGGCAGCGTCTTGTATTTGCGGAGGTTCTCGCGGACCCGGTCATACACCACCACCTTGTCGTTGGTGGAGTAGCCCAAGATCGTCAGGATGGCGGCCACCATGACCAGGTCGAACTCGATGCGAGTGATCGCCAGGAAGCCGATGGCCTTGGTGATGTCCAGGATCAGCGTCACGACGGCTCCGACTGCGAACTGCCATTCGAAGCGGAACCAGATATAGACCAGGATCATCAGTAGACTGATACCGAGCGCCAGCAGGCCATTGCGGAACAATTCCGCCGAGACCGATGCGCCCACCGCGTCGGTCCTTAGCACTTTCACCCCCGATACCGCCTTTTCCAAGGCAGTGCGCACGCGGGTGACAGCCTGCTGAACCGCGGCCTCGCTGGGCTGCGCGCCAAGGCGGATCAGCACCTCGGAGGGGTCGCCGAACTGCTGCACACCTTGCTCCGGGATGTGCTCGGCCGCCAGTGCGGTACGGATCTGGCCGAAATCGGCGGGGCCAGGGGTGCGCACCTCCATGACGATGCCGCCCGAGAAGTCGATGCCAAGGTTGAGCCCCGGGTAGAAGAACAGAATGACGGAAGCCGTTGACAAGATTGCAGAAACCACGAGGCCCATGATCCGGCCTCGCATGAACTGGATCTTGGTGTTGTCGCGGACCAGGCGGAAGGTGGGGCGCATGAACATGGGACGCTCACACCGGCAGAAGCTGCGGGCGTCGCGCGACGTACCAATGCGACACCAGGAGGCGCGTCAGCATCCAGGCCGTGAACATCGACGTGGCAATGCCGACCGTGATGGTCACCGCAAATCCCCGCACTGGGCCGGAGCCGAAGATGAACAGCATGACGTGTGCCAGGAACGCCGCAACGTTGGAATCGAAGATCGTGTTGTAAGCTCTTGTGAAGCCATGCTCCAGTGCCGATAGCGGTGGGCGGCCGAGGCGCTGTTCCTCGCGGATGCGCTCGTTGATCAGGATGTTGGCGTCCACCGCCATGCCCAAGGTCAGCAGGATCCCGGCCATGCCCGGCAGCGTGAGCGTCGCCTGTAACAGCGACATGATCCCGAGCATCAGCACCAGGTTCACCACCAGGCAGACATTCGCGAACCAGCCGAACAGGCCATAGAACGTCGCCATGAACCCGATGACCAGAATGAACCCGACCGCCAGCGAGATCGCTCCGGCACGGATCGAGTCGGCGCCGAGCTCTGGCCCGACGCTGCGTTCCTCCACCACGGTCAGCGGTGCCGGCAGCGCGCCTGCCCGCAGCAGTACCGCCAGATCGTTGGCCGAGGCCGCGGTGAATGAGCCGCTGATCTGACCGCGCCCGCCGGTGATCGGCTCGCGGATCACCGGCGCGCTGATCGCCTTGCCGTCCAGCACGATGGCGAAACGGTGATTGACGTTCGTTCGAGTGACATCGGCAAAGCGCCGGGAACCGATGGAATTGAAGGTAAAGTTGACAACCCACTCGCCTGTCTGCGGATTGTTGCCGGCCCGCGCGTCGGTCAGGTCGCCGCCGTCCACGTCGATCCGCCGTCGCACCGCGATCTTCTGACCCGGATTGTCCTGCATGGGCAGAAAATCCACGCCAGGCGGCGGCGTGCCGCCAGCGTTCGCGTTTGCTGTCTCATCGACGAGCTGGAATGTCATGTGAGCGGTCTTGCCCAGCAACTCCTTGATCCGGTTGGGGTCGCTAATGCCCGGCAACTGCACCACGATGCGGGTCTCGCCCTGCTGGGTGATCTGCGGGTCGACCACGCCGGTCTCATCGATGCGACGGCGGACGATCTCGATCGACTGCTGCACCGCCCCGCGGGCGCGCGCATTCAATGCAACCGGCGAGAGGGTGAGGACGATCGTGCCGTCCGGGGTGGAAGCCAGATCGAATTCCGGTGTGCCGGTAGGACCTTCCGCCGCGATCAGCGGGCGGATCGCCGCCAATGCCGCGTCGAGCTTGGTGGAATCACGCAGTTTCAACAGGATGCGGTTCTGGTCGGGCTGCGCGTCCAGCGCTTGGTAGAAGATCGAACCGGGCCGCAACGCCTGGCGCACGCCGTCCACCATGCTGTCCAGCCGCTCCTTGACGACCGCCTTCATGTCCACTTCCAGGAGCAGGTAGGAGCCGCCGCGCAGATCGAGGCCGAGATGCACCTGCCGCCAGGGCAGCCAGGGTGCCGGGGACGGGAACAGGTTGGGAATGCACAATATCGTCCCAAGGACGCAGAGGCCGAGGATGACCGCGGTCTTGAGGGGAGTGAAGTACATCATGGACGGTCGGCGGTTCCTCCAGTCGTCGCGCCCCTATGCGCTACGGCCCGGCCGAGGTCCAGGCCACCCAAGCGGCTGCTCCGCGCTTCTTCGACGCGGGAGCAGCCGGGCTGTCCTGGGCCTGCGGTACAGCACCGTGCCGGCTGTGGTCATATCCGCAAAAACAGGGACCGTGCCGCCCGGCTACACTTGGCTTCGCGTCATTCGCGGCAAGTCCCTACCGGATCGGCGAGAACGCAGCCGGCATCACGAATGAGTTCTCCTGCTTCACCACCACGCCGGGCGGATTGCGCGCGGGCCATTGCCTGGTGGCCGCTGCCGCGGCGCGCACGGAATTGCGCTCGTTGGCATCCTTGTAGGCCCAGATATGCACCCACTTGTTGAGCGAGCCGAACTCCGAATACATGCCGGCGATGAGCGGCGAGAATTTCTGCCGCCCCTCGATCTTCTCGGACCAACGCTCGATGAGACCGGGGATCGACCCAGGGGTCAGCGTGTACTGGCGGATCTCGAACAGCGGCCC
>JANWJK010000105.1 GCA_025452005.1 Acetobacteraceae bacterium | reverse complement strand
GCCTGCAAAAGCATCACGGGCTGGAACAGCTCGCCAATCTACCTGACGGAATGCGGATCGAAACGCTGGGCGACGATTTCGATGCCGGAAGCGACGCGTTCATCGACGCGGCCGCGGTGATGCAGTGCCTGGACATGGTGATCACGTCCGACACATCGGTGGCGCATCTTGCCGGTGCGCTCGGTCGCCCGGTGTGGGTCGCGCTGAAGCATGTGCCCGACTGGCGGTGGCAGCTCCAAGGGGAGGACTGCCTCTGGTATCCGACGATGCGCCTGCTCCGCCAGGCGCGGCGTGGCGACTGGGGTGGGGTGTTCGCGCGGATGGCGGAACTGCTGTGACCCCGCGCGTGCCGGTGTCCTGGGGCGAGCTGATCGACAAGATCACCATCCTGGAGATCAAGGCGGAACGGCTGCGCGTTCCGGCGGCGCTGGCGAATGCGGCGCACGAGCTGGCGCTGCTGCGTGGTGTGCTGGCGGAGCTGGCGGACGCGCCGCCGGGCCTTGCTGCGCTGCGCGGGGACCTCGCCGCGACCAACCGCCGTTTGTGGGATATCGAGGACGACATCAGGCGCCACGAGGCGTCGCGGACGTTCGACGCCGGGTTCGTCGAGCTGGCGCGGGCGGTCTATCGCACCAACGACGAACGCAGCCGGATCAAGCGTGCGATCAACCAGTTGCTGGGGTCGGGAATCATCGAGGAGAAGCAGTATGTCGGTTACCGAGACGGCGAGTGACATCGCTGCGATAGAGGACAATCTGCACCGGGTGCGCGAGCGGATCGCCGCCGCGGCGATCAAGGCCGGTCGCCGGCCCGACGATGTGACGCTGGTCGCGGTGAGCAAGACCAAGCCGGTCGAGGCGGTGCTTGCGGCGCTGGCGGCCGGCCAGACAGTGTTCGGCGAGAACCGCGTGCAGGAGGCGGAGGCCAAGTTCCCGCAGTTGCGCGCCGGACACCGGTTCCGGTTGCACATCATCGGCGGGCTCCAGACCAACAAGGCACGCGACGCGGTGCGGCTGGCCGACGTCATCGAGACGCTGGACCGGCCGCGGCTGGCCGATGCGGTCGCGGCGGCGATCGCCAAGGAAGGCCGCACGCCCAGGCTGCTGATCGAGGTGAACACCGGCGACGAGCCGCAGAAATCCGGCGTGGTGCGCGCCGACGCCGACGGGTTCATCGACGACTGCAAGGGACGGTTCGGCGCGGCGCTGGTCGGGCTGATGTGCGTGCCGCCGCTCGACCAGGAGCCGCGGCCGCATTTCGAGTGGCTCGCCGACCGCGCGGCGCGCCACGGGCTCGGCGTGCTGTCGATGGGGATGTCGGCCGACTTCGAGGTCGCGATCGCCTGCGGCGCGACCTGGGTGCGGGTCGGCAGCGCCATCTTCGGGCATCGCTAGGCGGCGCTTACAGGGCCGGTGCGATCACCCGCGCGAGCAACTCGCACCCGACCCGGTCCGCCTCGTCGAAGCGTGCGAGCACCGGGCTGTCCAGATCGAGCACGCCCAGCAGCGTGCCGTCGCGCAGCAGCGGCACGACCAGCTCGGAGCGCGACGCCGTGTCGCAGGCGATGTGGCCAGGGAACGCCTCGACGTCCGGCACGAGGATGGAGCGGCGCTGCGCTGCCGCGGTGCCACAGACGCCCTGGCCGAGGGCAATGCGGACGCAGGCCGGCCGGCCCTGGAATGGTCCCAGCACAAGCTCGGTGTCGCGCAGGAAGTAGAATCCGGCCCAGTTCAGGTCCGGCAGGGCATGGAAGATGGCCGCCGCGGCGTTGGCGGCGTTGGCGATCCCATCCGGCTCGCCGGCGAGCAGCGCGTCCAGCTCGCGCGCCAGCTCATGATAGAACGCGTCCTTGTCGGCCGCGCGGCGGACCGAGGTCCACGGCGTGGGTCGGGCTGGGTCGTGCATCGCGCGGCTCCCGTGTGGCGGCGGCGCATTGTTACCGCCGACGGGGTGGCCGTGTCAGTGCGAGGCGGCCCGCGCCTCGCCGGCGCGCTGCCGGGCCGGCGCCGGCTCGGCGGTGATGCGCATCGCGGCCGCCGCATCGCGCAGAATGGTGCGCAGTTCGCGCAGGAATGCCATGCCCGTGGCGGTCCGCTGCACCAGGACGCTGCGCCGGTCCAAGGGATCGGTTTTGCGGCGTACCAGGTCGAACTCCGACAGCCGATCGAGCGCGCGGGTGATCGCCGGCTTCGAAACGCCGAGTTTCGCCGCCAGGCCGCGCACCGTCTGCGCCTCGGTCTCCAGGTAGCAGGTCAGGAAGACCCCCAGTTGCCGCGCCGACAGGTCGGGGCCATCCCGGCGGACCAGCTCGACGATCGCGGTACGCAGGATGCCGGCCAGCCCGTCGCTGATTTCGTTTGTGATCATGGTTCAGACCTTTCCTGATCCGAATGACGACTGACCGCACGACTGCGTGACAGCCATCCGCCGGAGCCTGTCACAAGCAATGGATTCATGTCGCGTAACGAGTGGGTGACAGAACCCGTTACCGCGCCTGTTCGAGGCGCAAAGCATAGCCGGCCCGACTGGTCACGCTGCCGCCAGGGGAGCAGCACCGCACCCGGTCGAGCCGGCCAACGTCCTGCGCCTCCCAGCGGCAGGAGCCATAAAGTGCGTCCTGCCGCCTGTCGGGAGCCATGCCGCTACATTACGAAACCGTCAGGAGACCGTCGGCGCGCGAGTGCAATAGTCACATTTGCGATAGCAGATGGCCGGACCCGTCAGATGGCGATCCGCACGCCGAGTTCCACCACCCGGTCGTACGGGATGCGGAAGAACTCCGTCGCCGGCGTGGCGTTGCGCGCCATGACCAGGAACAGCCAGTGCCGCCACCAGGGCAGCTTCGGCACGGTGGCCGGCACCAGCACCTCGCGGCCGAGGAAATAGCTCGCCTGCATCGGGTCGAACGGCACGCCGGATGAACTCAGCTCCTCCAGCGCGCGCGGGATGTTGGGGCTTTCCATGAAGCCGTAGCGCAGCATCACGCGGTGGATGCCCGGCGCCAGCTCGGACACGTCGGCCCGCCGGCTGGCGGCCACCTCGGGCTCGTCGATGGTCTGCACGGTCACGAACAGCACGCGCTCGTGCAGCACCTTGTTGTGCTTGAGATTGTGCAGCAGCGACGTCGGCACGTAGTCCGGGTTGCCGGTGAGGAACACCGCCATGCCTGGCACGCGCATGGTGCGCGACTGCGGCAGCCTGGCCAGGAACGGCGCCAGCGGCAGGCTGTCCTGCCGCCAACGCGCCAGCAGCAGGTCGCGGCCACGCTTCCACGACGTCATCAGCGCGGTGAGCGCGATTCCCAGTACCAGCGGTACCCAGCCGCCCTCCAGCACCTTCAGCGTGTTGGCGGAGAAGAACACCAGATCGATCAGGAAGAGCAGGCCGAACACCGAGACCGCGGCCCCGCGCGACCAGCCGAACTGCCGGCGGAACACCACCATCGCCAGCACGCAGGTGCAGAGGAACGTGCCGGTCACCGCGATGCCGTAGGCGGCGGCGAGGTTGTCCGAGGTCTTGAACGCCAGCACCAGGATCACGACGCCGATCGCCAGCATCGTGTTGATCTGCGGCACGTAGATCTGCCCTTCCTCGGTGTTGGAGGTGTGGCGCACGGTCATGCGTGGCAGGAACCCCATCTGCATGCACTGCCGCGCGATAGAGTAGGCGCCCGAGATCACCGCCTGGCTGGCGATGATCGTCGCGATGGTCGCCAGGACCACCATCGGCAGGCGCAGCCACTCCGGCGCCAGCAGGAAGAACGGGTTGGCGACCGCCGCCGGGTCGCTGATGGTGAGCGCACCCTGACCGAAGTAGTTCAGCACCAGGCATGGCAGCACGAAGTAGGTCCAGGTCAGCCGGATCGGCTGCGCGCCGAAATGCCCCATGTCGGCGTACAGCGCCTCGGCACCGGTGACGCACAGCACCACGGCTCCCAGCACGATGAACGCCAGTCCCTTGTATGCCACGCACAGCCCCACGGCGTAGCTGGGCGAGATCGCCATCAGCACGAAGGGGTGACGCACGATCTCGACCAGACCGAGGATCCCAATCGCGACGAACCACACGGCCATCACCGGGCCGAAGATGCGGCCGACGCTGCCGGTGCCACGCCACTGCATTGCGAACAGCAGCGCGATGACCGCCACGCTGATCGGCAGCACGTATTGCTGCAGTTCCGGGGCGGAGACCTCGAGACCCTCGACCGCCGACAGCACCGAGATCGCCGGGGTGATCACGCCGTCACCGAAGAACAGGCACGCGCCGGCGATGCCGATCAGGGTCAGCGCGTTGCGGATGCCGCTGCCGACCGAGACGCGCTGCGCCAGCGCCATCAGCGCCAGGATGCCGCCCTCGCCGCGGTTGTCCGCGTGCATCACCAGGTTGACGTATTTGATCGTAACGATCAGCACGAGCGACCAGAAGATCAGCGACAGGATGCCCATCACCTCAGCGGCGGCGAAAGGCACGCGGCCGAACAACTGCATGCTGGCCTTGAAGGCATAGAGCGGACTGGTACCGATATCGCCGTAGACCACGCCGAGGACGGCAAGCAGCATGCCGATCGCCGGCGCCGGCCTGTGCAGACCGCCGGCCGCCGCGGCCACGGTCATCGCGAGGAATGCTCCGCGAGCATGCCCAGCCCATACGCGTCCCGCCAAGCCGAAACAAGCGCCCGGTAAGGCCGGGTTGCCCTCGACGCACATTCATCGTTAACGTTGGTGCCATGAGCGACCTGACAGCGTCCGCCGACCACAGCAGACCGCGCACCAGATGGGGATGGTTCGTCGCCCTCGGCATTGTCCAGCTCGTGCTGGGCGCGATCGCATGGTTCGACGTCATCGCCTTCACCATCGCCGGCGTCATCTTCATCGGCGCGCTGGTGCTGGTGGCAGGCGTGTTCCAGATCGTGCACGCCTTCATGGATCGCGAGTGGGGTGCATTCGCGCTGCATCTGCTCGTGGGCATCCTCTACGTGATCGGCGGCCTTCTGCTGATGGACGATCCGTTTCCGGGCGCCGTGATCATCACGATCTTCGTCGCGGCGGCGTTGATCCTGGGCGGCATCCTGCGCATCGTCATCGGCATACAGCATCGGCACATGCCGGGATGGGGACTGTTGGTTGTGGGCGGCGTCATCAGCCTGGTGGTCGGGGTGATGCTCTACATGATGCTGCCGTGGTCCGGCCTGTGGGTGGTCGGCACGCTGATCGCCGTGGAACTGATCGTGCACGGCGTGTCATGGATCCAGTTCGGGCTGACGCTGCGAAAGACGGCTTAGGCCCCTCACCGCGATGCACTGAATGCATCGCGACATCGCGCTCACCGCCGTTATACGCTTCACGCGGCCGGCGTATAACGCTTCCCGACAGGCCTGGCTACGGCCACGCCGTGGCGAACGATTCCGGCCCGGCATCCTTGATCACCAGCGACTTCCCCGCCTTCAGCTTGTGGCCGTCCCAACGGAACACGTTGATCTCGCGATCCGCCATACTCTGCACCAGGATGGTGCGGCCATCGCGCGAGAAGGCGATCGCCTCGTTCCACGGACCGATCGGCGCCTGGTCCAGCCGGCGCAGCGTCTTGCCCTCGACCGCGAACATGGTCAGCACACCCTTGTCGTGATGGAACGGATGGCTCGGCGGCTTGGTCGTGCCGTTCTCCGCTCCCACCGCGAGGAACTTCCCGTCGGGCGACAGCTTCAGCGGCTCCGGGCTAGGTGGCACACCCACCGTCTCCACCACGCGGAACGGTGTCGTCGTCAGGTCGATCAGGCTCACCGAATCCTGGTCGCCGTCGCCACGGCCCATGTTCGACACCACTGCGAGCGTTCCCGCCTTGTTGACGTCCATCGTGTAAGGCGCCATGCCCGTGGTGAGCGGCCGCGG
>JANWJK010000104.1 GCA_025452005.1 Acetobacteraceae bacterium | reverse complement strand
GCCAGCCACCTCCAGCAGTCGCTGATAGACTGCAAGCGGCCTTTAGCTCGATGGCGATGAAACGGTGATCCAGGTGATCTCGGCTTGCTCTGGGTCGGACGCCTGCTCGGCGCGGTCAGTTGCCGTTCGGCCTGATCCCGCACGCCAAACAACCTTATGGTGATGCTCACTTATCTTGAACGCCAGCGCGAGCTTGGGCGCGTTCTGGCGCGCGATGACCGTCAGCATCGCCCGCTGGCTGTGAAGCTCGACCCGGCTGCTGTTATAGAACTTCACCTCAACGAGCAATTGTTGTAGCGCGGTCGCCAGGGCGGGCCTATCGCTGATGTCACCGATCCTGGCCGGTGCCTTCGCAACAGCCGCCGCCTGCTGGGCGGCGCTCAGCCGCGTCTCGGCATCGATACGCTTGCCGCGTAGCTCACGCAACTGCTCCATCACCTCATCGTACATCTCATCGTCATCTAGCTCTTGCAGGTGCGACGCCAGCCGCTTCTCGCGGGCCTTTAGCCTAGCTGCCCCTTCTCTCAGCGCCATCAAATCGGACGCAGCCGATTTGATGGCCTGGACCAGTTCCAGCCAACCAAGGCCGAACCGATGCAGCCGCGCAACCTCGATCACGTCCACGCGGTAGCGGCAGCGGTTAGAACAGGTCCGTAGGACGGCATGTTTGGTGCATTCGTAGTAGCGATGTCCAGTGCGCCCGTGTGGATTGATCCGCATGTTGCCCTGGCATTCGGCACAGCGGCCGATGCCGGCGAGCAGGTTGACCCTCGTGTTCAGCTTGTGTCCTCCCCTACCGGTGCGCGCCTTGCACGCGGCCTGAACACGGAGCCACAGATCATCATCAATGATGCGCGGGAAGGTGTCCTCGATCATGCCATGTTTGGTCTCCAGGTGGCCGAGTGGCGCGCGGGACTTCAAGATGTTCTTGACTTAGCGGATATTCCAGGCACCCGATCGGCCGAACGGCTCGATGTTGTGCTCGATTTGCCAGCGGGTGATGTACGCTGCGCCGTGGTGCAGCGCCATTTGATACATGGCGAGGACAGTGGCGGCGTGGCGATCGATCTTCTCGTATTTACGAGTAGCACGATTGGTACTGTTGATCGCTTCGGCGACATACAGCCAGCCGGGGACGTTCTTGTGGATGACGTGCTTGGTGGTCTGGGCTTCGATGGCGTGAATCTGCTTGGTGGCGCGGACCCGCTCGGACTTGCTTTCCGACTCCTCGTGGGCGGCGGACATATAAACCACCGACATGATGAGATCGCCGATGCCGCTATCGAGGCTGTATATCTTGTTGTCCCTGGTTGTGGCGACGAGGATGCCGCGTCACCAGTCCGGCGAGCCGTTCCTTCGCGGTCCAAGGGTTTTCGCGGGATAGCCGATCGAGCGCCTCGACTATGATAATCAGCGGCGGCCGCAAGTCACCGAGCTTAACCATTTCGAGCAGCTTGCCGAGCGCGGCGTCCTTCTTCGCAATATGGTCACCTTTCCAGGCAGACCGGGCTTCATCGGTCTTTTCATCGTTCAGCCGGATGTTCAACTCCGGGTGCTTGGCGATCCAGTCGAGGGTGCCCTTGCGTTGGCGCTTCAGGCCCTCGCCACGCAACTGCTTTTCCGAGGAGACGCGGGCGTAGCTAATCGCCGGAATGATGGCGCCGGACGCCTTCAACTCGGCCAAGGTGAGGATGCGGTCTATCGGTCGCTCCCTTCCCCACGTGTCTAGCGCGGCAACAACGTGGATGCAACCGGGAACAAAATCTCGAAGTACTTCTCGATGACCGGCTGGCGGATCGGCTGGCTGGTGCTGCCGGAGGACCTGGTGCGCCCGGTCGAGCGCCTGGCGCAGAACCTGTTCATCAGCGCGCCGCACATCTCCCAGGTGGCAGCCGAGGCGTCGTTCGACTGCCATGACGAACTGGCGGCCAATGTCGCGCGCTACCGGCGCTCGCGCGATCATCTGCTGCGCACGTTGCCGGAGGCCGGGTTCACCAGGCTGTCGCCGGCCGAGGGAGCGTTCTACCTGTTCGCTGACATCGCCGAGCGATCGAACGACAGCGCGGCCTTCTGTGCCCGGATGCTGGCGGAGCTGGGCGTGGCGGTGACGCCCGGCGTCGATTTCGACCACCAACGCGGCAACCGGTTCCTGCGTTTTTCCTACTGCGGACCGGAGGCGGACATGCGCGAGGCGGCGGCGCGGCTGAAGGATTGGCGATAGCGCCGCGCCGTCTTACCGCGGCCGGGGCGTGCCCGGCCATCCGACACGCGCACTCTGAAACGCTTCATATGGCTGAACACAACCCCTGTGCGAGATTCTCGGTGTCAGCAAGGCGCTGGCATCGCGGCACAGGAGATCACCATGAACGCTGTCGCTGGAGTGGCCGCCTTGGTTATCGCCCTGGTCGGGTGCGTCGTGCTGACCGAGAAGCCCACGAGAGCACAGCATGTGGAGCTGATCGAAAGCGGCGGTCAGATCGACGAAATGCCTTTGTATATACATTTCGATCAGGACAACTTCTGGCGCGGATGATCACGGCAGGCCGAGTGCCTGCAACTCGTCCTGATAGCTGACGGCGTCATCGGCCGCCGCCTGCGTGGCCAATGCCCACAGCAGCTTATGCCCTATATCGTGGCCGGCGGTTGGCGCCGAGGTGATCGCCGCCAGAACGGCGAGTGCCAGAGCAAGATATACAGGCAGACTGGAAGACTGCTGGTGCATGGCTTTCCGTCTCCTTGGCAACAACGCGAACATCGTTCGAGAAGACAATATCAGCTAGCCGAGCATGGCGGCCGGAGCCAGCGGTGATTCCCCACGCCACTTCCGGCGAAAAAAGCCGAGCTGGATTCTTCGGAGAATCGGGTGCGACCCTCGGCCATCGCAGTGCGGCTTTCGTGGATTGCTCTACTCGCCGATTGCACTGCACGACTATGAGTCAGTTCACAGATACGCCGCGTCTGACCCGATTTCACCGCTGCGATGTCGCGGCCTCGGGTGAATGGCCGATAGTTCGGGTTGCGCTGTCATTGCGAGGAGCGCAGCGACGCGGCAATCTCCATCGTAGTGCCCAACTGTCTGGGGATTGCTTCGCTTCGCTCGCAATGACAACGAGAACCGCGGCGACGAAAGATCCTCACGCAGTCACCCGATTGCCCCGCCGTCTACCCCGTCATCCCGACGCAGGTCGGCCGGCTATGATGGCGCGGGTATTGACCGCTAACGGCGCCACCAGCCTCGCTTCTTCTCCACCACGACGTCCTGCTCGCCACCGATGACGATCGGCTGGATCACGGGTGCCTGGGCGGCGTCGTTGGCTGCCGGCGCCGGTTCGGGTTCCGGCTCGGCGGCCACCGGCTCCGGTTCGGCGCGCGGCGGCTCGACCTGAACCGGTTCCGGCTCGACCAGCACCGGCCCGGGCTCCTCGTGCGTCGGCTCGTCGTGCGTTGGCTCGTCGTGCGTCGCCATCTCGGGGTCGACCAGGATGACCGGATCTGCCCGCTCGACCTCCGGTGCGGCGGCGGCAAAGACTGGCGTCGCCGCCTCCGCCTGCTCCAGCACGTCGAAGATATCGAATGTCTGCCCACCGAACGGGTTCGCGGGCGTAGGTCCGGAATAGACCGGCGGCAGGTCGGGCTGATCGGCACCAGGCGCGGCGTGCGGCGGCATTTCGCCGTTGCCGTCGTGCCGGCGGCGACGCCCGCCGCGCCGACCGCGCCGGCGTGCACCCGTTTCGTCCTCGGTGGCCTCGGTGCTCTCCGGCACGCCTTCGACATGCATCTCGGCCGGCTCCGCCTCGTCGGGTACCGGCGCGGCGACCCCCTCGACCGCCGGCGCCGGCGCCGCATCTTCGCGCCGCCCGCCACGGCGCCGCCGGCGACGGCGATGGCGACGGCGCTCGGCCTCTTCGGCGGTCTCACCCGCCACGGCACGCACGGCATCCTCCTCGGTCTCGGTCTCGGTCTCGGCCTCGTCCTCTTCGGCCTCGACGCCGACGACCTCTTCCTCGGACTCGATCTCGGACGGCAGCGCGACCTCCTGGGTGATCGCCACCGGCGCCTCGGTCACCACCTGGGCTCGCATCCGCTCGATGCGGTACTGCGACGTCATCTGGCCATCGTCGCCAAGGCACAGCACCCGCATGCCATAGCGCTGCTCGATTTCGCCCAGTCGCTCGCGCTTATGGTTGAGGATGTAGAGCGCAACCTGCGGCGCCGCGTACACGACGATCTCGGCGGCTCGGCGCTTGGCGCCTTCCTCCTCGATGCCGCGCAGCACGTGGATCGCGGCACTCTCGGTCGAGCGCACATGTCCCATGCCGCCGCAATGCGGACAGGCGATGAAGCTGGTCTCGGCGAGCGAGGGGCGCAGCCGCTGGCGGCTCATCTCCATCAGGCCGAAATGGCTGATGTGGCCGACCTGGATGCGCGCACGGTCGTTCTTCAGCGCCTCCTTCAGGCGGCGCTCGACCATGCCGTTGTGCTTCTTCGCCTCCATGTCGATGAAGTCGATGACGATCAGGCCGGCGAGGTCGCGCAGGCGCAATTGGCGCGCCACTTCGTCCGCCGCCTCCATGTTGGTGCGCAGCGCGGTCTCCTCGATGCCGCGCTCGCGCGTCGAGCGGCCCGAGTTGACGTCGATCGCCACCAGCGCCTCGGCCTGGTTGATCACCAGATACCCGCCGGAGCGAAGCTGCACGGTCGGCAGCAGCATCGAATCGAGCTGCGCCTCGACCTGGTATTTCGCGAACAGCGGCATGCCGCCGTTCTTCCAAAGCTGCACCTTCTTGGCGTGCGACGGCATCAGCATGCGCATGAACTCGTGCGCCGCGCGCCAGCCTTCCTCGCCATCCACCTGGATCTCATCGATGTCGCGCGAATACACGTCGCGGATCGCCCGCTTGATCAGGCTGGCCTCTTCGTAGATCAGCGCCGGGGCGACGGACTTCAGTGTGTGCTCACGGATGTCGTCCCACAGGCGCAGCAGGTATTCGCAGTCGCGCCGGATCTCGGGCTTCGGGCGGTTCGCGCCGGCGGTGCGCACGATCAGGCCCATCCCCTTGGGGATCTCGAGCTCGGCCATGATCTCCTTCAGCCGGCGCCGATCGGCGGCCGAGGTGATCTTGCGCGAAATCCCGCCGCCGCGCGGCGAGTTCGGCATCAGCACGCAGAATCGTCCGGCGAGTGACAGGTAGGTGGTCAGCGCCGCCCCCTTCGTGCCGCGCTCCTCCTTCACCACCTGCACCAGCAGGATCTGCCGGCGCTTGATGACCTCCTGGATCTTGTAGTTGCGCAGGAAGCGCGACGGGATGCGGCGCTCGCGCGTTTCTTCGGCGCCATCGCCTTCGCCGCCCACGGTCTCCGGCGGCGGCAGCTCCGGGATCGGTTCGGCCGCGACCGCGGTGTCCTCGCCCGGTTCGGCGCTCGCTTCGGCCGGACCTTCTGCCTCCAGCACCGCGATGGCTGGCTCGATCGCCGGAGGCTCCGGTGCCTCGTCGGCCGCAACGACGGGTTCCCACAATTCGACCGGCGCGGACATGACCTCGCTGACGATCTCGACGGGCTGCGCCGCCGGAGGTTCCTCCGGGGCATCCGCCACAGGCTCCTGATCATCGGTGTATGCCGGTTCTTCGGGCGGCTCGGTCAGTGCGGCTGGTTCGCCCGCGGCTTCCTCCGCGGCGCGATCGTCCTCCTCCTCCTCGCGGCGAGCCTCCTCGGCCTCCTGCTCGATCAGCCGCTGCCGGTCGGCGACGGGTATCTGATAGTAGTCCGGATGGATTTCACCGAAGGCAAGGAAGCCGTGCCGGTTGCCGCCGTATTCGACGAAGGCGGCCTGGAGGCTGGGCTCTACCCGAACCACCTTGGCGAGGTAGATGTTGCCCTTGAGCTGGCGCTTGGTCGATGTCTCGACATCGAAATCCTCCAGCCGGCTACTGTCCAGCACCACGACGCGGGTCTCTTCCGCGTGCGTGGCATCGATCAACATACGCTTGGTCATCTAGTACTGAACTCCGATAGGCCGCCCCGCGACGCGACGCGGATCCCTGTGGGATGCGCACCGGCGGGCGGCGGAATAGGCGTGTAAAGGGGGGCTTGCCCGTCCGCTCAAGGATCGGAACGTGGTCCGGCCGAGCACTGTGGCAGCGTGTCATCCCGCCCTGAAAGATGGGGATCGACGCTGGATTCGTTAGTGCCTGGCCGAAAAGGATCATGCTTCCGACGATAATCAGTCCCTGGCGGCCCGAGTTGGCCCCGGGCGAGGTGGACTGCCTGCCAGCCCGATCGCGGCAGCCGATCCCCGGCGCGCTTCCAGCGCGGCGCGGGCGATGACGCGGCAACGACGGACAGCGACCCTCCCCGAATCCCGCCCCGCCGAACGCGCGGTTCGGCAGGACACACGAGCCATCGCTTTCCCCGGTTCCCTGCCTGCGGCGGCGGGTAATCCCGCCTGCCCCAGGTGCGTCACCTGAGCAGGCCTGACCATGAAGCAAAGCGGGCTGCGCCGCAAGCGATGGTTGTCCCGGCCGCTTCGCGATCATGAACCCGCCTTAATCAACGCGGAAAGTGCAATTCTGCAACCGATGTGTTAACAAGACGCCATGCCGCCTTGTCCACCGGTCTCGCGTCGCCTGCTCCTCGGCCGCCTCGCGTCGGGGACGGGCATCATCGGCACGTTCCTGCTGCCTGGGCGGATGGACGCGGCGCTGGCAGCCGCCGCCTCGGGCACTGCTGCGCATGGCCGGACGGCCACCCGGCCCCCGGCGCCGCTGGTGATGCTGGACCCCGGCCACGGCGGCAAGGATCCCGGCGCCGTCGGGGTTTCCGGCACCTACGAGAAGCACGTGTCGCTCGCCGCCGCGCTGGAGCTGAAGCGCCAGCTCGAGGCGGAGGGGCGCTATCGGGTCGCACTGACCCGGACGCGCGACACCTTCATCCCGCTGGACGATCGGGTCGCGCGAGCGCAGGCGCATGGCGCGGCGCTGTTCGTCTCGATGCACGCCGATGCACTGTCCGACCATTCGGTGCGCGGCGCGAGCGTCTACACGCTCGCCGATTCGGCCTCCGACGCGCAGACCGCGGCGCTGGCGCGGCGCGAGAACAGCGCCGACCGGTTCGGCGGCGCGGGCTTCAATACTTCGCCCGAGATCGCCCGCATCCTGGCCAGCCTGGTACGACGAGAGACGCGCATCGGCTCCAGCCAGCTCGCCCGCAGTATGGTCGGCAATCTCGACGATAACCTGCCCATGCTGCCGAACCCCGAGCGGCATGCCGGTTTCGTTGTGCTGAAAGCCGCCGACATCCCGAGCGTGCTGGTGGAAATGGGCTTCATGTCCAATCCGGTCGATGAAGCGGAACTGCGCCGTCCGCGACATCGCACGCGCATCGCCGAGGCGATGAAGCGCGCGGTCGATGCCTATTTCGTCACCGCTGCCCGCGTGGCGCAGGATGATCGCGCGAAATGGATGTCTGACTAGCGTTCTCTTTGCTGGTCGGCAGCGTCGAAATAGACCATATCGCTGAACCATGAGCGAACCGTTGACCGCCGGCGACAAACTGGTGCCACCGCCTTCGGACGATCGCCAGGGCCGCAGGCGCCAACCACCGCCGCCGCGCAAGCGCCGCCGAGGTCTGTTCCGCCGGTTCGTGCGTGGCGTGATGGGCGGGCTGCTCGCCATCGGGCTGCTGGTGGGCGTGGTCGGCGGCGCGGGCGCTTACTTCGCGTGGCAGCGCTTCAGCGCGGACCTGCCGGACGTCGACGGGTTGCGCAACTACCGCCCGCCGGTGATGAGCCGCGTCTACGCCGGCGACTCGCGCCTGATGGCGGAGCTTGCCACGGAGCGTCGCATCTTCGTGCCGTATTCGGCGATCCCCGACATGGTGAAGCACGCCTTCGTATCGGCCGAGGATCAGCATTTCTGGACGCATCCGGGGGTCGATCCGTTGGCGATCGTGCGCGCCGCCACCTTCAACCTGTCGCATATGGGCCAGCGACGGCCGGTCGGCGCATCCACCATCACCCAGCAGGTCGCCAAGAACATGCTGCTGGACAATCAGCTTTCGATCACACGCAAGGCCCGTGAAGCGATCCTGGCGATGCGTATCGAGCAGAATCTCTCGAAGCAGCGCATCCTGGAGTTGTATCTGAACGAGATCTATCTCGGGATGGCTTCGTACGGCGTCGCGGCGGCGGCGCAGGCGTATTTCAACAAGCCGCTCGACAAGCTGACGCTGTCCGAGGCGGCATTCCTCGCCGCGTTGCCGAAGGCGCCGAACAACTACAATCCGTTCAAATTCCCAGACGCCGCCAAGGCACGGCGCGACTGGGTCCTGGACCGGATGGCCGAGGACCACATCATTTCGGTCGCCCAGGCGGCGGCAGCGAAGGCCGAGGCGATCGTGCCGTCCGAATTCCGCCGGCCGCAGCCGATTCCCGGCGCCGACTGGTTCGCCGAGGAGACGCGCCGCCAGTTGATCGCGCAGTTCGGTGTCGATGTGACGACGCAGGGCGGGCTGATGGTTCGCACCAGCCTCGATCCAGCGCTGCAACTCGCCGCGGAGAAGGCGGTGCATGACGGGTTGATGGCCTACGACCGCAAGATGGGTGGCTGGCGCGGTCCGGTCGGACACCTCGACGGCGGCCCGGCGCTGGCAAAGGCCTGGGCGGAGCCACTGGCGCAGCTCGCTCGGCCGCCAGGCATGTTGCCGGAATGGAAACTCGCCGCCGTGCTGGACACCACCGACGGCGAGGCGCGGCTGGGCTGGCTCGACACGTCCGGCGCGTCGCCGCAGCCGCGCACCGGCACGCTGGCGCTGTCCGATATCGGCTGGGCGCGGCCGGTAAAGGACAACAAGCCCGGACCGGCGCCGCGCCGCATGGCGGATGTCATGCAGCAGGGCGACGTGGTGATGGTCGAGCCCAACGCCGTTGCGTCGGCCGCGCAGCCGGCGAAGAACGCCAAGCCCGCGCCGCCACCGCTGCCGCGCCTGGCACTGCGGCAGATACCCGCGGTGCAGGGCGCGCTGGTGTCGCTCGATCCGACCAACGGCCGCGTGCTCGCGATGGTCGGCGGCTGGAGTTTCGAGGGCAGCCAGTTCAATCGCGCGACGCAGGCGCAGCGCCAGCCAGGCTCCAGCTTCAAGCCGTTCGTCTATCTGACCGCGCTGGAGAAGGGCTTCTCGCCCAGCCAGCGCTTCATGGACGCACCGATCGTGATGGACACGGCGGCGGGCCGCTGGCGCCCGAACAATTTCGAGATGGACTTCGGCGGCCCGACGCCACTGCGCATCGCGCTGGAGAGGTCACTGAACCTGGTGACGCTGCACGTGGCGCAGGCGGTCGGCATGGAGGCGATCGCACAGACCGCCATCGCCTTCCATGAGGTGGAAGCGATGCCGCGCGTACTGCCCGCCGCGCTTGGCGCCGTCGATACCACGGTGCTGCGCGAGGCGGGCGCCTATGCCGGGCTGGCGGAGGGTGGACACGAGGTGATCCCGACGCTGATCGACAGTGTGCAGGATCCTGACGGCCACGTGGTGTGGCGGCCCGCGGCGATTTCCTGCGGCGACTGCACGGACCAGGGAACCACGCCGGTACTCACCGACCAGCGCAAGGAGATCGCCGACCGCGCCTCGGTGTTCCAGATCGTCACCATGATGCAGGGCGTGACGACGCGCGGCACGGGTGTGCGGGTGGTGGAAGGACTCGGCCATCCGATCGCCGGCAAGACCGGCACGACACAGGATTTCACCGACGCATGGTTCTCCGGCTTCACGCCCGATCTGGTGACGACGGTCTGGGTCGGCTTCGACAATCCGGCGACGCTGGGCAACAACGAGACGGGCGCGCAGGTTGCCGGCCCGATCTGGCACGACTTCATGGCGGTCGCCCTGAAGGGCCGGCCTGTGCTGACGTTCCAGCAGCCGCCCGGCGTGACGATGGCGACGTGGGAAAGCGGGCACGGCAGCGTGACGGATGCGTTCAAGCCGGACCAGGTGCCTGGTGCGTCGCGGTCGATGGGTGGTGCGGTGGCGGCAACGCCCGACGGCCAGGACAGCACGACCCCTTCGCATGGCGGGGTCGACAGCACCTTGGGCGGATTATATTAGCAAGCCATGTCAGCCGATTCGGACGCCCTGAACGAACAGATCAAGCAGTCGGTCGCGCTGCTGAGGAGGCATCTTTGACTGGGATGTCGCCGAAGGACGCCTCGCCGAACTGAACGCGCGCGCCGAGGATCCCGGTCTTTGGAACGATGCTGCCGCCGCGCAGAAGATGATGCGCGAACGCAATCAGCTTGCCGGGCAGATGGAGGGCGTGCGCAAGCTCGAGCAGGACGTTGCCGACACGCTTGAACTGCTCGCGATGGCCGAGGCGGATGGCGACGCGGCGATGATCGAGGAGGGCACGACCGCGCTGCGTACGCTGGCCGAGGAAGCGAAGCGGCGCGAGATCGAAAGCCTGCTGGCCGGCGAGGCCGACGCCAACGACGCCTATATCGAGATCAACGCCGGCACCGGCGGCACCGAGGCGCAGGACTGGGCCGAGATGTTGATGCGCATGTATATGCGCTGGGCCGAGCAGCACGGCTACAAGGTGCAGTTGCTGGAGCAGAGCGAGGGCGAGCAGGCCGGCATCAAGTCGGCAACGTTGCAGGTCGGCGGTGCGAACGCGTATGGCTGGCTGAAGACCGAGGCAGGCGTGCACCGCCTGGTGCGCATCAGCCCGTTCGATTCGGCGGCGCGGCGGCACACCAGCTTCGCCAGCGTCTGGGTGTATCCGGTGGTCGACGACAACATAGACATCACCATCAACGAGAGCGACCTGAAGGTGGACACCTATCGCGCGTCAGGCGCGGGTGGGCAGCATGTCAACAAGACGGAAAGCGCGATCCGCATCACGCATCTGCCGAGTGGCATCATCGTCGCGTGCCAGACCGACCGCAGCCAGCACCGCAATCGCGCGATGGCGATGGCGATGCTGAAGGCGCGGATGTACGAGGCGGAACTGCAAAAGCGCGAGGCGGCGGCTGCGGCGGTAGAGAATGCCAAGACCGACATCGGCTGGGGGCACCAGATCCGCAACTACGTGCTGGCGCCGTATCAGTTGGTGAAGGACCTGCGCACCGGGGTGGAAAAGGGCAATCCCGACGCGGTGCTGGACGGCGACCTCGACAGCTTCATGGCCGCGGCATTGGCGGCGCGCGCCGGCGCGACACGCAGCGAGGCCAGCGCGCAGGCGCGGTAGGCTACCGGGTAACCGAGGCGATCGGGTAGTCCTGGACCGTGACCGGCATCGCCATCATCGGGTGCTGATTGCCGCCCGTCAGATCATGTACCGTATGCGCAACATAGTTGGAGAGATCGGTCAGCGACACGACGTTGACGCCCTGACGCGCGGCCCCGCCACGCAATCCGTCCAGCACCGCCCAGGTGAAGGCGCCATTCTTCACGTCGGGATTCTTGAGATTGGGCGGCTCGAATGACAGCTCGTCACCGGTCGATGAGGTGAAGACGACGACACCGTTCTTCGCCGAACGCAGTTCATTGGCGAACTTGTCCACGTCGGGCTTGCTGTCCACGGCCCTGCTGCCGGGGACCACATTGCCGGAGAAGCAGGTATCGAAGAAGAATAGCGTCTTGCCCCGGATCTTGGTGATGTATTGCTGTAGATCGGAATCCGAGATCGTGGTGCGCTCTTTGTGATCCGGATCGTAGTTGTACGGCAGGAACCGATAATGCTGGTCGGGCGTGTTCATGCCATGACCGGACAGGAAGATCATGGCGACGTCGCTTGAATTCTCCACCGCGTGTTCGATCCAGTCCAGCCCGTCGAGGATGTTGTCGTGCGTCGCCATTTCATCCTCCAGGCTCTCGTGTTCATCCTTCCGAAATGGCACGACCCGCCCATATAGCAGACCACCTTCCTGCGCCTTGGCCAGTGCGACGAAGTCGTGCGCGTCCTTCGCCGGGAAGCTGACCTTGGGCAGACCCTTGGCCTGATAGCGGGTAACGCCGATCGCCAGCACGTAGAGCGTCACCTTTTCTTCGCGCCCCGGGCCGCGCCACAGCACCTTTATCGAGGCCGGCTGACTCGCGCCGTTGGCATTGTAGGCGATCACCGAAATCTTGGCGTCACGCAGCGGCAGCGCGAAATGCAGGCTGCCGATCCGCTTGTCGGCGTCGGTGAGGAGGGGAACGTCCTGCGCCTTGACGACAACGCCGTCGATCAGCGCCTCTACCCGCTCGATCGGATCGGGCGTGGTCATGCGGGCAAGGTAGGTGAGCGCGAAGTCGCGGCTGGTCTGCTCGCTGACCGCGGCGGCAGGATCCTTGATTTCGACCACGGGGGTCAGGGCCGATGTCGCGAGCGGCGCTGCCTTGGCGACCGGCTGGCCCGCCGCCTTATCGGCCTCCGCCACCGCCGCGTCGACGTCGAGTGTATCGAGCACGCGCGCAATCACATCGCGGCGGTTGAAGCGTTGCTGGAATTGCGAAGCCGGGAAGTAGTCGGGCGCCTTGTCGTAGCTGTGATTGACCTGCCAGCCGATCAGGTCGTCAGCTCCGGCCGAGGCGTCGTAGTAGCCTTGCGGTGTCCATGCGACCCAGCGCTTGCCGTCCGGGTGCATGAACAGCGCCAGAAGCTGCGCACCGTCGCTGACCCGATGCCAGCGGATGGTGCCGTCGCCGTAGGCAGCGACGATCAGCCTGCCGTCCGCCGAGACGTTGACGCCCCAGACCGCGCCGGGAACCGGGCGCGGTTCGGACCAGACCGCCTTGCCGCCAGCGTCGAACAGCCGCAACGACCACTCGGCGCCGAGCACGAATCGGTCGGTCGTCGGCACCAACGCCAAGCTACGGCTGGGTTCGTCCTGTAGCAGGACGAGCTTCTTGCCGTTCAGCTTCGGGGAGACATTGTCCTCCCAGTCCGTGACCTTGATGCGGTCGGAGCCGGTGACCGCGGCGACCAGCGCGTTGTCCTCGGCCGGATCGACCGCAACGGTCCGGCGCGCGAACGCAAAGCGCAGCACGCGGCCCGACGCCTGATCGGTGACTTGAGCCGTCCGCGCATCGGTGCTGATCCGCAGGCTCGTCGTTGCATAACGGTTGTCGATGCTGCCCTGATCTTGCAGTCGCTTGGCCTTGCCGGCCGAGTCGATCAGCCCGTAGCCCTTCTGGTCGGCAAACAGCATCTGCCTGCCGCGCAGCGGAACGAACTGCATGACAGTATCGTGCGCGCCAAAGATGTCGACGGAGCCACCCGCGCCCGCCTTGTCCCAGCGCCGGGCCAGGCGATCCCAGTGGCCGAGGTGATAACCTTCGGCAAACAACTGCTGGCCGTCCTGCGACCAAGCGACACTGACCCCGCTGGCATCCAGGCCGGTGACCGTGGGGAAGGTCTCCGGCCGCAGGTCGCGGTCGCGCAGCACCGCCACTGTCGCGCTGTCATAATCCCCGACAGCGACGCGCCTGTCGTCGGGTGAGAACGCGACTGACCAGGGCCGGCCGATGCCCGGCACCCTGACCTTCGGGACCGCCGGCCTGTCGTAGCGGTCCGCCGCATAGAGCCGGACGAAGCCGTCGAGGCTAGCCGAGACCAAGCGGCCGGTGCGGTCGAAATCCACCCAGTAGCTAGCACCGCCGTAGTCGCCGTCGCTTGGCAGCGGACGGTAGCCGTCTGCGACGTCGAACACCCGGATGCCCTTCGCCCCGCCGAGCGCGGCGGCAAGCCGCCTGCCGTCCGGCGAAAACGCCAAGTGGAGGACGACGTCCGACAGGCCGGGCAGCCGCCGCACCAGCGCGCCCGAGGCACGGTCGAACAGATAGACGTTCTCATCGGCGCCAGGCGAGGTCCGACCGCCCACAGCGATGGTGCCGCCGTCCGGCGACAGCGCCACGGCGTAAGCCTTGCCGAGGTTGCCCTCGCCGCGCGGCACCCAGATCACCCGCTGCAGCGTTCCGTCCGGCAGCGACCAGACCCGTACCGTCTTGTCGTCCGAGGCGGTGACCGCGAAGCGCTCCGCCGCGTCGGTTGCTATGCGACTAATCTTCGCGATATGGCTCGGCGCGTTGATCCGCAGCATCGGCTCGGTCGGCAATCCGTCAGGTTGCGCTCGCGCCGGCGCCGCCGTCAGCAGCGCCAGCGCCGCCAGCCAGACCAGTCGTGCTGCGCCCATCACCGCCTCCTCAGTTCCCCGCCTTCGGCGCCAGGTCGGCGAAGGAGCGCCAGCGCAGGCGATCGATCTCCGCCAGGATGGCGTCCCGCCGCTCCTTGCTTGCCTTACGGAAAGAATCCCAGATCGCCAGCCCGGCGTCAGTGATCGCCTTCACCAGGTCCGGCACTACTTTCACAACGTCCAACAGCCCCGGCCTGGCACCCTCGACCTTGCCCACCACCTCGTCGCTGACGAAGTCGGTGAAGGCGATGCGCTTCTTGGCCGCACCTTGCAGCGCGGTGGAGAACCTCTGCGACTTGGCGGGATTGTTGCCCTCGATCAGGTCGAAGCGCAGCGCCGCGATCAGCCCGTCGAACTCGGCCTTCGCGTCGGCATAGAACTGGATGCCGCGCACATAACGGTCGATGTCCTTGCGCCCGACCGTGGCCAGCACCACGGCGTACTGCTCAGCCGCCGAGCGTTCCCTTTCCAGGACCGCCACCGCATCCGAAAGAGTTGGAGGAGGGTCTGTGGGCGCGGCAAACAGCCTGGTCAGGACGACTGTCATCCCAACCGGCACGGCGACCGCCAACAGCCGCCGGCGCCCAGGTTTCCGCGGCCGGTCCGTGCGCTCCAGTCTTGCCGGGCGCATGTCTTGTCCCCCGTCGGTTTTTATTCCGGCAGGCATCCAACCTGCGGTTGCCGGCTGTTGCAAGGATTATCCGCGCGATGCCGGCCGCCGACCTGGCTTCGCCGCCTCGCAATGCCGATGCGACCGCGATAACCTCTCGCCAAACCGACAGGAGGGAACCATGCGTGGTGTCGTGTTCACCGGCGGCCGTGAACTGGAGATGATGGAGTTTCCCGACCCGACGCCAGGCCCAGACGAGGTGGTGGTCGAGATGAAGGCCTCCGGCATGTGCGGCAGCGACCTGCATCAGTATCGCCGGCCGAAGACCAGCGGCGGCGCCAACGCCACAGGATTGCCGGCCAACCCCAACCCGGTGATCGCCGGTCACGAGCCGTGCGGCGTGGTGGCCGCGGTGGGGCCCGGCGTCACGGACAAGGAAGCGAAGGTCGGCGCACGGGTGATGGTGCACCACTACCAAGGCTGCACTCAGTGCAATCACTGCCGCTCGGGCTGGCAGCAGCTCTGCCAGGAAGTGCCGGTAAAGGTGTACGGCAGCAACTCGCATGGCGGACACGCGAAGTATCTGAAGGTGCCGGCCAACACGCTGGTACCGCTGGCGGACGAGCTGTCATTCTCCGCCGGCGCGGCGATCTCGTGCGGCTCCGGCACGGCGTACAGCGCGCTGCGGCGGATGCGGCTCTCCGGCAACGACACGATCGCGATATTCGGCCAGGGGCCGGTGGGACTTGCCGGCACGCAGTTCGCCAAGGCGATGGGTGCCAGGGTGATCGCGCTCGACGTCAACCCGCAGCGGCTGCAGCGCGCCAAGGACTTCGGCGCGGACGAGGTGGTGGATCCCGGCTCGAACGATCCGGTGGCGGCGATCAAGGACCTGACCCACGGACGCTACGCCGATGTGTCGCTGGACACGTCGAGCAATCCGGAAGCGCGGGCGAATGCGATCCGCGGCACCAAGGTATGGGGCACGATGTGCTTCGTCGGCGAGGGCGGCGACGTGAAGATCGATGTCAGCCCGATGCTGCTGCGCCGGCAGATGACGCTGATCGCGTCGTGGACGTTCTCCAACATCATCCAGGCCGAGTGCGCGACGTTCTGCGTCGAGCGCAAGATCGACGTCGATGCGCTGTTCACCCATCGCTGGAAGCTGGAGCAGGCAGAGCAGGCGTACAAGCTGTTCGACCAGCAGGCGGACGGCAAGGGCGTGTTCCTGATGTGACGGACGCCCAGGCGCGAAAAGATGTCGTGGCGGCCTATCGCGAAGTGGGCCGCCGCGGGCTGATCGTCGCCAGTTCCGGCAACGTCAGCCACCGCACGCGCGGCGGGATGATCATCACGCCGTCCGGCTGCTCGGCTGACACGCTGGACGCCGGCGCGCTCGTGGCCATGACATTGGCGGGCGACGTGAAGGGCAATGCGGCACCGTCCAGCGAATGGGCGATGCATGCCGCGATCTACCTGGCCTATCCAGCCGCCCACTGCGTCGTGCACACGCATGCCGATGCCTGCACCGCGCTCGCGTGCCTCAACGAGGCGTTGCCGCCGTTCCACTACATGGTGGCGAATTTCGGCGGCGACGATGTTCGGTGCGCACCGTATGTCACGTTCGGCACGCCGGAACTGGCGCGGCTCGCCGTGGCGGCGCTGACCGGGCGCACCGCCTGCCTGCTCGCCAATCACGGCATGATCGTGCACGCAACGACCGGGGAGAGGGCACTGACCGCGGCGCTGGTGCTGGAGACGCTGTGCCGGCAGTATCTGCTGGCACGCGCAGCCGGAGCGGTACGGCTGCTGACCGCCGAGGAAATGCAGGCGGCGCACCAGCGGTACCAGACCTACGGTCAGCCGCGCACGGCGGAGCGGCTATGAATCGGCGCTCGTGATCGACAGCGAGACCCAGCGGACGCCGCTCTTGGACTGCACCAGCATGGCGAGGTAGGTGCGGCGTTCCTGGTGCGCGGTCTCGATCGCGTGCCGCACGTCGTCCGGCGAGGCGATCGGTTGATCCTGCACGTAGGTGATGACATCGCCTGGCTGGATGCCAAGGTCGCGTGCCTCGCAATCTGGTTCGACCGCCGACACCAGGGCACCATGCAACGTCGGATCGAGCCCGTACTGCTTGCGTGCCTGTTCGGTGAGGGGCGCGAGCCGCAAGCCTGGATCGGGTGCCTTCTCGATCATCATCTGGGCGGCCTGCTCACGCATGACACCCTGCGCCGGCATATAGTTAGGCCATGCCGCAACGCTGACGGTGGCGTTCAGCGGCTTGCCATTGCGCCAGCCCGCGAGGTGCACCGTCGTCCCGACCGGAAGCTCGACAATGCTGCGCATGAATGCACGGGAGTCGCTTTGTTGCACGCCGTCGATGGTCGCCAGCACGTCGGCCGGCCGCAGGTCTGCCTGACGGGCAGGCCCCAATGGATCGACCGCCGACAGGATCGCACCGGTCGCTTTCGGTGCCCCCATCGCTTCCGCCAGCCTGTCGTCCATGTCCTGCAAGGTGACGCCGATCCATCCGAGCTTTGGATGATCGGGATTGAGCAGGAAGCGCACGGCGTACGCGGCGAGGTTGGACGGGATAGCGAAGCCGATGCCGATAAAGCCGCCGGCCGCCTCGGGATTGTACAACGCGGTATCGATGCCGACGACATCGCCATTGCCATCGACCAGTGGCCCGCCTGAGTTGCCATAGTTGATCGCTGCATCGGTCTGGATGTAATCGTCGAACGGACTGTCGTGCAGATTGCGATTGAGCGCGCTGACGATCCCGGCGGACACCGACATGCCGAGACCCAGCGGATTGCCCATGGTCAGCACCGGATTGCCGACCTGCAGCCTGTCGCTGTCGCCCCACTTCAGGGCGGGCAGGGGATGATCGACATCCACCTTCAGGACCGCCAGGTCCAGCATCGCCGCGGCGGCCAGCAGTCGCGCCGGCGCCCGATCGCCGTTGCTGAAGATCGCATGCATTTGCAGCGCCCCGTCAACGACATGCTTGTTGGTGACGATGATGCCTGACGGATCGATGACGAAGCCCGAGGCATAGACCTTTATCCGCCGTGGCGAACCGCCAGGCTCCGTGGCGGCGCGCACCTTCCACTCGGCGATGTTCACCACGGCGGACCTTACCTGTTCCACGATGGCGGCATCGCCGACCTCCATCACACGCGCGGAGGCCTGCGAACCAGGCAGCGCGAGCGTGACAAGCACCAGCAGGGACAGGATTCGCACGGTGGTCTCTCCAGCGGACGGCAACGTCCGCGTTATGCTGCGAGCAGCGTCTCCGCCGGCGCGAACGGCAGGTTCAGATCATGCGCCACCGCCTCGTACGTCACCTTGCCGGCGTGCACGTTCAGCCCGTGCAGCAGATGCGGATCGTCGGACAGCGCGCGCCGCCAGCCCTTCTCGGCCAGCGCGATGACGAACGGCAGCGTCGCATTGGTCAGCGCGAAGGTGGACGAGCGCGCGACCGCGCCCGGCATATTGGTGACGCAGTAATGCACCACGCCATCCACCACATAGGTCGGCGCGGTATGCGTGGTCGGGCGGCTGGTCGCGAAGCAGCCGCCCTGGTCAATTGCGATGTCCACCAGTACCGACCCGGGCCGCATCT